>NZ_JAAXYC010000005.1 GCF_018619185.1 Streptomyces sp. McG3 | reverse complement strand
CCCCTGGACGCCCCACGGCATCCGTGACCGCTTCCGACTCCCCACCCGGCGCAAGGAGGCGGCCCGGGCCGCCGCCAAGAAGCAGGCGGTCGCCCGGCTGTCGGAGATCTTCGCGACCGCCCGCCCCGGCGCGGTCGTCATCGTCACCCAGGTCTGGGCGATGGAATGGGTCGGCGAGGCCGACACCACCGGGCTGCGGGTCATCGGGATGAGCCACGAGTCCTACGGCTACTCCCGCGCGAGCCACCGCTACCGCTGGATCAAGAACCACTACAAGGACCTCGACCACTGGCTCGTCCTCACCGAGGAGGACGCCGACCAGTGGGCCGGCGACGGCATGAACAACGTCGGCTTCCTGCCCAACGCCCTCTCCAGGCTCCCCGCCGTGCCCTCCCCGCGCACCGCGAAGACCGTTGCCAGCATCGGCCGGCTCAGCGACCAGAAGGGCATCGACCTGCTCCTGGACACCTGGGCCCTGGTCGCCCCCGCCCGCCCCGACTGGCGGCTGTGCGTCTACGGGGCCGGCGAGGACGAGGCCGCGCTCAAGGAGCAGTGCACGGGCCTCGGCCTCGACGGATCCGTGGAGTGGATGGGCCGCACCGACGACGTCGAGCGGGCCCTCGCCCAGGCCTCCGTCTTCGTCCAGTCCTCCCGGGGCGAAGGCTTCCCGCTGGCCCTGCTGGAGGCGATGGCGAGCGGTGTGCCCTGCGCCGCCTTCGACTGCGCGCCGGGGGTGCGGGAGATCGTCCGCGACGGCGAGGACGGGCTGCTGGCCCCCGCCGGGGACGTCGCCGCCCTCGCCGACCGGCTGCTGCGGCTCACCGGCAACCCCCGGCTGCGCGACGCGATGGGCGCGCGGGCCCGGTCCGGCGTCCAGCGGTTCTCCGAGCCGGAGACCCTGCGCCGCTGGGAGGAGCTGTTCGCGTTCCTGGAGCGCTGAGCGCGCCCTGAGCCCGTGGGAGCACGCGTGGAGCGACGGGCCGGGTCAGCCCTTGAGGCCCGCCCCGGCCCCGTCCTGCGCCGGAAGGGCCGCGGGCGTCCGGCGCGCGGCGGACGGCACCGGCAGCGGCAGCCCGTCCGTCTCCCCGAGGAAGACCCGACGCACCACCCGCTCGGCGGCGTACCCGTCGTCGTACGGACAGAACCGGGCCCGGAACGCGGCCCGCAGCTGCGCCGAGCGTGAGCCCCGCCAGTGGTCCGTGGCGAAGATGTCGAACAGCTCGTCCTGGCCCCGGGCCACGATGCCGGGCGGGAACGCCGTGATGTCGAAGTACGTGCCCCGGGCCGCCTCGTACGCCTCGATGTCGGCGAGGTGCAGCACCACCGGGCGGTCCAGGTTGACGTAGTCGAACATCAGCGACGCGTAGTCCGTGATCAGCGCGTCCGAGGCGAGCGCCAGCGTCTCCACGGACCGGTGCCCGTGGACGTCGATGATCCGGGGATGCGGCGCCCGGTGGCCACCGGGGCCCGCGGGGTGCGGCGCCCGGGCCAGGACCACGAACTGCGGGCCCAGGACCCGGACCAGCCGCTCCAGGTCCAGGCCGGACCGCTGGACACGCCGGTAGTCGCGGTGCGTCGGGGCGTACAGCAGGGCCGTGCAGCCCGCCGGGATCCCCAGCGTCTCGCGCAGCCGCGCCACATCCGCCGGACCGGTGCGGTGGTACACGTCGTTGCGCGGCGATCCGTACTCCAGCGTCGTGTACGCGGACGGATAGGCCCGTTCCCGTACGAGGGTGGAGTGCGGGTTCGCCGAGAGGGAGAAGTCCCAGGTGTCCACCGAGCGCAGCAGCTGCTCGAAGTCGGTGCCCCGGGCGGCGGCGGGCCGGTCCAGCAGATCGGTGCCCACGGTCCGCAGCGGTGTGCCCTCGTGCGTCTGGAGCAGCACCTGGCCCCGGCGCTTGACCAGCCCCCGGTCGAAGGCGGAGTCGTTCACCAGGTACGCGGAGCGGGCCAGCGCCGTCCCGTGGGCGAAGGTGCCGGGCGCGAGGTGCCGGGTGCCGGTCGGCACGGTGTGGGCGTCGACGGGCCGGCAGATCCAGGCGGTCCGCACCCCCGGGACCAGCTCGCGGACCTTCGCCTCGATCGCCGCCGGGCTGCCCGTGTACCCGCCCCCGCCCCGGGTGGCGAACACCGCGTCCCGGGAGCGCAGCGGCAGCCGCAACTGGATCCGGTAGTGGGCCCGCAGCGCCACGCCCCGTACCGCCCGGCGGGCGCCCGCCACCCCCCGGCGCAGCCGGCCGCCCAGGCGCTGGGCCCCCGACAGCGCTTGATAGGTGCGCCGCGCGCCGAGCCGCAACAGGCCGTGCCGCAGCAGCGCGCGACGGGGGACCGGGGCGCCGGGGGTGCGGTAGCGGCGGCAGGACGCGGCCGCCCGGCGGAAGAACGCGGCGCGGCTGTGGAGCGGCAGCCGGTCCCGGGAGGCGAACAGCGCGGAGAAGTGGTCCAGCATCCGGCGGAACATCACCGGGCGCCACAGGGCGAGTTCGGGGCGTGCGTCGATGAACGCGAACACCCGGTCGTACTGGTCGAAGACGTCGAAGTGCTTCTCGCTGGTGGTGGAGAGGATGTTGCCGCGCCGCCGCTGCCGGTAGGAGACGCAGACCGCGTCCAGCACCGCGATCGACCCGGCCGACATCAGTACCGGGTAGGTCCAGGGGGTGTCCTCGTAGTAGCCGGGCGGGAAGGTGAACCCCTCGGCCTCGATGAACGCGCGGCGGTACGCCTTGTTCCAGACGACCATGAGGAGCTGCAACAGCTCGGGGCGGTCGGTGAGCCGGAAGCGGTCGGGCCCGCCCTCGTCGAGGTGGGCGGCCAGGACGTTGCGCACGCTGCGGCCCGTCCAGTACGTGCGGGCGTAGTCGTACATCAGGACGTCGGGTTCGCCGGTCGCGTCGATCCGGTCGGCGATGGTCTGGAGCGCGTCCGGCAGCAGGGTGTCGTCACCGTCGAGGAAGATCAGGTAGTCACCGCCCGCCCGGCCCATCCCGGCGTTGCGGGCCGGTCCCAGGCCGGTGTTGCGGGGGAGGTGCAGTGCGGTGACACGCGGGTCCCGGCGGGCGAACTCGTCGGCGATCGGCCCACAGGCGTCGGGGGAGCAGTCGTCGACCACGACGATCTCGTAGTCCTTGAAGGACTGGGCCAGCACGGAATCCAGACACGCGTGCAGATACGCCTGGACCCGGAATGCGGGCACGATGACGGAGAACCGGGGCACTACACATCCATGGGTCGATCGTTCGCGGGAAACAGGCAGACCGCAAACGTCGGATGGAATGACAGGGTTACGCCGGACGCGGCAATCGGGGGACTCAGACGGCGAAGCGGCCCGGTTCCGGGGAACCGGGCCGCTTCGGGTTGACGTACAGCCGTACGCCTCCGAGGGCGTACGGCCTTGTGGCGAGAGCTACTTGACGGCGCCCGCCATCACGCCGGACACGAACTGCCGCTGGAAGGCGAAGAACACCGCCAGCGGGATCACCATCGACACGAACGCGCCGGGCGCCAGCACGTCGATGTTGTTGCCGAACTGGCGTACCTGCTGCTGGAGCGCCACGGTGATCGGCGGCGACTCGGAGTCCGCGAAGATCAGGGCGACCAGCATGTCGTTCCACACCCACAGGAACTGGAAGATCCCGAGCGAGGCGATCGCCGGACCGCCCAGCGGCATCACGACCCGGGTGAACAGCCGGATCTCGCCCGCCCCGTCGAGCCGGGCGGCCTCCAGCAGCTCACGGGGGATCTCCGCGAAGAAGTTCCGCAGCAGGAAGATCGCGAACGGCAGGCCGAACGCCGTGTGGAACAGCACCACACCGAGCGTCGTCTCGAAGATCCCGATCGTGCCGAACAGCTCGGAGACCGGGATCAGGGCGACCTGCACCGGCACCACCAGCAACCCGACGACCAGCAGGAACCACCAGTCGCGGCCGGGGAACTCCATCCACGCGAAGGCGTATCCGGCCAGCGAGCCGATGACCACCACCAGGACCGTGGAGGGCACGGTGATCATGATCGTGCTGACGAGCGAGCCGGTGATCGTCGAATTGTCCAGCAGCCGCTGGTAGTTGTCGAAGGTCATCTCCGACGGGGCCGTGAAGACCTTCCACCAGCCGGTCGCCGCGATGTCCTGCGGCCCGCGCAGCGAGGACAGCAGCAGGCCGATCGTGGGCATCAGCCAGAACAGGGCGACCAGGATCAGGAAGACCCGCATCACCCCGCCGCCGGCGCGGGCGGCGATCCGGGCGCCGAGGGACTGCTTGGCCTTGATCGATGCGTCGGGTGCGCTCATCGGCGTCCCTCCTTCCGGATCCGGCGGATGTTGAACAGCATCACCGGGATCACCAGCAGCAGCAGGAGCACCGCGATCGCGCTCCCGATCCCCAGGTCCGCGTCCGTGCCGAACGACGACCTGTACAGCTGGAGCGCCAGCACGTTCGCGTCGTCCTGCGAGGAGCCCGGCGCGATGATGAACACCAGGTCGAAGACCTTCAGCACGTTGATCATCAGCGTCACCAGGACCACCGCCAGCACCGGCGCCAGCATCGGCACCGTGATCCGGCGGAACACCTGCCACTCGTTGGCGCCGTCCACCCGGGCCGCCTCCAGGAGCTCACGCGGCAGACCGGCCAGGCCCGCCGCGATCAGCACCATCGCGAACCCGGCCCACATCCATACGTAGCTGCCGATGATCCCGGGCGTCACGAGGGACGGTCCGAGCCAGTCGACGCCGTTGTAGGGCTCGCGGAAGTTGTCGGCGGGCAGGCGCAGTTGGGCCCCGTCCGCCGCGGCGGGCAGGGTGAACACGCCATCCGCCCCGGCGGTGGCCGTGGCGACGACCTTCCCGTCCTTCACCGCCTCGACCTTCAGGCCCTTCAGGCCGAGCTCCTTCGGGTCGACGACATTCGGTTTCCCGCCGCCGCCCCGGGTGAAGTCCAGCCAGGCCGTGCCGGAGATCTCGTCCCCGGACCCCGCCGGGGCCGCCTTCGCAGGCCGTGCGTCGCCCGGCATCCTCGCCGGAGCCACGCCGACCAGCGGCACCCGCAGCGGCTGGCCCGCCCGGACCGGCTCCTTGGAGACGAACACCCCGCCGTCACCCTTCTCCAGCGGGTGCACGGGCAGCGGGCGCGCCTTCGGGAAGACGGAGGACTGGTTGAACGTGTCGTGCACGCCCACCGCCACCGCGTTGGCCACACCCCGCTCGGGAGCCTGGTCGTACACCAGCCGGAAGATGATGCCGGCCGCCAGCATCGAGATCGCCATCGGCATGAAGACGATCAGCTTGAACGCGGTGCCCCAGCGGATCCGCTCGGTCAGCACCGCGAAGATCAGCCCGAGCGCGGTGGCGACCGTCGGGGCGAAGACCACCCAGATCGCGTTGTTCTTCACCGCCGTGACGATGGTGGCGTCGGTGAACAGCGCCTTGTAGTTGTCGATCCCGGCGAAGCCCGTACCGGCCTGGTCGAAGAACGACCGGTAGACCGAGTACCCGATCGGATAGAGCACCAGCGCGCCGAGCAGCACCAGCGCGGGCAGCAGGAACGCCGCCGCGATGACCCTGCGGGTGCCGGTCACGCTCTTGCGGGACCTCTTCGGGTCCGGGGGCGGGGACGGGCGTGGATTCGTGTCGTCGGCGGGGGGCGCCGCACCGGCGCCCCCCGCGGTCGCTGTCGTCACGGCGTCAGCTCTTGTACGCCTTGACCGCTTCGGACTCCAGCTGTTTCTGGGTCCCCGCGATGTCCTTCGGGTTCTTCAGGAAGTCCTGGAGGATCTTCCACTCGCCCTTCCCGGGCGTCCCGCCGAACGACTGCGGGGCCTGGTCGGACATGTCGAACCGGACGTCGTCACCGGCGTCGATCAGCGCCTGGGCCATCGTGCGCTGCACGTCGTTCGGGTACGCCTTCAGGTCCAGGCTCTTGTTCGGGGAGATGAACCCGCCCGACTCGGCCCAGATCTTCGCCGCGTCGGAGGAGGCCAGCCAGGTCAGCAGCGCCTGCGCGCCCTTGGTGTCCTTCAGCGCCACCGCCGCGTCGCCGCCGGTCACCACGGGGGAGTCCGCGCCGACCGCCGGGAACGGGAAGACCTTGGCGTCCGTGCCGATCTTCGCCTCGGTCTGCGCGATGTTGATGGAGACGAAGTCGCCCTCGAAGACCATCGCGCCCTTGGGCTGGTCGCCCCCGGTGAAGGTCTGGGTGACCGAGGCCGGGAACTCCGTCTGGAGCGCCCCGTCCGCGCCGCCCGCGATCAGTTCCGGCTTCCCCCACAGCCCGGCCAGCGTGGTCAGCGCGTCCTTGACCGACGGGTCGGTCCACGGGATCTCGTGCTTCGCCAGCTGGTCGTACTTCTCCGGCCCCGCCTGGGAGAGGTAGACGTTCTCGAACCAGTCGGTCAGGGTCCAGCCGTCCGCGCCACCCACCGAGACCGGTGTGACGCCGGAGGCGGAAACGGTCTCCGCGGTCGTCAGGAAGTCCTTCCAGGTCTTCGGCTCGCTCGCCCCGGCGTTGTCGAACGCGGCGGCGTTGTACCAGATCAGGGACTTGTTCGCGGCCTTGAAGTACACGCCGTACTGGGTGCCGTCCACCGCGCCGAGGTCCTGCCAGACCTTCGCGTAGTTCTGGCCGAGCTGGGCCCGCGCCTCGGGGCCGACCGGCTTGGCCCACTTCTTCGCGGCCGCCTGCTGGATCGCACCGACCTGCGGGATCATCGCCACGTCCGGCGGCTGCTTGCCCGCGATCTTGGTGCCCAGGAAGTTGATGATGGGGTCCTGCGCCGGGACGAAGGTCACGCTCGCGCCCGTACGCTTCTCGAACTCGTCCAGCACCTTGGTGAAGTTCTCCTGCTCGGGTCCGGTCCAGACCGCGGCGACGGAGATGTCCTCCCCGTCCAGCTTCGGCAGTTTCACCGTGGACGTGCTGTCCGTGCCCTTGCCGGAGCCGTCGTCCGTCTTCTTCTTGCCGTCACCGTCGCCTCCGCAGGCGGTGAGCGCCAGAGCGCCGACCGCTGTGAACACGACCGCGGCCCTGCGTATCGAGAAGGTTGTGCGCATTCCTGCCCCGTCTCTTCTGTACGCGTCCGGCCATGTCCGCATGCCCGGACTGCGTCGTCCGTGCGCACAGTCCTACGCCGGGCGCACGGGCCCCGCAATACCGCCGGAGGCCCCAACAGGCTGATCGTGATCGCCTCGTGACGTCATGTCAGGGCATGTCGGAAGCCTGCCGGGGCAGGGGGAGGAGCGCGCCGAAACGGTGGCCGGGCGAGGGTCCGGGAGAGGGCGGTGAGAGTGGCCGCGCCGGTGGTCACGTCAGGCCGGGAACGGCACCAGGGCCGGCAGCCGCTCCGCGTTCACCGAACGGGCCGCGCGCTCCAACGCGCTGGCGAGCAGCGCCAGGTCGGTCGGCCCGTTGCCCAGCTCCCGCACCGGGCGCCGGGTCGGCGGATCGCCCATCCGCTCCCACTCCAGCGGGACGACGGTGGGCCGCAGCGTCGCCGTACGCGGGATGCGACCGGTGACCCGGCCCCCCTGGAACGGCGTCACCCGGCCGTCCGGATGCCCCAGTCTGCCCCGGCCGGGGGCCGGCTCGTCCGGGGACGGCGGGAGCACCGGGGCGTCCAGCACGATGCGCAGCCGGGCGCCACGGGCCAGCTCGGTGTCCTCGGTGCGGTCCGGGCGCGCGGAGGTGGCGACCAGGTGCACCCCGAGCCGCCCGCCGTCCCGGGCCACGGCCTCCAGCGCCCGCACCACCGAACCGGCGGCCGGCCGGCCGGGACTGCCGAGCGACGGGGCGACCAGCGCGTCGAAGTCGTCGGCGAGGACGACGAGGCGGGGCAGCGGCGACGGGCCGGGGTCCCCGGACCGGGCGGCGGGGCGCAACCGCAGGGTGCCGCTGGCCGGGGAGTCCAGATCGCCCCGCCGCTCGGCGCCGCTCGGCGGACGCTGGCCCACGATGCGCGCCGGGCCCTCCTGCTGGGCGTGTTGCTCGTGCCAGGCGGCGAAGTCCAGGTCGCCGAGCAGCTCGGCGCGCCGCTTCAGCTCGCCGCCCAGGGCCTGCGCGAACTCCCGCATCCGGACCGGGTCGCACGCCACGAGGTGGGTGAACACATGCGGCAGCTCCGTACAGGGGAGCAGCCCTTCGCAGCGCTCCCCCCGCTCGCCGCCGGCACCGTCGACGAGCAGGATGCCGAGCCGGTCGGGCCGGGCGGCGGAGGCGAGCGAGGCGGCGACGGCCCGGAGCAGCTCGGTGCGGCCGCTGCCCGGCGGCCCCTCGATCAGTAGATGCGGCCCCTCGTCGGCGAGATCGACGCTGAGGGGCCCCCGGGGGCCCGCCCCGAGCACGAGGACCGGCCGGCCGGTGTGGGCGGCGCCGGCCGGGGGCGTGGCCCCTTCGCCCCGTTCCCCGGAGCCCGGTCCCGGCCCGGAGCGCCGGCCGCCGAGGTAGGGCGTGCGCTCCGAGTCCCGTGAATCCAGCGGCGGATACGGGGTGCGCCCGGAGTCGCGGGCGTCCAGCGGTGGGTACGGGGTGCGGTCCGGGTCGGGGGCGCCCGCGGCCGGGTACGGCGTGCGGCCGGAGTCACGGTGGGAGGAGGAGGCGGTGCGCTGCGGGCCGACGCGCGGGCCCGCGCTGAGGGTCCGCCCGGAGTTGGGGCTGTCCAGCTCCTGGCGGGGCGCGGGGGCCGCCCCGCCCCGGGGCGCCGAGGCGCCGGGCTGGAGCTCCGCCGTGGACGCCCAGCGGGCCATCAGCGAGGCCGGCGTCGCCCGGGCCAGGCCCAGCTCGTCCAGCAGCCGGGCGGACGGCGGCAGCGCCGCGGTCGTCGGACGGCCGGCCAGCGCGGCCGAGCCCTCCTCACGCAGGGGCGCCAGGGCCCGCCCGAACCGCTCGGCCCAGGCCGCCGACACCGCGTCCACGGCGGCCACCGTCCCGTGCCCCGCGGCCTGCCCGCCCGCCGTGCGCAACAGGCGCAACGCCGTGGCGACGTCCCCGCTGAGCATCGCGACCGCCCCGCACTCCCGGAAGGCGATGGACGCCCGGCAGGCGGCCTCGTACGTCGCGGCCACCGGGGAGGTGGGGGAGGCGGCCGGGGTCTCGGCCAGGCAGATCAGATGGATCCCGGCCGCCGCGCCCGCCCCGGCCAGCCGCGCCGTGGTCTCGCGCAGCATCGCCGTACCGGGGTCGCCGTCCAGGACGACCACCGTGTGCGGACCGGTGTGGGCGCGGGCGGCCTCGGCCACCGAGGCCCGGTCCAGATGCGGCCACCCGGGACCGAGGGGGCCTTCGTCGAGGCGGCGCACCAGCTCGGCCGTGCGGGCGGCCGCCTGCTCACGGTCGTACGCGAGGAGCAGCCGGCAGTCCTGTCCGTGCGTCGGGCGCAGATGCGGCAGCCACCCCAGCCAGGACCACTCGCGCCGCCGCTCCTCCAGCGGGCGGGCGCGGTCCGTGCTGATGAGGACGATCTCCAGGTCGAACGGGGAGTGCAGCGCGGCGAGCTGCGCCACCGTCGCGCGGGCAAGCCCCGCCAGCCGGGCGCGCGGACCGGCGAGCCCGAGCGAACCGGCCTCCCGTAGCCCCACGGTCACCGGCACGGCGGGCACCTCGGCCCGGTCGGTCGTGCCGAGCCGCACCACGAGCGCCTCCGGGTGCTCCGGATGGCGCTCCCAGAGCCGGGGCCCGGGGCCGAGCGCGGTCAGCAGCACGGCGGCCGGATCCGGCCAGGTGCCCTCGGGGGCGGTGGGCAGCGCGGAGAAGGGGGAGCCGGGCGAGGCCGGCGAGGCGAGGTGACCGGCCCCCGACGGGCCGCCGGACGGATCGGGGGAGCCGCCCGGGAAGTCGTGGGACCCCGTCGCGGAGCCGTACGCGCCGGCTCCGGGCGCCGCTGATCCGTACGCCGGTGATCCGGGCGGTGTCCGGCCGTCCGGGGCGCGGGAGGAGCCGTACGCCTCGTCCCGCCGCCCGGCGCCGGTCTCCGGTCCCGCCGCCTGCTCGCCCTTCGCGCCGCCCTTGAGCCGCCTCGCCCACGCTCCTATGCCGCGCCGGGGTGCCGGGGCGTCGTCGAACTCCTCGCCACGGGCATGGGTGCCATGTCCCGGGTACGTGCCCGGCCCGGCCTCGGCGTGCTCGGGCCAGGAGGCCTCTTCGAGGGAGGAATCCGGGGCTCCGGAGAGGCCGTGGGGCCCGGAGGACGCCGGGGAGCCGGCGGAAGCGGGGGAACGAGGGAAAGGGGAGGCCGGTGCGCCGTAACCGTGGCCGTGGCCCGGGCCGCCGTGGTCGGGGGTGTGCGCGGAGGGCGGCGCGCCGGTCCCGTGGCCCGGGGCGGGTGTCCCCGTCTCGGCGCGGGCCACCCGCAGGTGACCCTCGCCGTCCGGCGCGATCGGCAGCGTCGCCGGACGGGAGCCCGCCGTGAGGCGGAGGGCGGACTCGCCGAGCCGCAGCAGCGCGCCGGGGGCGAGGCGGACCGGCCGCTCACGCACCTCGACGCCGTCCAGTGAGGTGCCGTTCGTCGAACCGAGATCGGCGACCGAGACCCGGCCGTCGTCGGAGACCGTCACCGCGCAGTGCAGCCGGGAGACGTCCGGGTCGTCGAGCGGGACGTCCGCGTCGGCGGAGCGGCCGATCCGGATCTGCCCGCCGTGCAGCAGGTGGACGCCGCCCGCGTCCGGGCCCGCCACCACATGGAGCTGGGCCGGAACGGGGTCGTCCGTCGCCTCGACGTCGCCGGGGACCTGGAGCGAGAGGACCGCGCCGTCCACCAGGGGCGGCTCGCCCAGCGCGGCGCGGTGCCCGTCCAGCCGCTCCCGTCCGGCGAAGAACACGATCGCTCCGCCGCCCTGGGAGCTCTCGGGCCCCGACACGGCGGAGGCCAGCTGGGAGGCGACGGCGGCCAGCGCCGTCCCGGCGGGTGCGGTGACGAGCACGTCGCAGGTGCGCGCCGGGGTCTGGCCGCTGCGCGGCGCGAGGACGGTCAGCCGGATCTGCATCGCCGTCAGCGGTCCCTTCTGCGCGGGGGTGCCCGGCAGGGGAAACGCCCTGTGATTCCCCCACCCGGCACGGACACGTCGTCCGTACAGGTCGTCACGCACCGCGAGACTCCGACCTCGCAGATCCGTGCTGGAGGCATCCTCGCACCTGCCACTGACAACACGCCCGGCGGTCACCTTTAAATGATCTTGAATGGTCGGCTGTGGGCGCAAAAGTGCCTGCTTGCGTCCGGATCCCGCCGCTCGGACGGGTTTCCCGGTGGTCGCCCGCCTGGTGCCGGACGGAAATCCGCTCCGGCGACCGAACGCCTGACCGGCCCCTGATCAGCCGTGCGGCAACCTTCCACCCGGTCTCCGCGTCTTCCCCCGAAACGTGAGCCCCCGGTGCCCCGTTCGGCGGCACTACAGTGGGCCGGAACATTCGGACGGACCCGGGGAGCGAACAGGACCCCTGGGGGACCGCAAGCACCACGATCAGCAGGGAGCGCATGACGTGCGGCCGGTAGGCAGCAAGTACCTGCTCGAGGAGCCGCTCGGACGCGGCGCCACGGGCACCGTCTGGCGAGCCCGCCAGCGGGAGACCGCGGGCGCCGAGGCAGCCGTCGCGGGTCAGCCCGGCGAGACCGTGGCCATCAAGGTCCTCAAGGAGGAGCTGGCCAACGACGCCGATGTCGTGATGCGGTTCCTGCGGGAGCGCTCCGTCCTGCTGCGGCTCACGCACCCCAACATCGTGCGCACCCGGGACCTGGTCGTCGAGGGCGATCTCCTCGCCCTGGTGATGGACCTGATCGACGGCCCCGACCTGCACCGCTACCTCCGCGACAACGGCCCGCTCACCCCGGTCGCCGCTTCCCTGCTCACCGCGCAGATCGCGGACGCGCTCGCCGCCAGTCACGCGGACGGCGTCGTCCACCGCGACCTCAAGCCGGCCAACGTGCTGGTCGACGAGCGCGACGGCCAGATGCACCCGATGCTCACGGACTTCGGCATCGCGCGCCTGGCCGACTCCCCGGGCCTGACCCGGACCCACGAGTTCGTCGGCACCCCCGCCTACGTGGCGCCGGAGTCCGCCGAGGGCCGCCCGCAGACCTCCGCCGTCGACATCTACGGCGCGGGCATCCTGCTGTACGAGCTGGTCACCGGCCGCCCGCCGTTCGCCGGGGGCACCGCCCTCGAGGTCCTGCACCGGCACCTCAGCGAGGAGCCCCGCCGCCCCTCCAACGTCCCGGCCCCGCTGTGGACGGTCATAGAGCGCTGCCTGAGCAAGGACCCGGACCGGCGGCCCAGCGCCGAGAACCTGGCCCGCGGTCTGCGTACGGTCGCCTCGGGCATCGGCGTCCACGCGAACTCCGCCCAGATCGCCGCCGCCGACGGGGTGGGCGCCCTGCTCGCCCCCGACCCGGCGCCCACCGCGGTCCCGGACACCCCGGGCGCGGCCGACCCCACGCAGGTGCTGCCGAGCAACGCGGGCTCCTACGACCCCGCCGCCCCCACCAGCGTCTTCCAGCAGACCGGCGGCCCGGGCGGTCAGGGCCCCGGCGGCGGCCACGCCGACCCGACCGCCGTCATGCCGCCCGTGCCGCAGCGACCCGACGGGCCGCCGCAGCCGGACGGACCGCACCCCTGGCAGTCGCAGCTCCAGGCGGCCCGCGACCGCAACGAGCAGACCCAGGTCCAGTACCTCGACCCGAGCCAGGACCCGCTGCGCCGTCGCCCGCAGCGCCAGCAGCCGCCGCAGCAGCCCCATCAGCAGCAGCCGCCCCAGCGCCGCCAGCCGCCTCCGCAGCACCAGCAGTACCCACCGCAACACCAGCAGCAACAGCACCAGCCGCAGCGCTATCAGCAGCCGCAGCAGCCCCAGCGGCAGCAGTACGCGCCCCCGCAGCCGCAGCAGCCCCAGCAGCCGGCTCCGCGCGAGCCGCGTCCGCCGAGGCAGCGCGGCGCCAACCCGATGCGCATCCCCGGACTCGGCTGCCTCAAGGGCTGCCTGTTCACCGTGGTACTCCTGATCGTCGCCGGCTGGCTCATCTGGGAGCTGACCCCGCTCCAGGACTGGGTCGCCCAGGGCAAGGGCTACTGGGAGGCGATCGGCGACGCGATCGGCACGGTCACCGACTGGATCTCCAAGGTCGGCGAGAGCACGGGCAGCTCGGACGGGGCCTGACCCGAGACCGCGCCGGGCGGCGCCGGACGCGTAACGGTCGGGCGGCGCCCGGCGCGATACGGGTCGGGCGAGGTCCGACCCGTATCGGTCGGGCGAGGTCCGACCCGCAACTCTGTCCCTTTGTCGACTTCTCCGGGCCTATTCGGCCCGGAGAAGTGAAGGTCGGTGCCATCGAGTGCACGTGACACCCCGAACGCCGCGTAACTTTGTCGACCGGGGGTCCACCGCCAGCCGCTGAGGGAGCAGTCTTGGCACGGAACATCGGCAGCCGGTACACGGCCCACCAGATCCTGGGGCGCGGCAGCGCCGGCACGGTATGGCTCGGCGAAGGGCCCGAGGGCCCGGTCGCCATCAAGCTGCTCCGTGAGGACCTCGCGTCCGACCAGGAGCTCGTGGGCCGCTTCGTGCAGGAGCGCACAGCCCTGCTCGGACTCGTCCACCCGCACGTGGTCGCCGTCCGGGACCTCGTCGTGGACGGCAACGACCTGGCCCTGGTCATGACCCTCGTCCGCGGCACCGACCTGCGCACCCGCCTCGACCGCGAACGCCGCCTCGCACCCGAGGCCGCCGTCGCGATCATCGCGGACGTCGCCGACGGGCTCGCCGCCGCGCACAAGGCCCAGGTGGTCCACCGGGACGTCAAGCCGGAGAACATCCTGCTCGACATGGAGGGCCCCCTCGGCCCCGGCGGCGCGCACCCGGCCCTGCTCACCGACTTCGGCGTCGCCAAACTGATCGACACCCCGCGCCGCACCAAGGCCACGAAGATCATCGGTACGCCGGACTACCTGGCCCCCGAGATCGTCGAGGGACTCCCGCCGCGCGCCGCCGTCGACATCTACGCCCTGGCGACCGTGCTCTACGAGCTGCTCGCCGGATTCACGCCCTTCGGCGGCGGCCACCCCGGCGCGGTCCTGCGCCGGCACGTCACCGAGACCGTCGTCCCGCTCCCCGGCATCCCCGAGGAGCTCTGGCAGCTCCTGGTCCAGTGCCTGGCCAAGGCCCCCGCCTCACGGCTGCGCGCCTCGGAGCTCGCCGTGAGGCTGCGCGACCTGCTGCCCCTGCTGGCGGGGATACCGCCGCTGGAAGTGGACGAGCCGGGCCCGGAGGAGAGCGACCAGCAGCCCGCCGCCTACGACGAGCAGCAGTACACCCCGGCCGCCGAGGAGCCCCGCCGCCGCGGCGCGGTCCCGCTGGTGCCCGGCTCCGCCCCCGACTCCAACCGGGACACCCACACGAGCATGCGCGTCCCCGCCCCGGACGAGCTGGCGGGCGGCCCCCTCGGGACGGCCCGCGCCCCCCGCGCCCCGGGCAGGCCGCGGCCCGGCTCCGCCCGCAACAAGGCGGCGGCCGTCCGCAAACGCCGCATCACCCTCGGAGTCGCCGCCCTCGCCCTCTGCGCGGCCGTCGTGGTCGGCGGCCTGCTGGCCGGCGGCGACGGCGACGGCGGCCCGGCGCCCCAGGACAGCGAGAACTCGGCGCCGGCGACCCCGTAAGGACGCGTCGGGCGCCCCCTGACCGAGCCTCCGGGAGCCCTCGCCCCGGTCCGGACCCGCATCCGGTTTCCGGGCGAGGGCAAGCTTCATCCGCCCAGCCGTTACGCTGGACCCGTGGCAGTCGTCGATATTTCCGAAGAGCTGAAGTCCCTCTCCTCGACCATGGGGTCGATCGAGGCCGTCCTGGACCTGGATGCGCTGAGGGCGGACATCGCCGCGCTCGAGGAGCAGGCTGCGGCGCCGTCCCTGTGGGACGACCCGGAGGCGGCCCAGAAAATCACCAGCAAGCTTTCCCACCTCCAGGCCGAGGTCCGCAAGGCCGAGACCCTGCGCGGCCGCATCGACGACCTCGAAGTCCTCTTCGAGCTCGCAGCGGACGAGAGCGACGCCGATGCCCAGGCGGAGGCCGAGGCCGAGCTGGAGTCGGTGAAGAAGGCGCTGGACGAGATGGAGGTCCGCACGCTCCTCTCCGGCGAGTACGACGCGCGCGAGGCCCTGGTGACCATCCGGGCCGAGGCCGGCGGCGTCGACGCCGCGGACTTCGCCGAGAAGCTCCAGCGCATGTACATCCGCTGGGCCGAGCGGCACAACTACAAGACCGAGGTCTACGAGACCGCGTACGCGGAAGAGGCCGGCATCAAGTCGACCACCTTCGCCGTCCAGGTCCCGTACGCCTACGGCACGCTCTCCGTCGAGCAGGGCACCCACCGCCTGGTCCGCATCTCGCCCTTCGACAACCAGGGCCGCCGCCAGACGTCCTTCGCGGGCGTCGAGGTGCTCCCGGTCGTCGAGCAGACCGACCACATCGAGATCGACGAGTCCGAGCTGCGCGTGGACGTGTACCGCTCCTCGGGCCCCGGCGGACAGGGCGTCAACACCACGGACTCCGCGGTCCGTCTGACCCACCTGCCCACCGGCATCGTCGTCTCCTGCCAGAACGAGCGCTCGCAGATCCAGAACAAGGCGTCCGCGATGAACGTCCTCCAGGCGAAGCTCCTCGAGCGCCGCCGCCAGGAGGAGCAGGCGAAGATGAACGCGCTCAAGGGCGACGGCGGCAACTCCTGGGGCAACCAGATGCGTTCGTACGTCCTGCACCCGTACCAGATGGTCAAGGACCTGCGTACGGAGTTCGAGATGGGCAACCCCGAAGCGGTCTTCAACGGCGAGATCGACGGCTTCGTCGAGGCGGGCATCCGCTGGCGCAAGCAGAGCGAGAAGTAGCCTCGGCGGTACGGAGGTTGGGCCCGGACAGGCGACTGTCCGGGCCTTCCCGCGTTGCGGAGGACCTGTGCCCGATGCGTCACAGTCCGGCTTCCGAATAGCCGTCAAGAACCCCCATATTGGTGCCTAGTGCACGGAACGGCCTTGACGTAGTCCTTAACTCTGGCCAGGGTGCTAGAGCAGCATGCGTATGTCTGGGACGGGTGTGAACCGGGGGGCTGGCGGGGTGACCACGACACGACGTGGCCTTGCCGAGAGCGATTCCCCGCAGGGCCGCGACCCGCATATGGCTGCTCCACTGACGAGATCGGCTACTGGGGGTAGCAACACATGACGAAGAAGACGCGTATCCGCGTCGCGCGGATCGCCGCCGGCGCGGTTATCGCCGCGGGTGCCTCGCTGACCGCGGCCGGTGCGGCGCAGGCGCTGAACGGCCCGGACGAGACCCAGATCACCACCCAGGACGAGACCGAGGACGGTCTCATCGGTGGCCTCATCGAGGGCACCACCGAGGGTGGCGACCCGGGCGGCGTCGACGCGGGCGCCGACGGCGGTGCTGCTGACGGTGGTGCCGATGGTGGTGCTGACGGCGGTGCCGATGGTGGTGCTGACGGCGGTGCCGATGGTGGTGCCGATGGTGGTGCTGACGGCGGTGCCGATGGTGGTGCTGACGGCGGTGCCGATGGTGGTGCTGACGGCGGTGCTGACGGCGGTGCTGACGGCGGTGCCGATGGTGGTGCCGATGGTGGTGCTGACGGCGGTGCCGATGGTGGTGCCGATGGTGGTGCTGACGGCGGTGCCGATGGTGGTGCTGACGGCGGTGCCGATGGTGGTGCTGACGGCGGTGCCGATGGTGGTGTCGACGGCGGCTCGGGCAACAACGGTGGCTCCGGCAACAACGGCGGCTCCGGCAACAACGGCGGCTCCGGCAACAGCGGCGGCGGCGACCAGGGTGGCACCAGCACCTCCGGCGGCTCCACCGACGGCGGCTCGACGGCCGGCGGCGGTTCCGCGACCGGCGGCGGTTCCACCACCGGTGGCGACGACGCCGGCTGCACCGTGGACCTCGACGGCGCCGAGTGCACCGACAACACGGACACCGACAGCGTCGGCAACAAGCCGGTCGAGCAGAGCAAGGGCAAGGAAGAGCTCGCCGAGACCGGTGCGGCCGAGACGACCTTCCTGGTCATCGGCGCCGCGACGATGATCGCGGGCGGCATCGGCTTCCGTATCCTGCCCCGCCTGGTCGGCGGCGGTCGCACCGTCGCCTAGCTCCGCGGCGGACCGTACCGACGCGTAGCGGGCGCACATCGGCCCCCCACGCGGCACGGCACAGCAGGAAGAAGGGCCCGGGAGGGCGTACGACGCCTCCCGGGCCCTTCTGTGCGCCCGGACCGCTCAGGCGGCCGTACGCATACGTCTGTCAGCCCCGGAGGGGCTATGAGGGGCGGCCCCGGGGGACCGTACGGGCCGGATCAGGCCGCTTGGTGCGCCAGCAGCGCGAGCGCGGTCAGCAGCACCACCATCAGGGCGATCAGCATGGCCGGGCTCATCCCGGCCAGCGGGCCCTGGCCCTGCTCCTCCAGCATCTGCTGCCGCACGGCACGGCAGACGCGGCAGCGGCCCTCACTGACGGGGGACGCGCAGTTCGCGCACACCAGTCGGTCATAGGTCATGCGCATTCCTCCTCCCGCGCGGCGGAGCCGCTTGCTGCTTTCTCTCCGCACAACGCTCACGGAAACGCAACCGTTCCCCCCACCACTGTGCCAGCTCGCGACGATTTCGGCGCGGCCCGCCGGACAAGGTCCGGCACGACCCGTTTCGTTCCAGGGGTCGATCCGCCATAAAACGCACATTGCCGGACGCCGCCTGCACGCGTGAGCCCGGTTCGCGTATGGTCACGCTCACCTACTCCCGGCCGACCGTGGTGCATCCGTGATCCGATTCGACAACGTCTCCAAGACCTACCCGAAGCAGACCCGACCGGCTCTGCGCGATGTCTCGTTGGACATCGAGAAGGGTGAGTTCGTCTTCCTGGTGGGGTCCTCCGGCTCCGGCAAGTCGACCTTCATGCGACTGATCCTGCGCGAGGAGCGCGCCAGCACGGGCATGGTCCATGTGCTCGGCAAGGATCTCGCGCGGCTGTCCAACTGGAAGGTGCCGCAGATGCGCCGCCAGCTGGGGACGGTCTTCCAGGACTTCCGCCTGCTGCCCAACAAGACGGTCGCGGAGAACGTGGCCTTCGCGCAGGAGGTCATCGGCAAGCCCCGCGGCGAGATCCGCAAGGCCGTGCCCCAGGTCCTCGACCTCGTCGGCCTCGGCGGCAAGGAGGAGCGGATGCCCGGTGAGCTCTCCGGTGGTGAGCAGCAGCGCGTGGCCATCGCCCGCGCCTTCGTGAACCGCCCCATGCTGCTGATCGCGGACGAGCCGACCGGCAACCTCGACCCGCAGACCTCCGTGGGCATCATGAAGCTGCTGGACCGGATCAACCGGACCGGCACCACCGTGATCATGGCGACCCACGACCAGAACATCGTCGACCAGATGCGCAAGCGCGTCATCGAGCTCGAGCAGGGCCGTCTCGTACGCGACCAGGCACGCGGCGTCTACGGCTACCAGCACTGACCGAGGGGCTCCGGCCCTTCGTGCACTTCGAGCATCGAGTACTGAAAGGACGCCATGCGCGCCCAGTTCGTCCTGTCGGAGATCGGCGTCGGTCTCCGCCGCAACCTCACGATGACCTTCGCGGTCGTGGTCTCCGTCGCCCTCTCGCTCGCCCTGTTCGGCGGTGCGCTGCTGATGCGCGAGCAGGTCAGCACGATGAAGGACTACTGGTACGACAAGGTCAACGTCTCGATCTTCCTCTGCAACAAGACCGACGCCAAGGACATGCCCAAGTGCGCCAAGGGGGCTGTCACCAAGGAGCAGAGGGAGCAGATCAAGGTCGACCTGGAGAAGATGGAGGCCGTCGAGACGGTCCACTTCGAGACGGTCGACGAGGCGTACAAGCACTACCAGGAGCAGTTCGGCGACTCCCCGATGGCGGGCAACATCACGCCCGACCAGATGCAGGAGTCCTTCCGGGTCAAGCTGGACGACCCGCAGAAGTACAAGGTCGTCGCGACGGCCTTCGCCGGGCGTGACGGGGTGCAGTCCGTCCAGGACCAGCGGTCCATCCTGGACCAGCTCTTCGAGCTGATGAACGGAATGAACGCCGTCGCGGTCTACGTGATGATCCTGATGCTGGTCATCGCGCTGATCCTGATCGTCAACACCGTGCGCGTCTCCGCGTTCAGCCGGAGACGCGAAACGGGCATCATGCGCCTCGTCGGAGCCTCCGGCTTCTACATCCAGGCCCCCTTCATCATGGAGGCGGCCGTCGCCGGCCTGATCGGCGGCGTGCTGGCCTGCGCCATGCTGCTCGGCGGGCGGTACTTCCTGATCGACGGCGGCCTCGCGCTCCAGGAGAAGCTCAACCTGATCAACTTCATCGGCTGGGACGCGGTCCTCACCAAGCTCCCGCTGGTGCTCGCGATCGGTCTGCTGATGCCCGCCGTCGCCGCTCTGTTCGCGCTGCGCAAGTACCTGAAGGTGTGACATGTGCCCCCTGGGGCGCACGGGCGAGTGCCCGTGCGCCCCAGGGGGCTTGTCCTAGACTCGGCCCCATGTCGGGTTGTTCGCACCGCTTCCGGCCCCGCGGCCTCTGCCGCGGGGCGGCCCTGACATTGGCCTTCGGGTGTGCTCTCGCCACCGGTGCCGCGACCGGATCCCTGCCGCAGGACCCCGGTTCCGGGGCCGGGCCGCAGACGCGTGCCGTCTCCTCCACCGTCGCCCCGGTCGACCGCGACGAGATCGAGGACGCCGCCGCCGAGGCCGAGGCGGACGGGAAGTCCGTGAAGGACGCCGCGGAGGAGGTCGTCAGCCGTAGTGGCGATCGTTGGGGCGCGGTCTACGACGAGCGGGAGTACGAGGAGTTCGAGCAGGCGCTGGACGGTTCCTACACCGGTGTCGGGCTCTCCGCCCGGCGCACCGACCGGGGCGACGTCACGGTGTCCCGCGTGGAGGCCGGCGGTCCCGCCGACCGGGCGGGCATCAGGGCCGGTGACCTGCTGCGCACCCTGGACGGCCGCGCGGTCGGCAAGCGCCCCGTCGCGGAGGTCGTCGCGTTGCTGCGCGGCGACGGTACGGGGGCGGCAGAGGGCAGCCGGGTGGAGCTCGGGCTGGTGCGGGAGGGCCGGAGCTGGACCGAGACCCTTCGGCGGGCCCGGCTGACCACCGAGGCGGTCACCGTGCGGCGGCTGGGGGCCGAGTCGTCGTCGGCGGTCCTGATCAAGGTCGCAGCGTTCACCAAGGGAGCCGGGGCCGATGTCCGGGAAGCGGTCCGCGACGCTCCCGACGGGGCCGGGATACTGCTCGATCTGCGCGCCAACTCCGGCGGACTCGTCACCGAGGCCGTCGTCGCCGCCTCCGCCTTCCTGGACGGCGGCCTGGTCGCCACGTACGACGTGCGCGGCGAGCAGCAGGCCCTGTACGCCGATCCGGGCGGTGACACGGACCGGCCGGTCGTCGTCCTGGTCGACGGCGGCACGATGAGCGCCGCCGAGCTGCTGACCGGGGCGCTCCAGGACCGGGGCCGCGCGGTCACCGTCGGCTCGCCCACCTTCGGCAAGGGCTCCGTGCAGATGCCCAGCGAGCTTCCGGGCGGTTCGGTGGCCGAACTGACCGTCGGCCACTACCGCACGCCGGCCGGCCGGAACGTCGACGGCAGGGGCATCACACCCGATCTCGTGGTGGGGGAGAGGGCCCAGCAGCGGGCCGAGACGGTATTGAGTGGCCTCGGGGGTGGGTCGTAGTGCGAAAATGACCGCACTATGGCGAAGGAAAAAGACACCGGGCGCAAGATGGTCGCGCAGAACAAGAAGGCGCGGCACGACTACACGATCCTCGACACCTACGAGTGCGGCCTCGTGCTCATGGGTACGGAGGTGAAGTCCCTGCGCATGGGACGGGCCTCCCTGGTCGACGGCTTCGTCCAGATCGACGACCACGAGGCCTGGCTCCACAACATCCACGTACCCGAGTACGTCCAGGGCACCTGGACCAACCACACGGCCAAGCGGAAGCGGAAGCTGCTGCTGCACCGGGCCGAGATCGACAAGCTGGAGTCGAAGTCGCAGGAGACGGGCCACACGATCGTGCCGCTCGCGCTGTACTTCAAGGACGGCCGGGTCAAGGTCGAGATCGCGCTCGCGAAGGGCAAGAAGGAGTACGACAAGCGGCAGACGCTCCGGGAGAAGCAGGACACGCGGGAGACGAACCGCGCCATCTCGGCGGCCCGCCGGCGGCAGCGCAGCGCCTGAGCGGGGCCTGTCCCGGCGGGGCCGGCGGCCGGGCAGGAATACAGTGGCACCGTCCGGCGTTGGTCACGTACGATGGGCCGTGCACCTCAGCGAAGGTGCGCGTTTTGAAAAATCAACATGGGGATGATCGGTTTCGACAGCGGATGTCGAAGCAGGGGAAGCGAGTCGAGGAAGCGGCAATGATCTCGTAAACCATATGTCGCAAACAATAATCGCCAATTCCAAGCGCGATTCCTCCGCCTTCGCCCTCGCTGCCTAATTAGCAGCTAAGCGAAGACTCTGCGGAGTGTCAGCCCGGGGGTGATCCCGACCCGGATCCTGGCATCAACTAGGGATCTAAACTTCTCGGCCCGGCCACGGGGCCGAGAAGGAAATCAAACAGTGGCTGGGCCTGTCGGAGGCTTGTTCGCGTGACCTCCGGGGCCGAGAAAAGCGTAGCGAACTGCACTCGGAGAAGCCCTGGTTCCGCACCGTTGGACGCGGGTTCGATTCCCGCCATCTCCACCACCCCATGTAAGCCTCCGCCCCGCGAGTTCACTCGCGGGGCGGAGGCTTTTTCATGCCTGCCGGCTGACGAGGACGATCCGGTGATCACCGAGGAGCTGGTCGAGGACGTCTTCGCGCTGCCCTGCCGGGTCATCGAGGACCCCGTCTCTCCCAGCCCCCTCGTCATACCGCTCGGCTCGCTCGGCTCCGCGTCGTCCGCGTCGGCCTCGTCGCCCCCGTCCAGGGTCCCGCTCCCGCGATGACCAGGGCGAGGGCCGCCGCGGACATCGGGGCCGCGTAGCCGGTGACCGTGCCCGCGTGCTCCACCAGCCAGCCGCCGGCCGCCGCCCCGGCCGCGATCCCGCCCAGCAGCGCGGTCACCGCGAGCGTCATGCCCTCGTTCAACTGCTCCGGGCGCGTGGACCGCTGGACCAGCGTCATGCCCGTGACCATCGTCGGCGCGGTCGCCGCCCCCGCCACCAGCAGGCAGAGCGCCAGGACCGGCAGGGAGGCGGAGCCGGTGGCGGCCAGCAGCGGCAGGGACATCAGCGCCGTCATCCCGGCCAGGCACAGCAGCAGCCTGAGACGGACGTTCCGGGCGGGCCGCAGCGAACCGTAGACCAGGCCCGCCGCACACGACCCGGCCGCCTGGAGCGCCAGGATCGCGCCCCCGGCGTGCGCGATGGAGACCACCTCCAGCGCCCCGAACACCGCCCCCGTGGCGAGGAAGACCGCCAGCAGCGCGGGCACCCCCGGCGTGCGCAGGGGCGAGGCCACGGTCCCCGTACGGGGGGTGACCGGCGGTTCCGTGGCGCGCTGGGCCGCGAAGACCAGGACGCCGCTCATCAGGAGCACCGCCCCCACCAGCGTGCCCGCCTCCGGGAACAGCGCCCCGCAGAGCGTCGCGGCCAGCACCGGGCCCAGCATGAAGCACAGCTCGTCGGCGGCCTGTTCGAAGGAGTTCGCGGTGTGCAGGGCCGCCGGGTCGCCCCGGTGCAGATGCGCCCAGCGGGCCCGCGACATCCCGCCGGTGTTCGGGGTCGTCGCGGTCGCGGCGTACGCGGCGAACAGCGTCCAGGCCGGGGCCTCGTAGTGCACGCAGAGAACCAGGGCCAGCGACCCCAGGACGGCGAGCGCGGTGGCGGGCACCGCGACGCGTGCCTGCCCGAAGCGGTCCACGAGCCGGGCGGTGAAGGGCGCGACGACCGCCGTCGCCGCCAGCCCGGTCGCGGTGACGGCCCCGGCCAGGGCGTACGAACCCCGGGACCCGGCGATCATGATGACCGCGCTGACGCTGAACATCCCCATCGGCAGCCGGGCGATCAGGTTGCCCGCCGTGAACGCCCGCGCCCCGGGCGTGGCCAGCAGCCGGAGGTACGGGTTCGACGACCGCCGTCGCCCGGCGCCCCCGGTCCGCCCGGGCGCCGAGCGCGGGGCCGCGACCAACTGGCCGCCGGCGACGGCGAGCAGGGGAGTGGACGGCGGTGCGACGGCCCGGTCCGGGCGGGCGGCGGGGACTGGCCGGGGCATGACGGCCCGACGGGACGGGACCGGCCGGGGAACGGGCTCCGACCGGGGAGCGGCCTTCGAACGGGGAACGGGCTCCGGGTGGGCGGCGGTGGGGGATATCGGCATACGACCAGGCTGACCGTGTACCGCCGCCCGGGTCCAACACCTTCTCCGCGCCGATTCACGCGTCCGTGTTGTGAATGGCGTCCCGCGCTGTAGATTCGCGCTGTGCCCCCCGCCGACATCGACCCCCGTCTCCTGCGCGCCTTCCTCGCCGTCGCCGGTGAACTGCACTTCACCCGGGCCGCCGCCCGCCTCTTCGTCGCACAGCAGGCGCTGAGCCGGGACATCCGGCGGCTGGAGCGCGAGCTCGGCGCCGAGCTGTTCGTCCGCACGACCCGGCAGGTCGCGCTCACCCCGGACGGCGAACGCCTGCTGCCGCACGCCCGCCGGGTGCTCGACGCGCACGCCGAGCTGGCCGGGGCCTTCAGTGGTGCGCCCGCCCGGCCGCTGCTCGTCGACCTGAACAGCGACGGGGCGACTGCCGCCCGGGTGCTGGCGCGCGCCCGCGAACTGCTCCCGGAGTGCGAGCTGATGGCCCGCTTCGAGTCCGGTCTCACCTGGGCCGCCGGCGAGATCCTGGCCGGCCGGCTCGACGCCTCCTTCGGCCGGGCCGCCGGGCTGGCACCCGCGGTGCGCGCGGGACTTTCCGTGCACCCCGTGCGGTACGAGCCGATGGCCCTGATACTGCCCGTCGCTCATCCCCTCGCCGCGCGGGAGGTCGTCGCCCTGGCCGAGCTGTCCGGAGAGACCGTCTACGCGGGGGCCGGCAACGAGCGGACCCGGGAGTGGACGGACCTCGCCGCGCTGCTGTTCGCCGAGTGGGACATCACCATGGCCCCACCCGTGCCGCTCGCCGTGGGCGTGGCCGAATTCCAGCGGGTCATGTCGAAGGGGGGACACCCCGTGCTCGCCGTCGTCGACTTCCCGGCGCTGCCCGGAACGGTGCTGCGCCCGCTCGTCGAACCGATTCCGCTTTCGCCGCTGGCGCTGGTCTGGCGCAAGGGTCTGAACCACCCCGGCGTAGACGCGCTGCGCAACGCTACTGACCAGTTGGCCCTTGCCGAGGGGTGGATGGTCCCGCCGGCCGGCTGCTGGCTTCCCGAGGGCGATCGGTCACTGATGCGCAACCGTTCCTGACCAACTCCGTTCAGGGGCACTTGGGCGTCAATGTCGTGCGCTACATTCATCGTCCGGGTGCAGGAAGGCCGGGTTCATGGACGGGTGGGGGCCCAGTCCAACAGTAAAGAACCAGTCAATTCCATGCGCCTGATTCTGAGTGGGGGATGGGGCTGCACTGGTGGACAATTGGCGCGAAGGCCGGAGAACCGGGCATACGCATGAGCCCAACGACGCGACGATCCAGCTCGACGGGCTGGGCCGTCAGCTCGCCGAACTGCCCGGCGAACCCGCCCCGCCGGACGGCACCGACGGCCCCGTCTTCGTCGACGAGAGCGGCCGCCGCAGCAAGACCTTCCGACGCGTCGGCTGGGTCCTGGCCTCGGTCTGCGTCGCCTACGCCGTGACGCTGGTCCTCGCCGTCCTCGGCGGGAACTCCAGCGCCCCCTGGCTGCCCCTGTCCGAGACCGGGGAGAAGGCCAAGGCGGAGCAGGCCGAGGAGGCCCCCGCGCCGGACGGCACCGTCGGCGGCCCGTCCGGCGACCCCCCGGAGCCCGGGCCGAGCGCCTCCGGCCCCCCGGCGGCCGAGGAGTCCGGCACGCCCGGCGACGCGACCCCGTCGGCCACCTCCGTGCTGGTGCCCGCCGGATCGGCCGCGGACCCCTCCGCGTCCATCGCCGCCGACCCGTCCCGTTCCACCGGGGCGGGCGGCTCGGGCGGCGCGGGCGGCGGCACGAAACCGGACCCCACGACCTCGACCGCCGAACCACCGGTCGACTCCTCACCGCCGTCCCCCGAGCCGGAGCCGTCCGACCCGACGACCCCTCCCGCCGAGACTCCCGGCCAGCCGGTGCAAGAAGAGAGCGCCCCGTAGATGAACTCCCCCGCCACGCGGGGCAGGAACGGCAGATCGAGGAAAGCGTCACGCGGCCGGAGCCGGTTCAGGCTCCCCATGCGCTACCTCCTGCCGACGACGTTCCTCGTCGCCCTGCTCGCGATGCTGATGCTGCGCGGATACGTGCACAGCGAGATCCTCGCCGACCACCGGGTCCGCGACGCCGACCACAACACCCGGGTGCCGAAGGACGTCCGCGCCGGCGGGCCCGTCATCGACGCCCGCTCCGGTGACGCGAAGACCCTGCGCGTACCCGACCGCCGGATCGTCCTGACCTTCGACGACGGCCCGGACCCGGTGTGGACGCCGAAGGTGCTCGACAAGCTGAAGGAGTACGACGCCCACGGCGTCTTCTTCGTCACCGGCAACATGGCCGCCCGGCACCCGGAACTGGTCGAACGGATGGTCGCCGAGGGCCACGAGATCGGGCTGCACACCTTCAACCACCCCGACCTCTCCTACCAGTCCACCGAACGCATCGACTGGGAGCTGTCGCAGAACCAGCTGGCGCTGGCGGGTGCCGCCGGCATCCGCACCTCGCTCTTCCGGCCGCCCTACTCCTCCTTCTCGTACGCCATGGACAACAGATCCTGGCCGGTCACCGAGTACATCGGCAGCCGCGGCTACCTCACCGTCGTCAACGACACGGACAGCGAGGACTGGAAGCGCCCCGGGGTCCGCGCCATCGTCGAGCGGGCCACGCCGAAGAACGGCAAGGGCGCGATCATCCTGATGCACGACTCCGGCGGCGACCGCTCGCAGACCGTGGCCGCGCTCGACACCCTGCTGCCGGACCTGACGGAGCGGGGCTACACCTTCACCCGGCTCACCACCGCCCTCGACGCCCCCAGCGCCCACACCCCGGCCACCGGGTTCGCGCTGTGGAAGGGCAAGGCGTTCATCGCCGCCGTCGCCGTGTCCGAGCGGATCACCGGCGTCCTGGTCGTCGGCCTCGCCGTCATCGGCGTCCTGGTCCTCGCCCGCTTCGGACTGATGCTGCTGCTCTCCTTCCTGCACGCCCGCAAGGTCCGCCGCAGGAACTTCGGCTGGGGCCCGCCCGTCACCCGCCCGGTCTCCGTCCTCGTCCCCGCGTACAACGAACGCGCGTGCATCGAGGCCACCGTGCGCTCCCTGGCCGCCAGTGAGCACAGAATCGAGATCATCGTCATCGACGACGGCTCGACGGACGGCACCGCCGACCTCGTCGAGGCGATGCGGCTGCCCCGCGTACGGGTCGTCCGCCAGCGGAACGCGGGCAAACCCGCCGCCCTCAACAACGGCATCCGGCACGCCCGTTACGACATCGTCGTGATGATGGACGGCGACACCGTCTTCGAACCGTCCACGGTCCGCGAGCTGGTCCAGCCCTTCGGGGACCCCCGGGTCGGAGCCGTCGCCGGCAACGCCAAGGTCGGCAACCGCGACTCCCTCATCGGCGCCTGGCAGCACATCGAGTACGTGATGGGCTTCAACCTGGACCGCCGGATGTACGACGTGCTCGGCTGCATGCCCACCATCCCCGGGGCCGTCGGCGCGTTCCGCCGCGAGGCCCTGGACCGGGTCGGCGGAATGAGCGAGGACACCCTCGCCGAGGACACCGACGTCACCATGGCCCTGCACCGGGACGGCTGGCGCGTGGTCTACGCGGAGAACGCCCGCGCCTGGACCGAGGCCCCGGAGTCCGTGCAGCAGCTGTGGTCGCAGCGCTACCGGTGGAGTTACGGCACCATGCAGGCCATCTGGAAGCACCGCCGCGCGGTCATCGAACGCGGCCCCTCGGGCCGCTTCGGACGGGTCGGGCTCCCGTTCGTCTCCCTCTTCATGGTGCTCGCCCCGCTGCTGGCCCCCCTGATCGACGTGTTCCTGCTGTACGGGCTGGTCTTCGGCCCCACCGGCAAGACCGTCGCCGCGTGGTTCGGCGTCCTGGTCGTCCAGGCGGTGTGCGCCGCCTATGCGTTCCGGCTGGACAAGGAGCGCATGACGCACCTGATCTCGCTGCCGCTCCAGCAGATCCTCTACCGCCAGCTCATGTACGTCGTACTGCTCCAGTCCTGGATCACCGCGCTCACCGGCGGCCGGCTGCGCTGGCAGAAGCTGCGCCGCACCGGCGCGGTGGAGGCCCCCGGCGGCTCGTCCGCCCCGCGCCCGCAGGGACCCGGGGCCGCCGCCGGAGCCGTGGACCGGAGGCCGTACGTATGACCGCCCCACCCCTGCCGAGGGCCGCCGCCCCGGACCTCGCGGTCCCGCCGCCCGCTCCCGGGAAGCCCGTCCGCGACCGGTACTTCGACCTGCTGCGGGCCCTCGCCCTCTTCCGCGTCGTCCTCTACCACCTGACCGGCTGGGCCTGGCTGCCCATCGTCTTCCCCTCGATGGGCGTCATGTTCGCCCTGGCCGGGACGCTGATGGCCCGCTCGCTCAAGCGGCCGGCCGTCCAGGTGATCCGGGGCCGCGTCCGCCGGCTCCTGCCGCCGCTGTGGCTGCTCGGCGCGATCGGCGTCACCGGCATGGCCGCCCAGGGCTGGGGCCCGGACGCCGAGGGCCACCCCGGCTGGTGGTGGCAGCACCTCCTGTACTGGGTGCTGCCGCTCAGCGATCCGCCCTACGCGTACGACGTGGCGGGCATCGACGGATTCCTCGGCCCGAGCTGGCCCGAGGAACTGGCCGGGCCGCTCTGGTACATCCGGGCCTACCTGTGGTTCGTCCTGTTCTCCCCGCTGATCCTGCGCGGTCTGCGCAGGCTGCCCTGGCCGACGCTGCTCGCGCCGCTCGCCCTGGCCGTCGTCATGCGTCTGGAGTGGTTCTCCACCACCGACCGCCTCGACTCCGCGATCACCGACTTCTCCACCTTCGGCGCCTGCTGGGTCCTCGGCATGGCCCACCAGGAAGGCGTCCTGAAACGGCTGCCCGCCTACGTCGTGCCGTCGATCGCCCCGCTCTTCGCGGGCGCGGGGCTGTGGTGGGCGAGCCACGAGGGCTTCCGCAGCGGCTTCGACCTGGACTCCATCCCGCTCGCCCAGGCCCTGTGGTCCTTCGGCTGCGTCCTGCTCCTGCTCCACGTCAGCCCTACCTGGACCGCATGGCCGAAGCGGCTGCGCGCCTTCGACCGGCCCATCACCCTGCTCAACTCGCGGGCGGTGACCGTCTACCTCTGGCACAACGTCTGCATCCTGACGGCCGCCACGCTCTACGACCGGCTCTGGTCCGTCGACGCCCTCGGCGAGAACGTGCCCTGGCTGCTGGAGAGCTGGGTGCCCGTGCTGCTGATCGCCTGGGTCCTCATCGCGCTCTGCGTCCTCGCCTTCGGCTGGGCCGAGGACGTCGCGGCCAAGCGCCGGCCGCGGCTCTGGCCGGACGGCAGGCGGTAGCGGACACCGCATCTCACCGGGCCGGGAGGGGCCCGGTGAGAGCAAGGTTGCCCACCGGTCACCTCACGGCACCACGCCGAAACGCGGGCTCCCTAGCGTCGGGGACAACACCCCGAAGCGACGGGGACACCACCCCGACCCCCTGTGGAGGCGCGTGATGGCAGGCCGTTGGATCGAGACCTGGGAGCCGGAGGACGAGACGTTCTGGCAGGAGAAGGGCGAACGGGTCGCCCGCCGCAACCTGTGGTTCTCCGTGCTCTCCGAGCACATCGGATTCTCCATCTGGACCCTCTGGTCGGTGATGGTCCTGTTCATGGGACCGGAGTACGGCATCGACCCGGCCGGGAAGTTCTTCCTCATCTCGACCGCCACCCTCGTCGGCGCGCTGGTACGGGTGCCCTACACCTTCGCCGTCGCCCGGTTCGGCGGCCGCAACTGGACGATCTTCAGCGCGGTGAGCCTGCTCGTCCCGACCCTGGCCGCCTTCTGGGTGATGGAACCCGGGACCTCGTACGCCACCTTCGTCGCGGTCGCGGCGCTCACCGGGATCGGCGGCGGCAACTTCGCCTCGTCGATGACCAACATCAACGCCTTCTTCCCGCTGCGCGAGAAGGGCTGGGCACTCGGCCTGAACGCGGGCGGCGGCAACATCGGCGTCCCCGTCGTCCAGCTCGTCGGCCTGCTCGTCATCGGCACGCTCGGGGCCTCGCACCCCCGGATCGTCCTCGGCGTGTACATCCCGCTGATCGTCCTGGCCGCCGTCTGCGCCGCCCTGTACATGGACAACCTCCGGCCCGTGAAGAACGACACCGGGGCCGCGCTGGAAGCCGTCCGCGACCCGCACACCTGGATCATGGCGGTCCTCTACATCGGCACCTTCGGCTCGTTCATCGGCTACAGCTTCGCCTTCGGCCTGGTGCTCCAGACCCAGTTCGGCCGGACCCCGCTCCAGGCCGCCTCGCTCACCTTCATCGGCCCGCTGCTGGGCTCCCTGATCCGGCCCGTCGGAGGCCGGCTCGCCGACCGGTACGGCGGTGCGCGCATCACCCTGGCCACCTTCGCCGCGATGGCCGCCGCCACCGGCGTCGTCATCCAGGCCTCGGGGAACGCCTCGCTGCCCGTCTTCCTCACCGGCTTCACCGCCCTGTTCGTCCTGACGGGCCTCGGCAACGGATCGACGTACAAGATGATCCCCGGCATCTTCCACGCCAAGGCCCTCGCCAGGGGGCTCGACGCGGAGGCCGCCGCCGCCCACGGACGGCGGCTCTCCGGCGCCGCCATGGGCCTCATCGGGGCCGTCGGCGCGCTCGGCGGCCTGGCCATCAACCTCGCCTTCCGCCAGTCCTTCCAGGCCTCCGGCACCGGAACCGCGGCCTTCTGGTCCTTCCTCGCCTTCTACGGGGTGTGCTTCGCCCTCACCTGGGCGGTATACCTTCGCCGCCCCGCGCCCGTGCCCACACGGGGCCGGCTCGGCTACGCGGAGGTGTAGGAGGTGTAGGAGGTGCAGGAAGGGTCCGGGGCCCGTCGCCCCGGAGGGAGCACGGGACGACATCCCGGCGTCGTGCGACGTAACGGCCGGGAAATACGGGGGAACCGAGCCTGTCATGCATCGTTGACAGTCTCGGGCCTTCGCACCTCGCGTACCAGCGGAACCACGGGAGCCGGGAACACGCCATGCAGGACGACGACACAACGCACGGCCCCCTCGCGGGCTTCACCGTCGGGGTGACCGCCGCCCGCCGCGCCGAGGAGCTCGCCACCCTCCTCAAGCGCCGCGGCGCCGCCGTCCTGCACGCCCCCGCCCTGCGGATCGTGCAGCTCGCCGACGACAGCGAACTCCTCGCCGCCACCGAGCAGCTGATCGGCCACGCCCCCGACGTGGTGGTCGCCACCACCGCCATCGGCTTCCGCGGCTGGATCGAGGCGGCCGACGGCTGGGGCATCGGCGACGCCCTGCTGGCGACGCTGAGCGGGACCGAACTCCTCGCCCGGGGCCCCAAGGTCAAGGGCGCCATCCGGGCCGCCGGGCTGACCGAGGCCTGGTCGCCCGGGTCCGAATCGATGGCCGAGGTCCTCGACCGGCTCCTCGCCCAAGGCGTCGCCGGCCGCCGGATCGCCCTCCAGCTGCACGGCGAACCGCTGCCCGGATTCGTCGAGTCCCTGACGGCCGCGGGCGCCGACGTCGTCGTCGTCCCCGTCTACCGCTGGATGCCCCCGCAGGACATCGCCCCGCTCGACCGGATGCTCGACGTCACGGCCGCCCGGGGCCTCGACGCGATCACCTTCACCAGCGCCCCCGCCGCCGCCTCGTTCCTGGGCCGCGCCGAGACCCGCGGACTGCTTCCGGAGGTCCTCGGCGCCCTGCGCGACGATGTCCTGGTCGCCTGCGTCGGACCGGTCACCGCCCTCCCGCTCCAGGCCCGGGGCATCGACACCGTCCAGCCGGAGCGCTTCCGGCTCGGCCCCCTCGTCCAGCTGATGTGCGCCCGGCTCCCGCTCGCCGCCCGCACCCTGCCCGTCGCCGGCCACCGGGTCGAGATCCGGGGCCACGCCGTCCTCGTCGACGACGAGCTGCGCGCGGTGCCGCCCGCGGGCATGGCCCTCCTGCACGCGCTGGCCCGCCGCCCCGGCTGGGTGGTGGCCCGCGCCGACCTGCTGCGGACCCTGCCCGGCAGTGGCACCGACGAGCACGCGGTGGAGACCGCGATGGCCCGCCTGCGCTCGGCGCTCGGCGTGCCCCGGCTGATCCAGACGGTCGTCAAGCGCGGCTACCGGCTGGCGCTGGACCCGTCGGCGGACACGAAGTACGACCGCTGAGGGGCCCCGCGCGGGAGCCGGGGCGTCCCGGTCAGGGTCTTTCGTCTGGACGCGAGCCTGGCATGATCCAAACGAGAGGCCCTAGCGTGACCGGATGACCGATCACCTCCACCGGATCGCCCCGGACGTGGCCTTCCGCCCCGTCGCGATCACCGATGCTCCCGCCTTCGCCGCGGCCCTCACCCGCAACCGCGCGTACATGCGCCGCTGGGAACCCGTACGCCCCGAGGCCTTCTACACCGTCGAGGGCCAGACCGCCCGGCTCACCGCCCTGCTGGCCGACCGGGATGCCGGGCGGGCCATGCCCTGGGCGGTCACGGACGACGACGGCCGGGTGATCGGCGGCTTCACGCTCTCCGGAGTCGAACGGGGTCCCTACCGCAACGCCCGCCTCGGCTACTGGGTCGACGCGGACCACGCCGGACGCGGTCTCGCCACCGCCGCCGTCGGCGCGGTCTGCGACGCCGCCCGCGACCGGCTGGGCCTGCACCGCGTCGAGGCGGCGACCGTCACCGACAACGGCCCTTCCCAACGGGTGCTCGCCAAGGCCGGGTTCGAGCGGATCGGCACCGCGCCGGGCTATCTGCACATCAACGGCGGCTGGCGCGACCACCACCTGTTCCAGCGGCTTCTGCACGACGACCCACCGGCCGGCTGACCGCCGCCGAGGGGGCCTCGCGCGCATGCACATGGCCGTCCAGCGGATAGTCGGGCGGCAGCGCCGGAATCACCCGCGCCAGTGCGTAGCCGCACTTCTCCGCCACCCGGCACGAGGCCCCGTTGTCCACCTGGTGAAACAACTCCAGCCTGGTCAGGCCCTGTTCGGCGAACTCCGTGAACGACCAGTCGGTCAGCGCCGTCAGGGCCCGGGACGCCACGCCCCGGCCGCGCGCCGCAGCAGTCGTCCAATAGCCCACCTCCGCGCGGTCGTCGCCCGGATCCGGCCGCTTCAGCACGATGTTGCCGAGCGGTACGCCGTCCCGCGCGCCGTCGGTCACGGCGAAGGCGAAGCGGGTGCCCGTCGCCCACCCCGCGCGCTGCGCCTCCAGCCAGTCGGCCGCCCCGTCCGGCCCGGAGACCTGGGTGGCCAGCCACCGCCGCATCGCCGGATCCTCATATGCCTCCAGCAGCGCCGGCAGGTCCTCCTCGCGCCACCGGCGCAGCCGCAGGCCGCCGGGGCCGGGCACGGTGTTCGCGTCCCGGTGGTCCATGGGCGTCTCCCCCTCGTGATCCATGGCGCCACGGTACGGGGGCGGGCCCTGGCACCGGGACGGCGGCGGGGGTTCCGGCCGGGCCCCTGCCGGGGCACTCTGGGGGGTGGCCGTTCGACCGGTGACCCAAGGTGGTGACAGGAGCATGGCAGCGGGCAGGGGTGCGCGGATGTGGCGGTTCGACACGGGCCGGATCTGCCTCGATCTGGTGGCCACGGAGCCCGCGGGCGGGGCGCCCGGGGCCTGCGAACAGCTCGACGGGCCCGTGCGTCTGGCGCGGTGGCTGACCGACGCCCGGCTCGTCCCGCAGGGCACCGTACTGGCGGCACTGGACGACACCTGGGTGGCCCGATTCCACGAACTGCGCTCCGCCGTGAGCCGCCTGATGGCGGCTCAGCTCGGCGGTCCCGAGGCCGACGGGGCGCTGGAGCGGGTCAACTCCGCGGCCTCCGGGGCGCCTCCGGGGCCCCGCGCGGTACGCGGTGCGGACGGCGGCCTGGTGCGGGCCCTGAGCACGGCACCCGACTGCGCGGGGCTCCTCGCCGTCGTCGCCCGGGACGCCGTGGACCTGCTCACCGACCCGGCCGCACGGGCGGCCCTGCGCCGCTGCCAGGGCGAGGACTGCCACCGTCTCTACCTGGACACCTCGCGCGGTGGACGGCGCCGTTGGTGCTCCGGCGAGGTCTGCGGCAACCGCGAACGGGTCGCCCGGCACCGGCGCAGGACCCTGCGGGCGGCCGACGGGCGCGGTCCGGAGAAAGAAATTCCGCCCGGCGTTGAGTGAACCGGGCCCCGCCCCCGTACCGATGGCCGAAGAGCTCGTTTCAGAGGTCTCGACCGGGAGGTTCGGGTGCGCAAGGATGCGGCCGTGGCCGATGACCGTCCGCACAGGGCTCGACATCGCAGTGAGCCGCCCCCGTCCCCCTCCGGGATACCCGACGAGGAACTGATGCGGGCGCTGTACCGCGAACACGCCGGGCCGCTGCTCGCGTACGTGCTCCGACTCGTCGCGGGCGACCGCCAGCGGGCCGAGGACGTGGTGCAGGAGACGCTCATCCGTGCCTGGAAGAACGCCGGCCGGCTCAACCGGGCCACCGGCTCCGTCCGACCCTGGCTGGTGACGGTCGCCCGGCGCATCGTCATCGACAACCACCGCAGCCGGCAGGCCCGGCCGCGCGAGGTCGATCCGTCGCCGCTGGAGGTCATTCCCGCGGAGGACGAGATCGACAAGGCGCTGTGGCTGATGACGCTCTCGGACGCGCTCGAAGATTTGACCCCCGCGCACCGGGAAGCATTGGTCGAGACCTACTTCAAGGGACGTACGGTCAATGAGGCCGCCGAGGTGCTGGGCGTCCCCAGCGGGACCGTGCGGTCCCGGGTGTTCTACGCACTCCGTTCGATGAAGCTCGCACTCGAAGAGAGGGGGATCACGGCATGAGCGACCAGCAGTGGCAGCCGTTCGGGCCCCGCCCGCCCGGCCACCGCACGCCGTCCGGTCCCTCGCGTCCCCCGTATACCGCGGGTCCCGCACACTCCTCGGGCCCCGCGTACCTCTCCGGCCCCGGGCACCCCTCCGGTCCAGGGCACCCCGCCGGTCCCGGGCACCCCTCCGGTCCCGGGCACCCCTCCGGTCCCGCCGGTCCGGACGGCCTCCCCGGCCCGCCCGAAGGGTCCGAGCACGACGCGGCCGCCGCCTACGTCCTCGGCGTCCTCGACGACGCGCAGGCGAGCGCCTTCGAGGCCCATCTCGCGGGCTGCGCCCGGTGCGCCGCGCATCTCGACGAGTTCGCGGGGATGGAGCCCATGCTCGCGATGCTCTCCGAGTCGCCCGCCGGCGCCCCCGGGGCCCGTCCCGTGCCGCATGTGCCCGAGCGGCCCGCGCCCCGGCTGCTGGGCGGGCTGATGGACGAGGTCGCGCACAAGCGGCACCGGCGCACCCGGCGCAGCCGGTATCTGGTCGCCGCTGCCGCCGCCCTGATCATCGGCGGCCCGGTCGCCGCGTTCGCGGTCACGGCGGGCGACGACCGCGGCGGCGGACCGGTGGCCGCCGGCCCGCATCCCACCAGCCCCGCCGAGGACGCCTTCTTCCAGCACATGACGGAGAAGGTCTCGGCGACCGACCCCACCACCCGGGTCGACGCCACGGTCGGCATGGAGGAGAAGACCTGGGGCACCCACACGGTCCTGGAGCTGAAGAACGTCAAGGGACCGCAGAAGTGCCGGCTGATCGCCGTCTCCAAGGCGGGTGAGGAGGAGGTCGTCACCTCCTGGTCCGTTCCGCAGTGGGGGTACGGCATCGAGGGCGCGACGAACCCGACGGCCAAGGCCCCGCTGTACGTGCACGGCGGGGCGGCGATGGACCGTGAGGACATCGACCGCTTCGAGGTGCGGACCTTCGACGGGGAGCGGCTGGTGGAGATCGGAGCCTGAGCCGCGCCCCGCCCCGCCTCATCGCGCCACCCCGTCCGTTCCCCGTCCGGTCGCCGTCCGACGCGACGCGCGATCCGCCCCGGTCGACAGGTGCGCTCGGGCCCCCCTTCGCTATAGGGTTGACGGCTGCCCAGTGCACGTCAGAAGGGGGCCTCGGTGGCCGCGCAGGATGCCGCTGTCGAATCGCTGCGGGACCGGGAAATCGGTGTCGAGCAGGAGCATCTCGACCGTGTTTATCACCGCCTCGAAGAGAAGATCCACGAGGCGGAATTTCTTATGAACGACGCCGTCAAGCGCGGCCAGGTCGGTACCCCCGGCGCGCTCGCGGAGCGGGACGCCCAGGTGTTCCGGGCGGGGATCCACCTCAATCGGCTGAACAGCGAGTTCGAGGACTTCCTCTTCGGGAGGATCGACCTGCTGCTCGGCAAGGACGGGGAGCGCGGCCCGGACGGCGCGTACACCTCCGTCGAGCCGGCCGACGACACCGTGCGGGAGGACGCCACCGCCGATATCGCGGAGACGCTCCACATCGGCCGGATCGGGGTCCTGGACTCCGACTACGCGCCGCTGGTGATCGACTGGCGCGCCCCGGCCGCCGCGCCGTTCTACCGCTCCACCCCGAAGGAGCCGGGCCGCGTCGTACGCCGCCGGGTCATCCGCTCCAAGGGCCGCAAGGTCCTCGGGGTCGAGGACGACCTGATGCGCCCGGAGCTGACGGCGTTCCTGGACGGCGAGAAGCTGCCGGTGATCGGGGACGGCGCGCTGATGGCGGCCCTCGGCCAGGCCCGCAGCCACACCATGCGGGACATCGTCTCCTCCATCCAGGCCGAACAGGACCTGGTCATCCGGGCCCCCGCCGCCTCCGTCACCGAGGTCACCGGAGGCCCCGGCACCGGCAAGACCGCGGTCGCCCTGCACCGGGCGGCATACCTGCTCTACCAGGACCGGCGGCGGTACGCGGGCGGCATCCTGGTCGTCTCGCCCACCCCGCTCCTGGTCGCGTACACCGAAGGGGTGCTGCCCTCACTCGGCGAGGAGGGCCAGGTCGCGATCCGCGCGGTCGGCTCGCTGTCCGACGACGCGGCGGGCCTCCAGGGCGCCACGACGTACGACGAACCGCCGGTGGCCCGGATCAAGGGCTCCTCCCGGATGCTCCACGTGCTGCGCAAGGCGGCCCGGGGCGCGCTGGAACAGGGCCGGCCCGCGGCCCCGCGGGAGGAGGCGGGCCAGCTCGCTTTCGGCGAGGAGCCCGAGCGGGGCGCCGCGGCGACGACCCCGAACCGGCTGCGCGTCGTCGCCTTCGGGGCCCGGGTCGAGCTGGAGGCCGACGAGCTCCAGCGCATCCGGCACAACGCCCTGGGCGGCACCGCCCCGGTCAACCTGCTCCGCCCGCGCGCCCGCAAGCTGCTGCTGGACGCCCTGTGGAGCAAGTCCTCCGGACGCGGCCGGTACACCGACCCCCAGCTGGTGGCGGAGCTGCGCTCGTCGTTCGACGAGGACGTCTCCACCGAGACCCCGTTCCTGGAGTTCCTCGACGCCTGGTGGCCCGAACTGACGCCGCGCCGGGTGCTGGCCGCGATGGCCGACGAGCGACGCCTCGGCCGCTGGTCCCGGCGCATCCTCAACCAGGGCGAGGTGCGCCGGCTGGCCCGGTCGCTGAAGCGGCTGGACGCGGACGGCCAGGGGCCGCTGTCCGTCCACGACGTGGCGCTCCTGGACGAGCTCCAGGCGCTGCTGGGCACCCCGAACCGGCCCCGGCGCAAGCGCGAGGCGGATCCGCTGGACCAGCTCACCGGCCTGGAGGAGCTGATGCCGCAGCGCGAGGAGACCCAGTGGGAGCGGGCCGAGCGGCTCGCGGCGGAGCGCACCGAGTACGCGCACGTCATCGTCGACGAGGCGCAGGACCTCACGCCGATGCAGTGGCGCATGGTCGGCCGCCGGGGCCGGCACGCCACCTGGACGATCGTCGGCGACCCGGCCCAGTCCTCCTGGTCCGACCCGGACGAGGCGGGCGCCGCCCGGGACGAGGCGCTCGGTTCCCGGCCGCGCCGCCGCTTCACCCTCACCGTCAACTACCGCAACCCGGCGGAGATCGCGGAGCTGGCCGCGAAGGTGCTGGCGCTGGCGATGCCCGGCATGGAGTCCCCGGCGGCGGTCCGCTCGACCGGGGTGGTGCCCCGCTTCGAGCCGGTACGCGAGGGGGACCTGGCCGCCACGGTCCGCGAGGAGGCCGCGCGGCTGCTCGCGGAGGTGGACGGCACGGTCGGCGTGGTCGTCGCGATGAACCGGCGCGCCCAGGCCCGCGAGTGGCTCGCGGAGCTGGGGGAGCGGGTGGTGGCGCTGGGCAGCCTGGAGGCCAAGGGCCTTGAGTACGACGCCACGGTGGTCGTCTCGCCCGCGGAGATCGCGGACGAGTCCCCGGCCGGTCTGCGGGTGCTGTACGTGGCGCTGACCCGGGCGACCCAGCAGCTCACGGTGGTCTCGGGGGAGCGGGACATGCCGGACGAGGACGGGGTGCCGGACCTGCTGAGGGACTGACGCCGAAGGGGCGCGGAGAGTCAACCCGGCGCGCGGGAATCACTTCTCCGGGGTCTTTGTTACCTTGGTACTGGCACCGACTCGATCCAAGCCCCCGGGCCCAACCTTCGTCGCTTCGAGCGACCACTTGCCGCGAGGCGAGCATGGCGGGTCGGTGCCACCCAACCGAAGAAGACAGGCCCGCGTCACCTGCTGGTGGCGCGGGTCTGTTCTTGTTTCCAGGGCTCCGCTCCCGGCGTGTCTCACGGGCTCCGCTCCGGTCGCGCGGGCCGCCCGGCCGGTTCGGGTCCCGTTGGGGGTTCCGCCGAACGGGTAGTTTCTCGTATGGTGGAAACTACTTTCCGAAAGGCGGCAGTCATTACCGGCTACCGGCCGGTAGGTGCGACGATCGGGAAGCGTGTCCGGAACGAAGGTTCCGGATGTGCGGCAATGAAGCTCAGGAAGCGAAGGACTCGGCCATGGCAACGGCGCCCAGCGTCTCGTACTCGATGACGGTCCGGCTGGAGGTGCCCGCGAGCGGCACCGCGGTCTCCCAGCTCACCACGGCCGTGGAGTCCTCCGGGGGCTCGGTCACCGGCCTCGACGTGACCGCATCAGGCCACGAGAAGCTCCGGATCGACGTCACCATCGCCGCGACCTCCACCTCGCACGCGGACGAGATCGTCGAAGGTCTGCGCGACATCGAAGGTGTCACGCTGGGCAAGGTCTCCGACCGTACGTTCCTCATGCACCTCGGCGGCAAGATCGAGATGGCGTCCAAGCACCCCATCCGCAACCGTGACGACCTCTCGATGATCTACACCCCCGGCGTCGCCCGGGTCTGCATGGCCATCGCCGAGAACCCCGAGGACGCACGCCGCCTCACCATCAAGCGCAACTCCGTCGCAGTTGTGACGGACGGTTCCGCGGTGCTCGGCCTCGGCAACATCGGCCCGATGGCCTCGCTGCCCGTCATGGAGGGCAAGGCGGCCCTCTTCAAGCGCTTCGCCGGCATCGACGCCTGGCCGATCTGCCTGGACACCCAGGACACCGACGAGATCGTCGCCATCGTCAAGGCCATCGCCCCCGGCTTCGCTGGCATCAACCTGGAGGACATCTCCGCGCCGCGCTGCTTCGAGATCGAGGCCCGGCTGCGCGAGGCCCTCGACATCCCCGTCTTCCACGACGACCAGCACGGCACCGCGATCGTCGTGCTGGCCGCCCTCACCAACGCCCTGCGCGTGGTGGGCAAGAACATCGGGGACGTACGGGTCGTCATGTCCGGCGCGGGAGCGGCCGGTACGGCCATCCTGAAGCTGCTCATCGCCGCCGGCGTCAAGCACGCCGTCGTCGCCGACATCCACGGTGTGGTGCACGCCGGACGCGAGGACTTGGTCGCGGCCGACCCGGACTCCCCGCTGCGCTGGATCGCCGACAACACCAACCCGGAGGGTGTCACCGGCACCCTCAAGGAGGCCGTGGCCGGCGCCGACGTCTTCATCGGCGTCTCCGCCCCGAACGTGCTGAACGGCGACGACGTCGCCGCGATGGCGGACGGCGCGATCGTGTTCGCGCTCGCGAACCCGGACCCCGAGGTCGACCCCGCGATCGCCCGTCAGACGGCGGCGGTCGTCGCCACCGGCCGCTCGGACTTCCCCAACCAGATCAACAACGTGCTGGTCTTCCCGGGTGTTTTCCGCGGCCTGCTGGACGCTCAGTCCCGCACCGTCAACACGGAGATGATGCTCGCCGCGGCCGGCGCGCTGGCCGACGTGGTCGCCGAGGACGAGGTCAACGCGAACTACATCATCCCCTCGGTCTTCAACGACAAGGTGGCGGGCGCGGTCGCCGGAGCCGTCCGGGCGGCCGCGAAGGCCGCAGCGGGCACCGGAACAGAACCCTCCACATCCGTCTGACCCCACCGTTTCGGGGGTCCCTCTCGGGGTACTCGCGAAACACCCCGGGCCGCACCCGCCCGTGCCGTACGGCGCGTCGCGGGTCGCGGCGCCCCAAACGCCCCTTTAGGGTGGGCGGGCAGTGGGCCCTGCGGGGCCCGGCATCCGCTGCGGACCGCTCGGCCAAGTCGACGGAGCGTCACCACGATCACACCGTGGCGCTTTTCATTGACCCCGAAGGGTTCCGGATTGGCTTTCCCGCCGCTGGTGGGGGCAGGATGCGTAATCGGGCGAGAGGGTCTGACATCAGACCCGGGTCCGGGGACTGTCAGAGGGCCCTGGCAGCATCGGCTTCGATCTCACGCCTCACAGGCAAGAAGAACACGGGAGTAACAACATGAACCGCAGTGAGCTGGTGGCCGCCCTGGCCGACCGCGCCGAGGTGACTCGCAAGGACGCCGACGCCGTGCTGGCCGCGCTCGCCGAGACCGTCGGTGAGATTGTCGCCAAGGGCGACGAGAAGGTCACCATCCCCGGCTTCCTGACCTTCGAGCGCACCCACCGTGCCGCTCGCACCGCTCGCAACCCGCAGACCGGCGACCCGATCAACATCCCCGCCGGCTACAGCGTGAAGGTCTCCGCGGGCTCGAAGCTCAAGGAAGCCGCCAAGGGCAAGTAACCCCCAACGGCGCAACACAGAGGGCGGCCACTTCCGACCAGGAGTGGCCGCCCTCGCGCATGCCGGGGGCACATGCGCCCCGCAGGAGCCCCCGCACCATGCCCGGGGCAGCTGCGGGGCCCCCGGGCCGACGCCCGGAGGGATGCCCCGCGGAACCGCGAGTCCGCCCGACCGGCCACCTGCTCCCGCTGCACGCCCCTAGTCTTCCCGCATGACCTCGGACGCTCTGCCGCCCATGGACGCGGATGCACGCCCGGTGGAATCCGGTCGGAGACGTACGGCTGTGCGTCTCTCGGTGTCGCTCTGCCTCCTGGCAGCCGCGGCGATGCTGCTGGCCGCCCTTCTCGGCGCGTACGAGTGGTACCTGGCACTGGCGTGCTGGTCGCTCGGCCTCGTGGCGGTTCCGGTCCGCCACGGCGTGACGGCAAGCCGGGAGATGATCCAGGAGGTGTGGCGGCTCCGCACCCGCGGCGTCCTGGCCGAAGGGCGCAGGCAGCCCTTCGGCGCCTACGAGTACGCCGACCGCGACGGGCGGACCCACCGCCTCGTGGACAGCTACGAATCCGCGCAGCGGGTGGAGGTTCTCTACGACCCGGCGGCTCCCGGGCAGACGGCCCAGGTCGGCCGCCGCACTGCCGGCACGCTGGCCTTCGCCGTCCTCCTGTTCCTCCTGTCCCTCGCCATGACCACGGCGCTCGCGGTCATCGGACTGGCGGGGCCGCTCACCGCCCTGGGCGTCATCTCCCCCGGCATCTTCTCCGGCCTGTACTGAGCCCGGGGCGCTCCGCTCCGGCCCCCGGGGCTCAGGGGTGCATCCGCGCACCCTTGAGGACCTTGTCCACGGCGTTGCGCGGCCCGTACACGGCGAGGCCCACCAGATCCAGCGCGTCCCGCCCCACCGCCCGTACGGCCGCCCGGTTGTCCCGGTCGTTCCCCGTGCCGAAGAGGTCCGCGGTGAACACGGCCGTCGCCAGCGACCGGGACAGGGCCCTGGTGTGCGCGGCGGTCACCGTCTCCTTCGCCCCCTCGAAGACCAGCACCGGCTGCCGGAGCATCGGCAGGTACGCGGTGGAGTCGGCGTCCTCGTAGGGTTCACCGATCACCTCGGGCACCGCCGTCCCCAGCCCGCTGACCAGAAAGGCGGTCACGTTCAGGCGCTGCCAGGACTCCAGGTCGTCACGGAGCAGCACCGCGACCTTCGTGTCGAAGCGGACGGGAACGCCCCCGGCCGGCGTGGTCCCGCTCTCGGTCTCGTGCGTGTTTCTCATGGTTCGAGACTGGCCGGTGGACCCGGGCGCGGTCTTGTACGTTCTTGGCGTGGCGCCACGGCAGGAGATCAGGGACGTCGCGGCCTGGCGTCCGGCCGTCGCCGGCGTCGTGGAGGTCCTTCACGCCCGCTTCACCGAGCACGCCTACCCCATGCACGTCCACGACGCCTGGACGCTCCTGATCGTCGACGACGGCGCCGTCCGCTACGACCTGGACCGGCGCGTGCACGGCACCCCGGACGGCACGGTGAGCCTGCTGCCGCCCGGCGTCCCGCACAACGGCTCGCCCGCGACCACCGACGGCTTCCGCAAACGGGTGCTCTACCTGGACATGACGCACCTCGACGCGGGCCTTGTCGGAGCCGCCGTGGACACCCCCGACCTCGCCGACCCGCTGCTGCGCACCCGCGTCGGCCGGCTGCACACCGCCCTCGCGGACCCGGGCGACGCGTTCGAGGCGGAGAGCCGCCTGGCGTTCATCGGCGAGCGGCTGCGGGGACACCTGCGCCCCGGGGGCCTCCCGGCGGGCCCGGCGCCCGGCCGGGGCGTCGCACGGGATCTGCGCGAGCTCCTCGACGAGCGGCTGAGCGAGGGCGTCACCCTCGACGCGGCCGCCCGGCTGCTCCACGCGCACCCCACCCATCTCGTACGGGCCTTCAGCGCGGCGTACGCCATCGCGCCGCACCAGTACGTGACGTCACGCCGCGTCGACCGGGCCCGCCGCCTGCTGCTCGACGGGATGCCGCCCGGCGAGGCGGCCGCCGCCGTCGGCTTCCACGACCAGTCCCACCTCACCCGGCACTTCAAGCGGATCGCGGGCACCACCCCGGGCCGCTATGCCCGCCATGCCCGCTCACGCGGCCTTCAGGGGCCCCTCTGAGGCCCGACAGCCCGCCGCCCCGGCTCCGAGTCCGGAGCCGGGGCGGCGGGCCGCTCACGCGGGAACTGCGCGGTGCGCAGTGCTGTGTGCGGCAGCACTGTGCGGCCTTCACGGCGCACGGGGACGGTCAGACGAGCGAACCGCCCGGCAGCTCGACCTTCGCGCCGAGCTTCTCCAGCTTCTCCATGAAGTTCTCGTAACCGCGGTTGATCAGGTCGATGCCGTGCACCCGGGAGGTGCCCTGCGCCGCCAGCGCCGCGATCAGGTACGAGAAGCCGCCCCGGAGGTCCGGGATGACCAGGTCGGCGCCCTGGAGCTTGGTCGGTCCGGAGACGACCGCCGAGTGCAGGAAGTTGCGCTGGCCGAAGCGGCAGTCCGAGCCGCCGAGGCACTCGCGGTACAGCTGGATGTGCGCGCCCATCTGGTTGAGCGCGGAGGTGAAGCCGAGCCGCGACTCGTACACCGTCTCGTGGACGATCGACAGGCCCGCGGCCTGCGTCAGCGCGACCACCAGGGGCTGCTGCCAGTCCGTCTGGAAGCCGGGGTGCACGTCCGTCTCCAGCGCGATGGCGTTCAGCGCGCCGCCCGGGTGCCAGAAGCGGATGCCCTCGTCGTCGATCTCGAAGGCGCCGCCGACCCGGCGGAAGGTGTTCAGGAAGGTCATCATCGAGCGCTGCTGCGCGCCGCGCACGTAGATGTTGCCCTCGGTCGCCAGCGCCGCCGACGCCCAGGAAGCCGCTTCCAGGCGGTCCGGGATCGCCCGGTGGGTGTAACCGTCGAGCTTGTCGACACCGGTGATCCGGATGGTCCGGTCGGTGTCCATGGAGATGATCGCGCCCATCTTCTGCAGTACGCAGATGAGGTCCTCGATCTCCGGCTCGACGGCCGCGTTGGACAGCTCGGTGACGCCCTCGGCGAGGACGGCGGTGAGCAGCACCTGCTCGGTGGAGCCCACCGAGGGGTACGGCAGCCGGATCTTGGTGCCGCGCAGCCGCTGCGGGGCCTCCAGGTACTGGCCGTCCGCCCGCTTCTCGATGGTCGCGCCGAACTGGCGCAGCACCTCGAAGTGGAAGTCGATCGGCCGGCCGCCGATGTCGCAGCCGCCCAGGCCCGGGATGAAGGCGTGGCCGAGGCGGTGCAGCAGCGGGCCGCAGAACAGGATCGGGATGCGCGACGACCCCGCGTGGGCATCGATGTCGGCGACGTTCGCCGACTCGACGTGCGAGGGGTCGAGGATCAGTTCGCCCGGCTCGTCGCCGGGGCGGACGGTGACGCCGTGGAGCTGGAGGAGCCCCCGTACCACCCGTACGTCACGGATGTCGGGAACGTTGCGGAGGCGGCTGGGCCCGCTGCCGAGCAGCGCGGCGACCATGGCCTTCGGCACCAGGTTCTTGGCGCCTCGGACGCGGATCTCGCCCTCCAGCGGGGTTCCGCCGTGGACAAGCAGGACATCGTCTGTGCCGGTCATGTATCTCGCGTTCCGGAGTGGTCGGGCAGGGGGCCAACGAAAAGGGTAATGGCCTCCTACCCCCCTTCCGTAAGACGAAGGGGGGTGTACGAACGTCATGAATCCGCCACAACACCCTCCGCGCATCCGATCTTGCGGAGGGTTACCGTCCGGATGGCCCACCGCGACGCCGCCCGGCGGTGCGCTCCCCGTGCCTCCGTGCGCCCTGAGCTGCGCTCGCTCTCCTGATGGCGGCATCACGGTCACTCGCCCCCCGTGGAGGGTGAAGATGCGGGATCATTCCTGCCATGACGGAGGTGTCCTCGCTCACAGGGCGGCTGCTCGTGGCCGCACCCGCCCTCACGGACCCGAATTTCGACCGTGCGGTGGTGCTGCTCCTCGACCACGACGAGGAGGGCTCCCTCGGCGTGGTCCTCAATCGCCCGACCCCGGTCGGCGTCGGCGACATCCTCGCGTCCTGGGCCGGCCTGACCGGCGAGCCGGACGTCGTCTTCCAGGGCGGCCCGGTCTCGCTCGACTCCGCCCTCGGCGTGGCGGTGATCCCCGGCGACGAGGGCCCGCTCGGCTGGCGGCGGGTGCACGGGGCGATCGGCCTGGTCGATCTGGAGACCCCGCCCGAGCTGCTCGGCCCCGCCCTCGGTTCGCTGCGGATCTTCGCCGGGTACGCGGGCTGGGGCCCCGGTCAACTGGAGGGCGAGCGAGACGAGGGCGCGTGGTACGTGGTCGACTCGGAGCCCGGCGACGTCTCCTCCCCGTGCCCCGAACGGCTCTGGCGCGCGGTGCTCCGCCGCCAGCGCAGCGAGCTCGCGATGATCGCCACGTATCCGGACGACCCTTCGCTCAACTGAGCGACGAACCGCCGCTCGGCCGAGGCCCGCCCCGTCGTTCAACTGGGGGACGAACCTCCGCTCGACCGGGGGTGACCCTTCCCTCAACCGGAGGCCGCCTCTTTCAGTACCCTTGGCGGTTATGAGCACTCTTGAGCCCGATCGCGGGGCAGGTACGGGGACCCTCGTCGAGCCGACGCCGCAGGTGTCGAGGGGCGACGGCGACCACGAGCGCTACGCCCATTACGTCCAGAAGGACAAGATCATGGCGAGTGCCCTGGAGGGCACTCCCGTGGTCGCGCTGTGCGGGAAGGTCTGGGTGCCGGGGCGCGACCCCAAGAAGTACCCGGTCTGTCCCATGTGCAAGGAGATCTACGAGTCCATGGGCGCCGGCGGCGACAAGGACAAGGGCAAGGGCGGCGGCAAGGACAAGAAGTAGGTCCGGACCCCACCTGCTGTCAGGCCCCCGGGGCGTGCGACACCGCACGCCCCGGGGGCCTTCCGCTTGCCCGGTCACCCTCGGTGACCGGGCCGTCGCGTTGCACGGGCTGCATCCGCTGGTCACAGAGTGGTCGAGACCACTTGTCGTCGCCGGAACGCGGATCTACTCTCCTGCCAGTTGTGCAGAACGAAACGCACGTTGCACATGGTGCAACGCATGACCGGTAGGGGTTCCGGATGAAGCTTTCTGCCCGAATTGCCGCCCCGGCTGCGGCGCTTGTGCTGGCCGGCCTCACCGCCACCGCCTGCGCGCCGCAGACCTCCGACACCAGTGCGAAGGGTGACGAGAAGAGCGGCACGCTCCGTGTCTGGCTCTTCCAGGAGGTCGGCAACAAGCCCAAGGAGAAGGTCGTCGACTCGGCCGTCGCCGCGTTCGAGAAGGCCCACAAGGGCACGGAGGTCGAGGTCGAGTACATACCGGTCGACACCCGCGCGCAGCGGATCAAGGCCGCGTTCAACGACCCCAAGAGCGCCCCGGACCTCATCGAGTACGGCAACTCCGACACCGCCGGATACGTCAAGGACGGCGGACTCGCGGACATCACCGAGGAGTTCGGCGCCTGGGACGAGGCCAAGGACACCGACCCGATCGCCAAGCAGTCGGTCACCGTCGGCGACAAGGTCTACGGCGCACCCTTCTTCGTCGGCGTCCGGGCCCTCTACTACCGCACCGACGTCTTCGAGGACCTCGGCATCGAGGCCCCGAAGTCGCAGGCCGAGCTGATCTCCACCGCCAAGAAGATCCGCAAGGCCAAGCCCGACCTCTACGGCCTCGCGGTCGGCGGCGCGTACACCTACGGCGCGATGCCCTTCATCTGGGCCAACGGCGGCGAACTCGCGGGCGAGACCGGCGGGACGTACAAGTCGGGCATCAACAGCGAGAAGTCCCGCAAGGGCATCGAGACCTACACCTCCCTCTTCGGCGACGACAACTGCCCGGCCGCCAAGTGCGCCTCCATGGGCGGCAACGCCACCGTGACCGCCTTCGCCTCCGGCAAGGCCGCCATGGCCATCGGCGGCGACTTCAGCCACGCGGCCGTCGAGGCGGGCGCGGTCAAGGGCAAGTACGCCGTCGTCCCGCTGCCCGGCGTCGCCAAGAACTCCATCGCCCCCGCCTTCGCGGGCGGCAACAACCTCGGCGTCCTCAAGAGCAGTTCGCACCGCACCCTCGCCGTCGACCTGATGAAGTCGCTCAGCGGCAAGAAGGCCCAGGCCGAGATGTTCGACGCGATGGGCTTCCTGCCCACCTACACCGACGTCCTGGACAACGCCGCGAAGAAGGAGCCCTTCGTCGCCCCGTTCGTCCAGACCCTGGGCGCGGGCGCCAAGTTCGTCCCCGCCTCGCCCGCCTGGGGCCAGATCGACGCCTCGCTGGTCCTGCCGACGATGTTCCAGGAGATCGTCTCCGGCCGTAAGGACGTGGCCCAGGCCTCGGACGACGCGGCGAAGAAGATGGACACGGCCTTCACCGACGCGGGCTGACGATGACCACGCACACCACCTCGCTCAAGGTGCCGCCCGCGGCCGGGAAGGGCGGCGGCACCCCGTCCGCCCGCCCGCCCCGGCGCGGCCGGTCGCACTCGCCCGTGAACCGGTCCGGCTGGACCCCGTGGCTCTACCTCCTGCCGGCGCTCGTCCTGCTCGCCGGGCTGCTGGTCTACCCGATCTACCAACTCGGCCTGATCTCGTTCCTGGAGTACACCCAGGCCCAGGTCAGCGGCGGCGAACCCACCACCTTCCAGGGCTTCGGCAACTACGCCACCCTCTTCAACGACAGCCAGTTCTGGCAGGTCCTCCTCGCCACCGTGGTCTTCGCCGCGGCCTGCGTGGTGTCCACCCTGATCGTCGGCTGCGCGCTGGCCGTGCTGCTGACCCGCGTCCGCGCCGTGCCCCGGCTCGCGCTGATGATGGCCGCGCTCGGCGCCTGGGCGACCCCCGCGATCACCGGCTCCACCGTCTGGGTCTTCCTCTTCGACCCCGACTTCGGACCGGTCAACAAGATGCTGGGACTCGGCGACTTCTCCTGGATGTACGGGCGCTACAGCGCGTTCGCCGTGGTGCTCTTCGCGGTCCTGTGGTGCTCGTTCCCGTTCGTGATGGTCACCGTGTACGCGGGCATCCGGGCCATCCCGACCGAAGTGCTGGAGGCCGCCTCGCTGGACGGCGCGTCCCAGTGGCGGATCTGGCGCACCATCATGGCGCCGATGCTCAAGCCCATCCTGATCGTCGTCACCATCCAGTCGATCATCTGGGACTTCAAGGTCTTCACCCAGATCTACGTGATGACCAACGGCGGCGGCATCGCCGGCCAGAACCTGGTGCTCAACGTGTACGCGTACCAGAAGGCGTTCGCGTCCTCGCAGTACAGCCTCGGATCCGCGATCGGCGTCGTGATGCTGGTGATCCTGCTGGCCGTCACGCTGGTCTATCTGCGCCTGATGAGGCGCCAGGGGGAGGAACTGTGAGCGCGACGACCGGCAGTCCCGTACGCGGTCCCGCGAGCGGCGGCACGCGCGGCGGCGGCATCGCCAAGCTGCTGCGCGTGAAGCGGCCCGGCAGGCTGGCCGCGGAGGCGGCCGCCCTGCTGATCGCCGTGGCGGTCGCCTTCCCCCTCTACTGGATGGTGCTCTCCGCCTTCAAGCCGGCCGGGGAGATCCAGTCCACCGACGCCCGCCCCTGGACGCTGTCCCCCTCGCTCGACTCGTTCCGCCGGGTCTTCGAACAGCAGGACTTCGGCCGCTACTTCCTCAACAGCCTGCTGGTGGCGGGCACGGTCGTCATCCTCTCCGCGCTGATCGCCTTCCTCGCCGCCACCGCCGTGACCCGCTTCCGCTTCAAGTTCCGCACCACGCTGCTGATCATGTTCCTGGTCGCGCAGATGGTGCCCGTGGAGGCGCTGACCATCCCGCTGTTCTTCCTGATGCGGGACTTCGGCCAGCTGAACACGCTCGGCTCGCTGATCCTGCCGCACCTGGCCTTCTCGCTGCCGTTCGCCATCTGGATGCTGCGCGGATTCGTCAAGGCCGTCCCCGAAGCCCTGGAGGAGGCCGCCTACATCGACGGGGCCAGCCGCAGCCGCTTCCTGTGGCAGATCCTCTTCCCCCTGGTCTTCCCGGGCCTCGTGGCCACCAGCGTCTTCTCCTTCATCACCACCTGGAACGACTTCCTGTTCGCGAAGTCGTTCATCATCAGCGACACCTCCCAGTCGACGCTGCCCATGGCGCTGCTGGTCTTCTTCAAACCGGACGAGAACGACTGGGGAGGGATCATGGCAGCCTCGACGGTGATGACCATTCCCGTACTGGTCTTCTTCGTACTCGTACAGCGACGCCTCGTCTCCGGACTGGGCGGAGCGGTAAAGGACTGATGGCATGGCACCCCGGAACACCGAGCACACGGACACCGCGGACCCCGCGGCTCTCGGTCTGATCCCGGCCCCGCGCACCCTGACGGCGGCCCCCTCCGGGCGGCCGTACCCGCTGGGCCCCGATACCCCGCTGAGCGCCGCACCGGGCACGGAGGGCGTCGCCCGCTGGCTGCGCACCACGCTCGGCGCGGCCACCGGACTGCCCCTGGCCGAGGGCGCGGGCGAGAACGGCATCGTGCTGACGCTCGACGGAGGGCTGGCCCCCGAGGCGTACCGCCTCGCGGTCGACACCGACGCCGTACGCCTGACGGGCGGCAGCGCGGCGGGTCTCTTCCTGGGCGCGCAGACCCTCCGTCAGCTCCTCGGCCCGGACGCCTTCCGGCGCGCACCGCTCGCCCCGAGCCGCGCCTGGGAGGTCCCGGCGGTCCTCGTCGAGGACGCACCCCGCTTCGGCTGGCGCGGCATGATGCTCGACGTCTCACGGCACTTCCTGCCCAAGGACGACGTCCTGCGCTACCTGGACCTGCTGGCCGCCCACAAGCTGAACGTCTTCCACTTCCACCTCACCGACGACCAGGGCTGGCGCATCGAGATCAAGCGCTACCCGCGGCTGACCGAGGTCGGCTCCTGGCGCTCACGCACCAAGTACGGCCACCGGGCCTCCGAGCTGTGGGACGAGACCCCCTACGGCGGCTTCTACACCCAGGACGACATCCGCGAGATCGTCGCCTACGCCGCCGAGCGGCACATCCGGGTCGTCCCCGAGATCGACATCCCGGGCCACTCGCAGGCGGCCATCAGCGCCTACCCCGAGCTGGGCAACACCGACGTCGTCGACACCACCGCCCTCTCCGTCTGGGACACCTGGGGCGTCAACCCGAACGTACTCGCCCCCACCGACAGCACCCTGCGCTTCTTCGAGGGCGTCCTGGAGGAGGTGCTGGACCTCTTCCCCGCCGAGACCTCCCCGTTCGTCCACATGGGCGGCGACGAGTGCCCCAAGGACCAGTGGAAGGAGTCCCCGCTCGCCCAGGCCCGGATCGCCGAACTCGGCGTGAAGGACGAGGACGGGCTCCAGTCCTGGTTCATCCGGCACTTCGACGCCTGGCTCACCGAGCGCGGCCGCCGCCTCATCGGCTGGGACGAGATCCTCGAAGGGGGCCTCGCCGAGGGGGCCGCTGTCTCCTCCTGGCGCGGCTACGGCGGCGGCATCGCGGCCGCCGAGGCCGGGCACGACGTCGTCATGTGCCCCGAGCAGCAGGTGTATCTGGACCACCGTCAGGACGGCGGCCCCGACGAGCCGATGCCCATCGGGTACGTCCGCAGCCTGGAGGACGTCTACCGCTTCGAGCCCGTCCCGCCGGGCCTGAGCGAGGAGGCGGCCCGTCACATCCTGGGCACCCAGGCCAACGTCTGGACCGAGGTCATGCAGAACCGGGCCCGCGTCGACTACCAGGTCTTCCCGCGCCTCGCCGCGTTCGCCGAGGTCGCCTGGTCCGCCCTGCCCGCCCCGGCCGACCGGGACTTCGCCGCGTTCGACGCCCGGATGACGGCCCACTACGCCCGGCTCGACGCCCTCGGCGTGGACTACCGCCCGCCGGGCGGCCCGTACCCCCGGCAGCAGCGCCCCGGCGTCCTCGGCTTCCCGCGCGACGGAGCGCCGCCGTTGGTGTGACCCCCGCACCGCCCCGCCCGGCCGCGGCCGTCCTCCGGGACCGCCGCGGCCGGCGCGCGTCCGGGGCCAACAGCCCCGGCGGCACGCGCCGGAGACCCCGCCCCCGCGCGCCGGAGCGAGGCCGCGAACCACAACAAGCCGTACAAGCCTCGCTGAAGAGTGGCAATTCACCCTCCCCGCCGAAGAAGTACGAAACCCGGCCATCTCGCAGGTCAGGGACGGATCCACCCTTCGCGGACCCTCGCGACGGTCCGATCGGAAGATGTGCCAGAGTTGCCACGTCCGGGCTGTGAACACGTACCGTACGGCGGAACAGGCGGGACAGCCGGGAGACCGGGAAGGGGCAGCTGGGTTGACCACGCACGCACCGCAGGCGATGCAGTCGGTGACGCTGCCGGCCTCGTTGGACGAGGCCGTGGCGGCACTCGGCGCCATGCCCGCAGCCGTTCCGGTCGCGGGGGGCACGGACCTGATGGCGGCCGTCAACAAGGGGCTCCTGCGCCCCTCGGGGCTGGTCGGCCTCGGCCGGATCAGCGAGCTGCGCGGCTGGCACTACCAGGACGGCCACGCGCTCCTCGGCGCCGGCCTCACCCACGCCCGCATGGGGCGACCCGACTTCGCCGCCCTGATCCCCGCCCTCGCCGCCTCCGCCCGCGCCGCGGGACCGCCGCAGATCCGCAACGCCGGCACGCTCGGCGGCAACATCGTCACCTCCGCGCCCACCGGCGACGCCCTGCCGGTGCTGGCAGCGCTGGAGGCCGAGCTGGTCATCGCGGGCCCCGGCGGCGCCCGCCGCGAGATCCCCGTCTCCCACCTGCTGGCCGGCCGTGAACTGCTGGAGCCCGCGGAGCTGATCGGCTTCGTCCGCGTACCGCTGCTGCACGCCCCGCAGGTGTTCCTGAAGGCCACCGGCCGCACCGGCCCGGGCCGCGCCACCGCCTCGGTCGCCATCGTCCTGGACCCGGCCCGCCGGGGCGTGCGCTGCGCGGTCGGCGCCATCGCCCCGATGCCGCTGCGCCCGCTGGAGGCGGAGCGCTGGATCGCCTCGCTGATCGACTGGGACGGCGAGCGGGGCCTGGCCCCCGACGCGCTGGCCGCCTTCGGCGAGTACGTCGCCGCGGCCTGCATCCCCGACCACGCACCACCGGCCGACGGAACAGAGGCCCCGCCGCTGTCCCCGGCCGTACTGCACCTGCGGCGCACCGTCGCCGCGCTCGCCCGACGCGCGCTGGGGAGGGCACTGTCGTGAGCAATGAGGAATACCCCGACCAGCAGGGACGGCAGGGCCACCCCGAGGGCCCGGACCCCCGCTACGGCGGCTGGGAGCCGACGCCGCAGGGCGACGGGTTCGACGCCGACGCCACCGCGTTCGTCCACCTCCCGCCGGAGGACCTGGCGAACATTCCGCTGGCCGCTCCCGGCCAGGGGTACGTCCCCCCGATGATCCTGCCGCTGACCCCGGCCGCGGGTCTGGACCCGGCGGCGACGGGCAGCTGGGTGCTCCAGACGCAGACCCAGCAGGCCCAGGCCGAGCAGCGCGCCCAAGAGGCCGCGGCCGCTCAGGAGTCCGGCGCGGTCCACTGGCCGGACCCGAACCAGCAGGGCGGGCAGGGCGGCTACCGGGGCCCGTACCAGGACACGTCGCACGCCACGGCCCAGTGGAACTTCACCGAGGCGTTCGGCGGGACGGCGGCCCCGGAGGGCGGGCATCCCGGCCACGCGGACGAGGTGAACCACGCGGACCAGGTGAACCACGCCGGCCAGGCGAGCCACGCCGACCGGTCGAACCATGGAGACCACGCCGGCCAGGCAGACCACACCGGTCATGCCGGTCATACCGGTCAGTGGACGATTCCGGTGGCGGACGGGGATCTCCCAGATGAATCGGGCGAGTTCCTGGCCTCGGCGCACACGCCGCAGTGGTACGCGGACAGCGCCCGCCCGGCAACGCTCCCCGGCGGCGCCCCCGCCCCCTGGGCCACACCGGAACCGGAGCCGGTGGCCGACCCCGTACCCGCGGCGGAGCAGACCCCGGAAGCGGAACGGGCGACGGACGAACCGGCGCAGGACGAGCAGGCGGAACAGCCAGAACAGGCAGCCCGGGCGGCGCACGAGGGGACCGGCCCCGACATCGAGGCCCCCGCCGGCGAAGAGCCCGGCACGGCACCCGAGGCGGCACTCGCTCCCGAGGCCGAAGCGGACACGGCACCGGACACGGTCCCGGAAGCAGCCCCGGACGCGACTCCGGAAGCCGACCCGGACGGAGCCCCGGACGCGACTTCGGGAGCCGACCCGGAAGCCGATGCCATCGCCGCCCCCGACGCCGTTGTCCTCGACGCACCGAGCGAGCACCCGTCCGCGTCCTACCTGCTCCATGTCAACGGTGTGGACCGCCCGGTCAGCGACGCCTGGATCGGCGAGTCCCTGCTCTACGTGCTCCGCGAGCGCCTCGGCCTCGCCGGGGCCAAGGACGGCTGCTCGCAGGGCGAGTGCGGAGCCTGCAACGTCCAGGTCGACGGCCGGCTGGTCGCCTCCTGCCTGGTCCCTGCGGCCACGGCGGCGGGCAGCGAGGTGCGTACGGTCGAGGGGCTCGCCGTGGACGGCGAACCGTCCGACGTCCAGCGCGCCCTGTCCGCCTGCGGAGCCGTCCAGTGCGGCTTCTGCATCCCCGGCATGGCGATGACCGTCCACGACCTGCTGGAGGGCAACCACGCCCCCAGCGAGCTGGAGACCCGCCAGGCACTCTGCGGCAACCTCTGCCGCTGTTCCGGCTACCGGGGCGTGCTCGACGCCGTCGCGGACGTCGTCGCGGCCCGCGAGGCGAACGCCGAGGCGGCCGCGGCGGTCCAGGACGAGGCCCGCATCCCGCACCAGGCCGAGCCGGGCGCGGGCGGCGTGCAGCGGGGACCCCACCCGCACGAGGGAGAGGCGCTGTGAGGCACGCCCGCGGCCCCGCCGTCCGACAGCAGCACCCCACCGACCACACCGACCCACGGCCCACCTCCCGTCGCCGCACCGGCGGGGCGAACGACAAGGAGGCGGCGTGAGCAGCGACGCGGCCACCGCGGCCAACGCGACCAGCACCAGCCTGCCCAGAATCGACGCGCTGAGCGGCGGACCCGGAGGCGGACCGGACCAGGAGCTGCCCCGGATGGGCCTCGGGGCGTCGCTCACCGCAGCCGACTCCCGTGCGAAGACCGAGGGCACCTTCCCGTACGCCGCGGACCTCTGGGCCGAGGGCCTGCTGTGGGCGGCCGTGCTGCGCTCCCCGCACCCGCACGCGCGGATCGTGTCCATCGACACCTCGGGGGCCGAGGAGATGCCCGGGGTGCGCGCGGTCGTCACGCACGAGGACGTGCCGGGGGACAGCAACTACGGCCGCCACGTCGTGGACCGCCCGGTGTTCGCCTCCGACCTGGTCCGCCACCACGGCGAGCCGATCGCCGCCGTCGCCGCCGACCACCCGGACACCGCACGGCTGGCCGCCGCCGCCATCGCCGTACGGTACGAGGTGCTGGAGCCGGTCACGGACCCGGAGAAGGCGTTCGCGGCCGAGCCCCTGCACCCCGACGGCAACCTGATCCGCCACATCCCGCTGCGCTACGGCGACGCGGAGGCGACGGGCGAGGTCGTCGTCGAGGGCCTGTACCGCATCGGCCGGCAGGACCCGGCCCCGATCGGCGCGGAGGCCGGGCTCGCCGTGCCCCGCCCGGACGGCGGCGTGGAGATCTACACCGCCTCCACCGACCCGCACACCGACCGCGACCTGATCGCCGCCTGCTTCGGCCTGGAACCGGACCGGGTCAAGGTCGTCGTGACCGGGGTGCCGGGCGCGACCGGCGACCGCGAGGACCCGGGCTTCCAGATTCCGCTGGGGCTCCTCGCGCTGCGCACCGGCTGCCCGGTGAAGCTCGCCGCGAGCCGCGAGGAGTCCTTCCTCGGCCACACCCACCGCCACCCCACGCTCCTGCGCTACCGCCACCACGCGGACGCGGAGGGCCGGCTGGTCAAGGTGGAGGCCCAGATCCTGCTGGACGCGGGCGCGTACGCCGACGCCTCCTCCGAATCCCTGGCCGCCGCGGTGGCCTTCGCCTGCGGCCCGTACGTCGTCCCGCACGCCTTCATCGAGGGCTGGGCGGTCCGGACGAACAACCCGCCGTCGGGCCATGTGCGCGGCGAGGGCGCGATGCAGGTCTGCGCGGCGTACGAGGGCCAGATGGACAAGCTGGCCGCGAAGCTGGGCATCGACCCGGCCGAACTGCGGCTGCGCAACACGCTCTCCACGGGCGACATCCTGCCCACGGGCCAGACCGTGACCTGCCCGGCCCCCGTGGCCGAACTGCTGCAGTCCGTGCGCGACTTCCCCCTCCCCGCTCTCCCCAAGGACGCCCCGGAGGACGACTGGCTGCTGCCGGGCGGTCCCGAGGGCGCGGGGGAGCCCGGGGCGGTGCGCCGGGGCGTGGGCTACGGACTGGGCATGGTCCACATGCTGGGGGCCGAGGGCACGGACGAGGTCTCGACGGCCACGGTCCGGGTGCACGACGGCGTGGCCACGGTGATCTGCGCGGCCGTGGAGACGGGCCAGGGCTTCACCACGCTCGCCCGCCAGATCGTCCAGGAGACCCTGGGCATCGAAGAGGTCCACGTGGCCGCCGTCGACACCGACCAGCCCCCGGCGGGCCCGGCGACGCACGGCCGCCACACCTGGGTGTCGGGCGGGGCGGTGGAGCGCGCGGCGAAGATGGTCCGCACCCAGCTCCTCCAGCCGCTGGCCCACAAGTTCGGGATGTCCACGGAGCTGCTCCAGATCGCCGACGGCAAGATCACCTCGTACGACGGGGTGCTGTCCACGACGGTCACCGAGGAGCTGGACGGCAAGGAACTCTGGGCCACCGCCCAGTGCCGCCCCCACCCCACGGAACCGCTGGACGAGTCCGGCCAGGGCGACGCGTTCGTCGGCCTCGCGTTCTGCGCGGTACGGGCGGTGGTCGACGTCGACATCGAACTCGGCTCCGTCCGCGTCGTCGAGATGGCGGTCGCCCAGGACGTCGGCCGTGTCCTGAACCCGGCCCAGCTGGCGATCCGCATCGAGGCGGGCATCACCCAGGGCATCGGCGCGGCCCTCACGGAGAACCTCCGCACCGCCCGCGGCCTGATCCGCCACCCCGACCTGACCGGCTACGCGCTCCCGACCTCGCTGGACGCCCCGGACATCCGCATCGTGAAACTGGTCGAGGAACGCGACGTGGTGGCCCCCTTCGGCGCGAAGCCGGCCTCGGCCGTCCCGGTCGTCACGGCCCCCGCGGCGGTCGCCTCGGCGGTCCGCTCGGCGACGGGCCGCCCGGTGAACCGCCTGCCCATCCGACCGCAGGCGGCGGTGGCGACGCCCAAGGGCTGACGAGGACGAGGCGGCGGTCCCGGCCCGGCCGCACCCTTGAACAGGAAGACGTCGACGGACATAGGAGCGATTCAGAGGCTCCGCTGAATTCGTGCCCGAGTAAAGGCTCAGATCGTACTCGTCCGTCCTGTACCCGCGACCGTACGGTTGCCGTGAAGGCTGTCCGCACGGCGATACCCGGGGGAACACGTGACATTCGACAAGGAATGGGCCGAACTTCGCTCGGCGGCGGCCGAGCGAAGCATGCAAATCAACGGCGCTCCGGCCGAGGGCGGCGGCGGTGCACCCGACCTGGTGGTGACCCGGGACGACCTCGGCGCTATAGGCAATGACGCCTACGAGCTGAGGACGAAGCTGTCGAAGGACGGCGACCACGCCCGTCCGGCCACCTTCGACGCGGCGACCGCACTCACCAACGGCAACTTCGCGAGCGGTTCGGCGGTGCTCAAGGTGCACGACCGCTGGCAGACCCATCTCAAGACGCTGCTCGATTCCTGTGCGCACATCTCGAACCACCTGGATTACACCAAGGCGCAGCACGCGAAGGACGACGTGAAGATCGGTGGGGATCTGGCATCGATCTCCAAGCTCTCGGAATACATGAAGTAGGGCTCGGGGGAGCACGCGCATGCTGAGTTACGAAGACATCGTCGAAGCCCCGCTGGGAAAGCTGAAGGCCGCGGCCGACGACTGGTCGGAAATGGCGACCAATCTGGACAGGCTCGCCACCCAGGCCTCCGACGGGATGAAGGCGAAGGCCGGCAAGGCGAGCTGGGAGGGCCTCAACGCCGGGGTCACCAGGGAGTTCATAGGCAAGACCGCCAAGGAGTTCACGGACGCCGCCGCCGAGGCCAAGGGCGTCAAGACGCTGCTGGAAGAGGGCTACACGGCCTTCAAGAAGGCCAAGGACGACCTGGTCAACATCCGGGACCACGAAGGGCCGACGGCCGGCATCCGGGTGGACGGCAGGGGCAAGGTGACGGCGCGTTCCCCGATCTCCGAGGACAACACGGCGCGCCACGACCCCGACTTCAGCAAGTATCTCCAGCAGGAGAGGGAGAGCATCGCGTCGTGGCAGAAGAGGATCGACCTCATCGTCGACAACTGCAACGACACCGATGTGACCTTTAAGAACTCCCTTGAGGCCAACGTCACCGACCGCAAGGACTTCAGCGCCCCGAAGTACACGAAGTTCGACCAGGAGGAGGCGGGCCGGGCCGCCGCGCTGGCCTCCAAGGGCCGCGACCTCACCCACACCGAACTCCAGGCGCTGAACGAGCTGCTGCGCGACAACGGAAAGTCGCCGGAGTTCGCGAAGACCTTCTACGAGAAGCTCGGACCGGAGAAGTCCCTCGCCTTCTTCGGCCAGCTCGCCACAGACACGCACAAGGGTATGAAGGTCGACAAGGAGCGACTCAAGGATGTCCAGGAACTCCAGAAGAACCTGGGACTGAACCTGGCCACCGCCTCCCACGACAAGGCGTTTTCTGCGGAGTGGGGCCCGGAGCTCCGCAAAATGGGCACGGAACGCATCACGCTGGGCAAGTACGACAACAGTGGCGGCCCGTACGGCTACCAGTTGCTCGGCGGCATCATGCGCTACGGGAACTATGATCCCAAGTTCCTCAACCCCATTGCCGAGCACGTAGTCCAGTTGAGGCAGAAGGACCACGACTTCTTTTACGGATCCAAGGGCTTGCCAGGCGGGCCGGAGAATCCACTGAACCCCTCGGGCGTCAACGGATCCGGCTACGACCCGGTGAACAGCATGATGGAAGCCTTGGGGCACAGCCCGGAGGCCGCGAAGGAGTTCTTCTCTGCCGAACCCACCGCGTACAACGAGGACGGCACCCCGAAGAAGGGTGACGCTGATCTCGGTAAGAACAAGGACGGGCAGGAGATCTCCAGATACCTGGACTTCTTCCAGAACGAAGACTACGACCCGTTCTACGACATCACAGGTCACGATCGTGACGACATGAAAAAGTCCATGGAGTACCTGCCTGATGCGCTCGGGAAGGCCCTGGAGGCGGCAACTACCGGGCACGCCTGGGATGACCCCTCGCCCACGCTCAAGCGCGACGAGGTGACGGCGGACATCATGAAGAACGTGATCGACAGCTATGGAGGCGACTCCGAGCTCCGGGACCGGCATGCGCCGATGAAAGACAGCCTTGCGCGCATGGGTGCCGCCTACATCGATGACCTGAATTACTCGACCTACAACTTCGGCGGCTACGGAGACGAAGCGGGGCGAGAAGATCTTTTCATGAAGAGCAGTGACCTATCTGAAAGGACCGACTTCGGAGAGGAGGCGGCGCGCAGGTTCATGGCCGCAGTTGCCACGGACGACGAGGGGTATCGGACTTTGAGCAGTGCTCAACAAGTGTACGAGGCCAGCGGACTGCGGTCGTTCGGAGATAACAAGGGGGAGGCGCTGGCATTCGGCGGAAACGCGACCAAGGTTCATGGGATCCTCGATGAGTCGCGCAGCATCGGAATCGGTGATGAATTCAAGAACAACGAGGACGCGGAGAACCTGGCGAGGGAGAAGAGTGCAGAATGGCGTAAGGCTGGAGTCAGCGGAGCGGTGACGGCTGTGGTGGGGGTTGGGTCTGCGGTTGTGCTCGGACCTGCTGCTGGTGTCGTCTCCACGGTTGCGGTACCGCTGGTCATGGAGATGGCTGGTAGTGCGGTGAGCACGCAGTACGGTTCTGACACGCTGCAATATCTCAAAGACGCCGAATATAACAACAATGATCAAGCGCTCGCCAGTATCGAGGCGGAGAGTACGCAGGGTAAGCGTAGCGCCGCAGCCGCTATGTTCCATTACGCCGACTCCGTGGGTATGACGCAAGAAGAGAAGCGTGATCTTTTCCGCGATATCGAGCATGATTACAACAGTGGCGTCACGGCCGCGCGACAGCCGATGAAGGTCAACTGATGGTGAAGCGATCATCTTCTGCGTTCGTCTTGTCCGGTGTCGTTCTGTGCGCGCTGGCGCTGGCTGGGTGCTCGGATAGCTCGGAGCCGGGCAATGAGACGCGTGGTTCTGCAGGCCTCGAAAAGTGTGGCCAGTTCCTGGGTACGGAGAACGTCCACGGGGCGGTCGACTCCGTAGACGGAGGTAAGGCGACTGCTACCGCGCGGAACAGCCCTGCACGGCTGGCTGCGATACTGGATCGTGAGGCTGAGGAGTGGTCAGTTGATGATCTACTGCACAACTCTTACAGTGCTTGCCGCATTCAGCTCCCTGCCGGGGACGGTGGCGCATTTGTGATCGAGGCGACGGTTCAGTGGTCGGCTCTGACCGTCGATTCGATGAGCGAGCCAAAGTATGCCAAGAGTTGGCGACAGTTGAACGACCACGTGTTCGTCGAGCTGGAGACCGGGCAGCCGAGCATGGGACTCCTCGTCACGTGCGGTGTCCCCGGTGCCGCAGCAGGACAGGAAGCAGGGCTACCCCTGCAGATGTCGGTCACCGATCCCGGCCTGGCGGTTGAGCAGCGCCAGGCTCTGCTGTCGGCCTTCGCCCGAAGCCTGGTCGACGAATTGTCGTGCATCGGAGAGCCGGTTATACCGGCACAGCTCCTCCGCTGATATTGGGCGACGAGGCCTATTGCGAGCTCGGAGAATCTGCGGCCGGTGACCAGGGGAGGGCCAGGGACGTGGTCACGGAGAACGGCAACAATGAAAGGCGCTGAAGGTGATCACGGGATCGTCGCGGTTCGAGGCGTCGGGCGAGGAGTCCACCGTCGCGCAGGCCGCGAGGTCGTTGAGCGGGGCCGTCGTCCAGTTCGCCTGCCGGAGTGCGAAACCACCCGGCTCCACGCCGGCTCGCATCAGGCTCGGTGTGGAGCGATGGTCGCCCGCGGACCCCGAAGGCGACCCCGAGACGCTGACGGACGCCTACGCGACGGTCGCCCACTCCATCTCGCTGGCCATGGCGAAGGAACTGGACTGGGAGAACAACGGGGGGCTGGAGGCCCGGCCGTCACTGGACCCCGCGTGACCCGGTGACGCGCGCTGCGCGCGGCCGCGTTCGGCAGGCGGTCGCCCCATCTCTGATCGCCCCTCGACAACGGTCTGCGACAGGGGAGGAATAAGCCCCTCCCCGCAAATTACTGGCTAGTTCGGGCCTCACTCCGGCACCCCCTGTGGCCGCTACATTCACCTCTGTCCGGTCCGGTCCGGACAGAAACGACCAGGGGGAAACAGACAGTTATGCGTCCCATAGGAACCAGGAGCCATACCGGCAGATCATTCATGGCGGTGACCGTCCACGCGGTCGCCGTGGCGGTCGCCGCCATGGGCCTCGCCGCCTCGCCCGCCGCCGCCTCGCCCGCTGCCGCGGTACCGACCGCCGCCGCGGCACCCCAGCTCGGGGGCGCCTGCACCGCGGCCGACCTCGGCACCCGCCACCCGTACATCAAGAACACCGAAGTGTCCCCGACGATCACCCACTTCAAGGGCTGGTACGTCACCGAGGGCACCACCGGCAACCACACCGTCGTCACCAGCACGGAGACGGTCGTCACGGTCTCCGTCGGCCTCACCGGCGGCGTCGAGGGCAGTTTCGCCGTCGCGACCCTCGAAGCGGCCAAAGCGACCCTCGGTCTGGAGGTGAAGGTCGAATACTCCTCCACCAGCAGCGAGTCGAACACGGTCGCGTGGAGCTTCAACCAGCCCGGCTACTACGGCGTCTACAAGGGCACGAAGAAGGTCACCGGTACCTACGGAAGCCTCAACTGCATCCGCTCCCAGCAGAGCGACGGAAGCTGGGCGCTGAAGTGGGCCGAGGGGCCCGGCGGTGGCAGCTTCACCACCTACACCACCCTTGAGGAAGGCGCGGTGCGCTGCCAGGACACGGTGCCGGCGGGCAGCATCATGGCCAAGGCGCAGAGTCTCCTCGACTGCGGCTCGCCGGCCGCGAAGGCCGAGCGCCCGGCGGGTGCGGTGGCACCGACGGCGCGGCAGGAGCAGGACCGCCTCGCCCAGCCCCCGGCCCCCACCGGCGGCACGTCCGCCGAACAGCCCGGGGTCACCGCGCGCGGCGCGCGGGCCGCCCTCGACTGCCAGACCCAGGTCTACAAGATCGCCGTGCCCGGAAAGCCCCTGTCCTGGGGCGCGCCGGTCCTGGCGAGCGACGGTGTCCGCCTGCGGCCCTCGACGATCTTCAGCGCCCACCTGGACCACTGGCGCCTGTGCAACGTGACGGAGAGCAACGGGGTCATCGAGGCGACCCTGTGGAACTGGGGCAACGGCGGGTGCGCGACCATCGCCGCGCCGAACGCGGCCACCGACCGGGCGGTCGTGATGACGGCCACCTGTGCGGAGGACGACCTCCAGCGGTTCTTCATCTACCGTGACGTGCCCGGCAGTCCGAAGATCGGTGTGCAGAACAAGTACACCGGATCCATGATGGGCCACGACCGGTACGCGGACGGGGAGTTCATCCGCCAGTACTCCAGCGGCAGGCAGGACGGTACGGGTACGTACTCCCTGGACGCTGTCTGACGGACCACGCCCTGTGAACGGCCCCGCACGTGAACCCTCGGCTTCCCCGGTTCCGTGCGGGGCCCTTCGCGTCTTCTGCCGGAGCGAGGGGCTCCCCGTGGCGACGGAGACTCCTGGACACTTCCGGGCCGGCCCGGATAACCGGAGAATGCCGCGAAGGGCCGAACCCGTCCGATGGTTCGTACCGTTGTCCGACCAGGGGAGAGCCACCACGTGATCACTGAACCGGAGCTGGTGGGCGAGCCCGGGCCGGGGGAGCCCGCGGACGTGGTGAGCGGGTTCGATCCGCGGCAGGGACCTGCGGCCGGCGGCCGACGCCGGGTGCGGGGGTTGCTGTGGGCCGCCGCCGGAGCGGTGGTGGCGTCGGCGGTGTGGGCGACGGCGGTCTTCGCGTACGGGATCGGCGGCGACCGGAAGCCCGATCCGCGTGGCTACCGCGTGGAGTCCGACTCCTGCGCGGCGGTGCAGCTGAAGGCGCTCGCGAAGGCGGTGGGGAAGCCGGCGGCCGAGCCGTCGACCGAACTGGACGGCATCGAGCACCCCGCCCTCCGCCGCATTCGCTGCACCGTCGACTTCACGGTGGCGGCCGCCCGGGCGCCGGACGGCGCGGAGGCCTCGGGCTGGTCCACCGGCTATCAGGCCTCCCTCACCGCGGAGTTGCACAAGGAGACCGACCCGCGCCCCGAGTTCGAGGCGAGCAGCACGCTGACGGAGGTCGACGGCACGAGTGTGGACCGGGTGGAGCGCGTACCGGACCTCGGCGACCTGGCCTATCTGCTGATCATGGAGGACGAATCCATGCGTGTGCAGGTGGTGGAAGGCGGTGCCGTCGTGACGCTGACCCTGTCCTCCTGGATGTCTCCTCCGGACATCGACAACGGAAGGGAGGGTCTGCCCGACGTGGTGGACCAGCCGGAGATGCTCGCCTACCGGGGCGATTTGATCAGCGACACCCGCGCGGTGATGCAAGCCCTGAAGGCTGACCGGCCGGCCGGCTGACCGACCGACCGCGAACGGAAGCGGCCGCCCCCTGTCGTGGGGACGGCCGCTTCGCGGTGGAGACCGTGACCGGATTCGAACCGGTGTAACTCGAGTTGCAGTCGAGCCCCTGAGCCTCTCGGGCACACGGTCGGGTGTGGTGCTGCGGTGCTGTCGCGCGGTGCTCTGTTCCTTGCTGTCCACGACGCTACGGGGCTCCGCCCGCCGCCTCAAGGAATCCGGCCGGGCCGCAACGCGACTGCCATACGCCGTTCACACCCGGTCCGGTACCGGGGCCTGCGACCTACGACCAAGGGCCGAGCGCGGGACGGTACATCGACAGGGTTCAAACCGCCCCATGCCCCTTACGCTGGGCCCATGACCGCCCTCGAACCGCGTGACGGCACCGATGCCGCACACCTCGCGCCGCCCACGACCGACGATCGCTCCTCGGACCCGCTGTCCGGCATCCCCCTCGCAGCCGTCGAAGGGGTCCTCGGGCGCACCTACCGGGCGCTCAGCATCGGCATCGTCTCCGTGGTGTTCCTCATCGCGTTCGAGGCCACGGCGGTCGGCACGGCCATGCCGGTCGCCGCGCGCGAGCTGAACGGGATCCCCCTCTACGCCTTCGCCTTCTCCGCGTACTTCACCACCAGTCTGTTCGCCATGGTCCTCTCCGGGCAGTGGGCCGACCGGCGCGGGCCTCTCCAGCCGCTCGCCACCGGGATCACCGCGTTCGGCGTCGGCCTGCTGCTCTCCGGGGCGGCCACCAGCATGTGGGTCTTCATCGCGGGCCGGGCGGTCCAGGGACTCGGCGGCGGGCTGGTGATCGTCGCCCTGTACGTGGTCATCGGGCGGGCCTACCCCGAGCGCATCCGGCCCGCGATCCTGGCGGCCTTCGCCGCGAGCTGGGTGATCCCCTCCGTCGTCGGGCCGCTCGCCTCCGGGACGGTGACCGAGCACCTCGGCTGGCGCTGGGTCTTCGTCGGCATCCCGGTCCTCATCGTGATCCCGCTCGCCCTGGCCCTCCCGGCGATCCGGCGGACGGCCTCCGGGCCCGCGGACCCGGCCGCCGCCACCGAGCCGTACGACCGCCGCCGGATCCGGCTCGCCCTCGGGATCTCGGCCGGGGCGGGGCTGCTCCAGTACGCGGGGCAGGAGCTGAACTGGCTCGCCCTCCTGCCGGCCGCCCTCGGCGTCGCCCTGCTGGTGCCCGCCGTACGCGGACTGCTGCCCACCGGGACCGTACGGGCGGGGCGCGGGCTGCCCTCGGTGGTCCTGCTGCGCGGGGTCGCCGCCGGGTCGTTCATCGCCGCCGAGTCCTTCGTACCGCTGATGCTGGTCACCCAGCGCGGGCTGTCCCCGACGATGGCCGGGCTCTCGCTGGCCGTCGGCGGGGCGACCTGGGCGCTCGGTTCGTTCGTACAGTCCCGGCCGCGCATGGAGCCCCACCGGGAGCGGCTGATGGTCAGCGGCATGGTGCTGGTCGCCGCCTCGATCGCCGTCGCGCCGTCCGTGCTGATCGAGGGGGTTCCGGTCTGGACCGTCGCCGTCGCCTGGGCCTTCGGCTGCTTCGGGATGGGCATGGTGATCGCCTCCACCAGCGTGCTGCTGCTGAAGCTGTCGGCCCCGGAGGAGGCGGGCTCCAACTCCGCCGCCCTCCAGATCTCCGACGGGCTCTCCAACGTGCTGCTCCTGGCCAGCGGCGGCGCGGCCTTCGCCGCGCTCGGCGGCGGGGCGGTGGGCGCGGCCGCGCACGGGGCGGTGGAGGCCGGAGCCGCCGGCTCGCACCCGGGCGCGTTCGCCGCCGTGTTCCTGCCGATGGCGGGGGTGGCACTGGTGGGGGCCTGGGTGGCGACCCGGGTTGTCGTGCGGGAGAAGCACGGCAGCTGAGGGGCGTTGCGGGCGGGCTTCGGAGCCCGCCCGCGGGTCGGCTACCGGACCCCGCGGGCGTCCCGGTCGGGTCGGGTACCGGCCCCGCGGGCGTCCCGGTCGGGTCGGCTACCGGACCCCGCGCGCGACCCTGTGAAGCGGGTCTCAACGGCACCGCACCACGGCTCGTTCGTACGAGATCTTCTCCGGGCCCCCGGTAGGGTGGCCCGGTTGTCGTATCGCGGGCCGGGCCGATCAGGGCCGGGCCCGGTGCGGACAGCACCCCACGTACCCGAGAGCCCCGAACCGGAGACCGTGACTACTACCACCGCCTCCCACCACCTCTCACCCGCCTTTCCCGGCCGCGCCCCCTGGGGCACCGCCGGCAAGCTGCGAGCCTGGCAGCAGGGCGCCATGGAGAGGTACGTCCAGGAGCAGCCGCGCGACTTCCTCGCCGTCGCGACGCCCGGCGCCGGCAAGACCACGTTCGCGCTGACCCTCGCGTCGTGGCTGCTGCACCACCATGTCGTGCAGCAGATCACCGTCGTCGCCCCGACCGAGCACCTCAAGAAGCAGTGGGCGGAGGCGGCCGCTCGGATAGGGATCAAGCTCGACCCCGACTACAGCGCCGGCCCGCTGAGCAAGGAGTACCACGGGGTCGCCGTGACGTACGCCGGTGTCGGCGTCCGTCCGATGCTGCACCGCAACCGCTGCGAGCAGCGCAAGACGCTCGTGATCCTCGACGAGATCCACCACGCCGGCGACTCGAAGTCCTGGGGCGAGGCCTGCCAGGAGGCGTTCGACCCGGCGACCCGGCGGCTCGCGCTGACCGGTACGCCGTTCCGTTCGGACACCAACCCGATCCCGTTCGTCGCGTACGAGGAGGGCAACGACGGCATCCGCCGCTCCTCCGCCGACTACACCTACGGCTACGGCAACGCGCTCGCCGACGGCGTCGTCCGCCCGGTCATCTTCCTCAGCTACAGCGGCAACATGCGCTGGCGCACCAAGGCCGGCGACGAGATCGCCGCCCGGCTCGGCGAGCCGATGACCAAGGACGCCATCGGGCAGGCCTGGCGCACCGCGCTGGCGCCCACCGGCGATTGGATCCCCAACGTGCTCGCCGCCGCCGACAAGCGGCTCACCGAGGTCCGCAAGGGCATCCCCGACGCGGGCGGCCTCGTCATCGCGACCGACCAGGAGTCGGCGCGCGCGTACGCCAAGATCCTCAAGAAGGTCACCGGCGAGACGCCGACCGTGGTCCTCTCCGACGAGAAGGCCGCCTCCAAGAAGATCGACCGGTTCAGCGGCGACGAGTCGCGCTGGATGGTCGCGGTCCGCATGGTGTCCGAGGGCGTCGATGTGCCGCGCCTCGCCGTCGGCGTGTACGCGACGACGATCTCCACGCCTCTCTTCTTCGCCCAGGCCGTCGGCCGCTTCGTGCGGTCCCGCAGGCGCGGCGAGACGGCCTCCGTCTTCGTTCCGACCATCCCGATGCTCCTCGACTTCGCCAACGAGATGGAGGTCGAGCGCGACCACGTGCTCGACAAGCCGAAGAAGGGCAGCGACGAGGAGAACCCGTTCTCCGAGGAGGACAAGCTCCTCGCCGACGCGGAGAGGCTGGAGGACGAGGAGACCGAGGAGCAGCTGCCCTTCGAGGCACTGGAGTCCGACGCCGTCTTCGACCGGGTGCTGTACGACGGCGCCGAGTTCGGCATGCAGGCGCACCCCGGCTCCGAGGAGGAACAGGACTACCTCGGCATCCCCGGGCTCCTGGAGCCGGACCAGGTTCAGCTCCTCCTCCAGAAGCGGCAGACCCGGCAGATCGCGCACAGCCGCCAGAAGCCGGCCGAGGAGGCCGACCTCCTGGAGAAGCCGGCCGACGCCCGGCCCGTGGTCACCCACAAGCAGTTGCTGAGCCTGCGCAAGCAGCTCAACACCACGGTCTCCGCCTACACGCACCAGAGCGGCAAGCCCCACGGCGTGATCCACAACGAACTGCGTCGCGTCTGCGGCGGCCCGCCGAGCGCGGAGGCCACGGCCCACCAGATCCAGCAGCGCATCGCGAAGGTCCAGGAGTGGGCGACGCGGATGACGTGACCCCGGTGCCGTCCGTTCTCGCCGGCCCGTACGGAGGTTCCCCCCTTCGTGCGGGCCGACGGCGTTCCCGGGCGTCGTGGCGACGCTCCCGGCTTCCGCGGAGACGTTTCCGGTCGCCGGGTCCGGGAAATTTCTGGGTGACCGTTCACGCACTGTTAACGTTGGTTCACATCCGTGGACGCACGGCCCCGGCGGTGTCACGACACGTGAACGCGCGTAGATGTTCGCTTTCCGGACGCCGCCCCGCTGACCGGCCCTTATGTGCGGGCCGTTCCGGGGCTCCGCGTCCGGAGACCGGATTCTGGACGAGGACTTCCGCTGAGCGGACTGGATCGCTACTGTCCCCGCCATATGAACGCCCCGTGGCAACGCCGCCGCGGAGCGCAGCCGGTGCCTTGCCAGGCCGGCGGCCTCTCCGTGCGTCGCCGCTGGGACCGGCGTCGCAACCCCGCCGGAGCAGGACCGTCGTCGCTCACCCCGAAGAGGAGAGGGCGTCGTGACAGCGGAGACCTCCCAGACGCTCGACCGAGGACTGCGCGTCCTCAAACTGCTCGCCGACACCGATCACGGCCTGACCGTCACCGAGCTGTCCAACAAGCTCGGTGTCAACCGGACCGTCGTCTACCGATTGCTCGCCACCCTGGAGCAGCACGCCCTGGTCCGCCGTGACCTGGGCGGCCGCGCCCGGGTCGGCCTGGGTGTGCTGCGGCTCGGCCGCCAGGTGCATCCGCTCGTCCGGGAAGCCGCGCTGCCCGCGCTGCGCTCCCTGGCCGAGGACATAGGGGCCACCGCCCATCTCACGCTCGTCGACGGCAGCGACGCCCTCGCGGTCGCCGTCGTCGAGCCCACCTGGACCGACTACCACGTCGCCTACCGGGCCGGCTTCCGGCATCCGCTGGACCGGGGCGCGGCGGGCCGGGCCATCCTGTCCGCCCGGCAGGCCACGGAGGCCGGACACCCCGGGTACACCCTCACCCACGGCGAGCTGGAGGCCGGGGCCAGCGGGGCGGCCGCGCCCCTGGTCGGGGTCTCGGGCGTGGAGGGCAGCGTCGGTGTCGTCATGCTCGCCGACGCCGTACCGGAACGGGTCGGGCCCCGCGTGCTCGACGCCGCCCGGGAGGTGGCCGACGCGCTGCGGTAGGCCCGTACCGGCCGGGGAGCGCCCGGGTCCGTCCTCGCGGAGGCGGCGGGGGCGGCGTACGCCTGGCGCGTTCCGGCCGGAGGGCGGCGGTTAGATTGGGTGCGTGCTCACTCGTCTCACGCGCCCCCGCGTCCTCGCCCTCTGCGCGCTGCCCGTCCTCGCCCTCTTCGGTACGGCGGCCTTCGCACCGCTGCCGTTCACCCTGGCCCGGCCCGGGGTGACCGCGGACGTGCTCGGCAAGGACGACGGGCGGCCGGTGATCACCATCACCGGCGCGGAGACCCGCCCCACCGACGGGCAGCTGAGGATGACGACGATCCTCGCCACCGGGCCGAAGGCGGACGTCCGTATCGGCGAGGTGATCGACGGCTGGTTCCGGACCGACCGGGCGGTCATGCCGCGCGACTCCGTCTACCCCACCGGTGGCTCCGAGAAGGAGATCGAGAAGCACAACCTCGACGACATGAGGCAGTCGCAGAACGTCGCCGTCGACGCCGCCCTGAACTACCTGGACCGCGAGCCCGGTTCGATGCGCGTGGAGGTGGACCTCGGCGACATCGGCGGCCCGAGCGCCGGCCTCTTCCTCTCCCTCGGCATCATCGACAAGCTCGACGGCAACGGCTCCGGCGGCGACCTCACCGGCGGCCGCACCATCGCCGGTACGGGGACGATCAGCGCGGACGGCAAGGTCGGCGCGGTCGGGGGCGTGTCGATGAAGGCCCAGGGCGCCCACCGTGACGGGGCGAGCGTCTTCCTCGTGCCGAAGGCGGAGTGCGCCCAGGCGGAGTCGGAGGCGCCCGACGGGCTGCGGATCGTGCCCGTCTCCACACTGAAGGACGCGGTCGGCTCGCTCAAGGCCCTGGAGACGGGCGGGCCGGTGCCGGGCTGCTGACCTTCGGCGGAACCGGCGGTACGGGGGGCGCCGGCTGTACGGGCTCCGTCAACGGCCCGTCGTCCAGCGTCCGCCAGGACGGGAACACCAGCGGGCTCAGCGTGGCCAGGAAGTAGACCCCGCCCATCATCAGCAGCGCCCCCGTCGCGCCCGCGCCCTCCACCAGCAGCCCGGCCGCGAGCCCGCCCAGCGGCATGGCGAACTCGCTGCCCGCCGTCAGCACCCCCGACACCCGGCTGCGCAGTCGGTCCGGCACACGCTCGTAGACGACCGTCGTCAGGATCGGGTTCAGCACGCCGCCCGCGATCCCGCCGAGCAGCATCGTGACCGCGAGCGGAAGCGTCGTCCCGGTCACCGCGGCGACCAGGAACCTCGGCGCGCCGCACAGGATCACGCACACCGTGAACACCGTCCGCCGCGAGAACCGGTGTCCCACCGCCCCGTACAGCAACGCGCCCAACAGCCCGCCCGCCCCGAACATCGCGGTGAGCAGCCCGATGGCGGTCGCCCCGCCCAGCTCGGCCTCGGCGTGCACCGGGAGCAGCACGGCGTACCAGCCCTGGTCGGTGCCGTTCATGAGCATCACCATGACCACGATCGCCAGCAGCAGCCGGTTGCCCAGCAAGTGGGTGTATCCCTCGCGGAGTTCGGAGCCGTAGACGCGCAGCGAGACCGGGGCCCCGGTCTCGCGCGGCTCGGCCGCCCGGATCCCCCGTACGCCTGCGGCGATCAGCAGGGCGGACAGCCCGAACGTCGCCGCGTCCAGCAGCAGGACGGTCTCCGCGCCGGCGAAGGCGATGAGGACGCCGGCCAGGGCCGCGCCGACCATCCGGGCCCCGCGCGAGACCGCGTCGAAGAGGCTGGCGGCCCGGGGGAGCGTGATGCCGGCGTGCTCGGCCAGGTCCGGGATCAGGACGTAGCGCGCGGTGTTGCCCGGGGTGTGGGCGAACCCGTTGACCGCCATCAGCGCGCACAGCATCCAGAAGTCGAGGACGCCGGCGAAGTGCAGCAGGGGGATCGCGGCGATGGCCGCCGCGCACACGGTGTCGGAGGCGATGGCGACCCGGCGGCGGCCGATCCGGTCGATGACCGGTCCGCCGATCAGGGCGGCGACGACGATCGGCAGGGTGGCGCAGAAGGCGACGAACCCGGCCCGGCCCGCGCTGCCGGTGGTCTCCAGGACGAACCAGGGGACGCCGATCAGGGTCAGTGAAGTGCCCGCGGTGGAAATGGAGTTGGCCGCGAGTGTGGCGGCGAGCGGGGTGCGGTGCCCCATGGTTCTGTCTCCCCCGAGTCGATGGTTGGGCCGAGTCGACGGCTACGCCGGATGGAAGGCGGCGGTGCGGGGCGCGGTCGCCTCCCGGCTCTGAGTGGTCAGGCGCAGCCCCACCTCGACCAGGGTCCAGCCGACCCGGGTGCGCAGGCTGGTGCGGGGAAGACGGAACGCCGTTGCCTCGCACTGGAGTTCGGATGCTCGGGCGGCGTGCAGGAGGTGGTGGACGTCGGCGTGCATAAGTGGATTCCCCTCAAGTGGTGGGCTGTTGGCGGCACGGCGCTCATTCGGAGAGGCGCGGGAAGGCGTGCAGGTGGGTCCGGACGACGGCCGATCCCTCGGTGTCGTCGGGGACGGCGCCCCGGTAGCTCTCCATCAGTTCGTGGACCTTCCGGGACATCTCCATGGCGAGTTCCGGGGTGAGGCGGATCGTGAAGTCACTCATGTCCCAGCTGCGCTGCCACTCCTCCGGCCAGTCGTCCACGGTGCCCAGCCAGGTATTCAGTTCCTGGGCGTGCGACGTGGCCGTCTCGTGCAGGACGAAGTCGATGGCCCCGCGCACCTCCGGGTCGGCATGCCTCCGGAAGTCCGTGGTCTCGAACATCGAGCCGTCGTGCACCGACCGCCACCAGCGCTCGCGGCCCTTGCCCAGCTCCGGAGCGTCCTCGACCAGCCCGCTCTCCGCCAGCTGGCGCAGGTGGTAGCTGGTCGCACCGCTGGACTCGCCCAGCCTTTCGCCGAGTTGGGAAGCGGTGGCGGGGCCGAAATCGCGCAGCGCCTTCAGCAGGCGAATCCGCAGGGGGTGCGCGACGGCGCGCAGCGTACGGGCGTCGACGTTGTGGATCCTGCGGTCGGTTCCGTCATGGCGGTAGGGGTGGGGGGTGTGCTCGTTCTCCGGCATGTCTCGACAGTAGAGATGCAAAGAGTGCTTTGCAAGGCTTTTTTGCAACGAGGTCTTTGCAGCGCACCCCGGACAACTCACTCCTCCTCGATGAACCCCTCCGCCACCAGCCAGTCCTTGGCGACCTCGTGCGGGTCCTCGCCCTCGACGTCCACCTTGGCGTTCAGCGTCTGCGCGACCTCGGTCGTCAGCTTCCTCGCCAGCGGGTCCAGCAGCTCCGCGATCACCGGGTACTTCTCGAAGGTCGCCTCGTGGATGACCGGGGAGGCGTTGTAGTTGGGGAAGAAGTCCTTGTCGTCCTCCAGGACGTCCAGGTTCATCGCCTTGATCCGGCCGTCGGTGGTGAACACCTCGCCCAGCAGGCAGGAGTCGGACCCGGAGACCTGGGTGTAGATGATCCCGGCGTCCATCTTCTGGATGTTGCCCGCCGGGATCCTCATCCCGTACCGCTTCTCCATGCCGGGCAGCCCGTCGTCGCGGGAGGCGAACTCGTTCTCCACGCAGATCGTCACCGCGCCCGGGTCCTTCTTCACCAGGGCCGCCACGTCCGAGAGGGTCTTCAGCCGGTACTTCGCGTTGTTCTTCTTGCTGATGGCGAGCGCGTACGTGTTGTCGAGCGGCGCCGGCGGCAGCCAGACCACCCCGTTGCCCCGGTCCTCGTCCCGCACCGCCTCGTACTGCTTCCTCGGGTCGACGATGGGGTCCGCGTGGCCGAGGAAGGTGATCCAGCCGGTGCCCGTGTAGTCCCACTGGGCGTCGGCGTCGCCGTTGATGATGGCCTCGCGGGCGCTGATCGAACCCGGCAGGTTCGTCCGGTCCAGGACCTCCGCCCCGGCCGCCTTGAACACCAGGCCGGTCATCTGGCCCAGGATGATGTTCTCGCTGAAGTTCTTCGACGTCACGGTCAGCGACGCGCCCTTGAGCGGCTCGCCCTGCCCTACCGACCCCGGCGACACGTCGTCCACCATCGGCGAACCGCTCTTGAGCCCGCAGCCGCCCAGCGTCAGTGCCAGCGTGAGGGACAGGGCCGTGCCGCCGACCGTGAAGGCCCCGCGCCGGGGAACGTACGCCGTCCTCCTCATCGCTCCTCCAGCCCGCGCGGCGTCAGCGCCAGTTCGGCCAGCGAGGCCAGCCAGTCCACCAGCAGGGCCAGCACTACCGTCAGCACCGAGCCGATGATCAGCACCGGCATCCGCTGCGTCTGGATCCCCGACGTGATCAGGTCGCCCAGTCCGCCGCCCCCGCCGAACGTCGCCAGCGTCGCCGTGCCGACGTTCAGGACCAGTGCCGTACGCACCCCGGCCAGGATCAACGGCACCGCGAGCGGCAGCTCCACCTTCATCAGGACACCCCGGCCCGACATCCCCATCCCGCGCGCCGCCTCGATCATGTTCGGCTCGATCGCCCGCAAACCCGCCACCGTGTTGGAGAGCACCGGCAGCACCGCGTAGATCACGATGCCGATGATCGCGGTCCGCGGGCCGATGCCCAGCCAGATCACCAGCAGCGCCAGCAGACCGATCGCGGGCGTCGCCTGCCCGATGTTGGCCAGCGCGGTGAACGCCGGGGCCGCCTTCCGCAGCCGCCGCCGGGTCAGGGCGATGCCCAGCGGGATCGCGATGATCAGCACCCAGAGCGTGGAGATCGCCGTCAGCCGCACGTGCTGCCACCAGCGCAGCTGCACGTTGCCGCCGCTCAGCGAGTTCTCCGCGATCGAGTCCAGATGGATGTTGGTGATCCAGACGTAGGTGATGACCACGATGACGACGAGCACCGCCGGCAGGACCACCAGCTTCCGCCAGGTGAACCGGCGCTCCGGTGCGGCCGGTCCGGGGGAGGGGTCGCTCTCCTCGTCGTGGAACGCGTGGCCCTTGACGTCGTGCTCGCCCGGCGGGCGGGTGGGGGTGGCCGGGCCCTTGCCGGAGCCGGACGGATGGCTGGGACTCATCGGCCGTCGCCACCCCCCTCCAGCTCCTGCTCCGTCTGGTGGACCCGCAGCTCCTCCAGCTCGTGCTGGTGCTCCATCGCCGTCAGCCGGTCGGCCTCCAGCAGCTCCTGCACGTTGTCCATCAGCGTCTTCATGTCGACGACCCCGATGAACTCGCCGCGCCGCCCGGTCACCGCGACCCGGCCCCCGCTGTCGGTGAGGACCGCCTCCAGCGCGTCGTGCAGCGTGGCGTCCCGGGTCACCGTGTCGTGCACCAGCTGCCCGGCCCGCGCCAGCGAACCGCGCGCCCGCATCAGGTCGCCGCGCCGCAGCCACTTGTACGGACGGTTGCGGCGGTCCAGCATCAGCAGCTCGTTGTGCGGGCCGCTGCGCAGCTTGTTGAAGATCGACTGGAGCGGGTCCTCGACCGTCACCGTCGGGAAGTCCGCGATGCCCACATCCCGTACGCGGGTCAGGTTCAGCCGCTTCAGGGCCGCGCCCGCCCCCACGAAACCCGAGACGAAGTCGTCCGTCGGGTTGGTCAGGATCGCCTCGGGGGTGTCGAACTGCGCGATGTGCGAGCGCTCCCGCAGCACCGCGATCCGGTCGCCGAGCTTGATCGCCTCGTCGAAGTCGTGGGTGACGAACACGATCGTCTTGTGCAGCTCGTGCTGGAGCCGGATCAGCTCGTCCTGGAGGTGGTCGCGGGTGATCGGGTCGACCGCCCCGAACGGCTCGTCCATCAGCAGGACGGGAGGGTCGGCTGCCAGCGCCCGCGCCACCCCCACCCGCTGCTGCTGCCCGCCGGAGAGCTGGCGCGGATAGCGGCCGTGGAACTCGCGCGGGTCCAGGCCCACCAGGTCGAGCATCTCCTCCACCCGGTCCTTCACCCGGGACTTGGACCAGCCGACCATCTTCGGGACCAGGGCGATGTTGTCCGCGACCGTCATGTGCGGGAAGAGGCCGGAGGACTGGATGGCGTACCCGATCTTGCGGCGCAGCTTCACCGGGTCGATGTCGGTGACGTCCTCGTCGTCGATCCGGATCCGGCCCGACGACGGCTCGATCAGCCGGTTGATCATCTTCAGGGTGGTGGACTTCCCGCAGCCGGACGGGCCGACGAAGATCACCGTCTCGCCCGCCCTGATCTCCATCGAGACGTTCTCGACGGCCGGGTTCGGGTTGCCCGGATAGCTCTTGGTGAGGTTCTCCAGCTGGATGGTGGCCCCGGAGGTGGCGGCGGTCCCGCCCGCGGTGGCGGCCCCGGTGTCGGTCTCGGTCTCAGGCACGGATCCCCCTCGGGATGGTCAGCCGTCCCAGCAGGACGTACGCGGCGTCGAAGAGCAGGGCGAGGACGACGATGCCGAGCGTGCCCGCGAGGACCTGGTTGATCGCGTTGGCGCTGCCCAGCGAGGCGATGCCCCGGAAGATCTCGTTGCCGAGGCCGGGCCCGGAGGCGTACGCGGCGATGGCGGCGATGCCCATCAGCATCTGGGTGGACACCCGGATCCCGGTCAGGATCGGCGGCCAGGCGAGCGGCAGCTCCACCCGGCACAGCCGGGCCAGCCGCGACATCCCGATGCCCGTCGCCGCGTCGACCAGCGACGGATCGACGCCCCGCAGCCCGACGATGGAGTTCCGGACGATCGGCAGCAGCCCGTACAGCGTCAGGGTGATCACGGTCGGCGCGACGCCGAGGCCGACCAGCGGGATCAGCAGGCCGATCGCGGCGAGCGAGGGGATGGTGAGGATCGTGGCCGTGGAGGTGATGGCGAGCGAGCCGCCCCAGCCGCTGCGGTAGCTCACCACGCCGATGACCACGCCCAGCACGGTGGCGATGACCATGCACTGGAAGACCGCGCTGACGTGCTGGAACGCATCCGTGAGGAGCTGCTGGTGGCGGGTGTTCAGATACTCCCAGAAGCTCACACGGCGCTCCTTCGGATCGGGTGACCTCCCGAGCCCGTCGCTCAGTCGGTGTCCTCGGCCGCCTGTTCCACCAACGGGATGATCCGCAGCGGAACCGGGTTCTCCATGACGATCGCCGTGGAGGCCCGGACAATGCCATCAAATCCGACAACCCGGTCGATCACCCGCTGGAGATCGGCGTTGGAACGGGCGACCAGGCGGCAGAACATGTCGCCGTGCCCGGTGGTGGTGTGCAGCTCCAGCACTTCCGGCACGCCGCCCAAATGGGCGCGTACGTCGACCCCTTGGCCCTGTTTGATCTCCAGCGTGGCGAACGCGGTGACCGGGTAGCCGAGCGCCGCCGGATCCACGTCGGGGCCGAATCCCCGGATGACGCCGTTCGACTGAAGACGGTCCAGCCGCGCCTGCACGGTCCCGCGCGCCACCCCGAGCCGCCGGGACGCCTCGAGGACGCCGATCCGTGGTTCGCGCGCCAGGAGCACGATGAGCCGCCCGTCCAGATGATCGATCGCCATGAGCCTGCCTCTGATGGTCACCCTGTACAGATAGTCCGGCCATCATGGCGATCCACTGGGCACATTGACCAGTCAATGCGCGAACTGTTGCGCACCTTGCGATGTGGGGAGAGCCTTCGAACATGACTGAGACTCTGCACACCAGCCCCGAGACCGCCCGGCGGGCCGACCCCTTCCCGGTCAAGGGAATGGACGCGGTCGTCTTCGCCGTGGGCAACGCCAAGCAGGCCGCGCACTACTACTCGACCGCCTTCGGCATGAAGCTGGTCGCCTACTCCGGACCGGAGAACGGCACCCGCGAGACCGCGAGTTACGTCCTGACCAACGGCGCCGCCCGCTTCGTGTTCACCTCCGTGATCAAACCGTCCACCGAGTGGGGCACCTTCCTCGCCGACCACGTCGCCGAGCACGGAGACGGCGTCATCGACCTCGCGATCGAGGTCCCGGACGCCCGCGCCGCGTACGCGTACGCCGTCGAGCACGGCGCCCGCGGCATCACCGAGCCGCACGAGGTCAAGGACGAGCACGGCACCGTCGTCCTCGCCGCCATCGCCACGTACGGCAAGACCCGCCACACCCTGGTGGAGCGCTCCGGCTACGAGGGCCCCTACCTCCCCGGCTTCGCGGCGGCCTCGCCGATCGTCGAGCCGGCCGCGAAGCGCACCTTCCAGGCGATCGACCACTGCGTCGGCAACGTCGAGCTGGGCCGGATGAACGAGTGGGTCGGCTTCTACAACGAGGTCATGGGCTTCACCAACATGAAGGAGTTCGTGGGCGACGACATCGCCACCGAGTACTCCGCCCTGATGTCGAAGGTCGTCGCCGACGGCACGCTCAAGGTCAAGTTCCCGATCAACGAGCCGGCCATCGCGAAGAAGAAGTCGCAGATCGACGAGTACCTGGAGTTCTACGGCGGCGCGGGCGTCCAGCACATCGCGCTCGCCACGAACGACATCGTCTCCACGGTCCGCTCGATGCGCGCCGCCGGCGTCCAGTTCCTGGACACCCCCGACTCGTACTACGACACCCTCGGCGAGTGGGCCGGCGAGACCCGGGTGCCGGTCGAGACCCTGCGCGAACTGAAGATCCTCGTCGACCGCGACGAGGACGGCTACCTGCTGCAGATCTTCACCAAGCCGGTCCAGGACCGGCCGACCGTCTTCTTCGAGATGATCGAGCGCCACGGCTCCATGGGCTTCGGCAAGGGCAACTTCAAGGCCCTGTTCGAGGCGATCGAGCGCGAGCAGGAGAAGCGCGGCAACCTCTGATCCGCGTCTCTCTGATCTGTGTCTCTCTGATCTGCGTCTCCCACGCGGAACGCCGCCGCGGTCCGGGGCAGTACCCCGGACCGCGGCGGCCCACGTCGTTCACGGCACCGTGTCAGGGGCTCTTCGACGCCTCGGCCGCCTCCGGCTTCCCGGCCGCCGGGCTGCTCGCCGCGGCCTTCGACGGGGCCGGGGACGGGGACGTGGAAGGGGCCGCATTCGAGGGGGCCGGAGCCTCGGGCCTCGTCTCCCGCCTCGGCTCCGGTTTCGGCTCCGGAGCGGGCGGCGGCTGCAGGTCGCCCGGCCCGCCCGGCGGCGGCTCACCCAGCGCGTCCAGCGCCTCCCGGGCCAGCGGCGCGGCGAGCGGCGAGAAGGCCGGGTTGGTGCGCACGGCCTGCTCCAGATTCCGGCGCGCCGGACCGTAGTCCTCCAGCTCCCGCTGGATCACGCCCAGGTGATACGCGTACGAGGCGTTCCGCACACCCGTGCCGACGGCCCGCTCCGCGTACTCCAGACCCTCCTCGGACTCGCCCGCCCGGTGCAGCGCCCAGCCCAGCGCGTCCGCCACCGCCGCACTGCGGTGCTGCTTCGCCCACTGGCCGCGCAAAAGCTCCACCGCCGCGTCCGGGTCCCCGTGGTCGGCCTCGAAGCGGGCCAGCACCAGGGACTCGTCGACCCCGGCCTTCTTCGCCCCGGCCACCATCTCCCGCAGCGCCGCGTACTGGGTGCGGGCGTCCCCGTCCAGCCCCAGCGACTCGTACAGCTCGCCCAGCTCCAGGGCGTACTCCGGGCGCGGGAGCTTCTCCAGCGCGCTCTGGTACGCCGCCAGCGCCTCGTCGGTGCGCTCCAGCGCCACGAGGGCCCGGGCCCGGCCCGCCAGCGAGGCGTGGTGACCGGCGTCCGTGCGCAGCGCCGCGTCGAACTGCGCCACCGCCTCCTCCGGTTCGCCCCGCTCCCAGGCCAGCTCGCCCAGCCGGTGCAGCGCCTCGGCCTTCTCGGCGGGCTGCGTCGCCCGGTCGGCAGCCTCCCGGGCGGTGGCCAGCGCGTCCTCGCGCCAGCCCTGGCCCCGGTACAGCTCGGCGGTGCGGGCCAGCGCCGGAACACCCTTGCGCAGCTCACCGAACTTCTCCGTCGCCGCGGTCGCCGCCTTCTGGTCGCCGAGCCCGGTGTACGCGTCGATGAGGACCGGGTACACGCTCCAGGCCTTCGGCTGCTGCCTCTTCACCGTCTCGCCCCACCGCTTCGCCGCGAGGAAGTCGTGCCGGGCGTTGGCCAGGGCCGCCAGACCCACCCACGCCTCCCCGTTCCCGCGCTCGCCCGCCCGCGCCGCCAGCGAACGCTTCAGGGTCTCCTCGGCGCGGGCGTAGTACGTCGTGTCCGCCGAACGCCGCGCCCACTCCACGTACGCCGTGCCCAGCGTCGCCAGGGACGGGGCGTCCTTCGGGTGGGACTCCACCCACTTCTGCCGGTCCCCGATCAGCGCGGTGAGGTCCGAGAGCGAGGCGGGGGAGCCCGCGGTCGTCGCCGCCTCGGCCCGCTCGACCGGCCCCGGCTCCTTCGGCCCGTCGCCCTCCCCGTCCTCCACCGCCACCAGCGCCCCGGCCAGCAGCACCCCGGCGGCGACCGCGCCGAACGCGGCCCGGCGCAACGTCGTCCGCAGGGTCGGCGGCGGCGGGGGTACGGCGGTGGCGCCTTCGGCGGGCATCACGTAAGGGTCCTGCGGGGACGGTTCGGGCGGCTGGCGGGACTCCGGATCCTGCTGCGGCATGACATCCATGGCCATCACTGTGCGTCAGTCATACGAGCACACCGCTCCTTGGGATCGCCGCCGCCCACGGGTTCACACCATTGGCCCCGGGTGACACGCTTGGATCATGAGCGATCTCCTCGAACGGCTGCGCGCGGGACTGCCCCCCGAGGCGCTGATCACCGATCCGGACGTCACCGCGTCCTACGCCCACGACATGGCGAGCTTCTGCGAGGCCGGCACCCCGGCCGTCGTGGTGCTCCCGCGCACGGTCGAGCAGGTCCAGCACGTCATGCGCACCGCCACCGCGCTGCGCGTCCCGGTCGTCCCGCAGGGCGCCCGTACCGGCCTGTCCGGCGCGGCCAACGCCTCGGACGGCTGCGTCGTGCTCTCCCTGGTGAAGATGGACCGGATCCTGGAGATCAGCCCGGTCGACCGGATCGCCGTCGTCGAACCGGGCGTCGTCAACGCGGTGCTGTCACGCGCGGTGAACGAACACGGTCTGTACTACCCGCCGGACCCCTCCAGCTGGGAGACGTGCACCATCGGCGGCAACATCGGCACCGCGTCCGGTGGCCTGTGCTGCGTGAAGTACGGGGTCACCGCCGAATACGTCCTGGGCCTGGACGTCGTCCTCGCCGACGGACGGCTCCTGACCACCGGCCGTCGCACCGCCAAGGGCGTCGCCGGATACGATCTGACCCGGCTCTTCGTCGGCTCCGAGGGCAGCCTCGGAATCGTCGTCAAGGCCGTCCTCGCGCTGAAACCACAGCCGCCCCAGCAGCTCGTCCTCGCCGCCGAGTTCCCCTCGGCAGCCGCCGCCTGTGACGCTGTGTGCCGGATCATGGAACGTGGTCACACCCCGTCACTCCTCGAACTGATGGACCGTACGACCGTGCGTGCCGTCAACGCCATGGCCTCCATGGGCCTGCCCGAGACCACCGAGGCCCTGCTGCTCTGCGCCTTCGACACCCCCGACCCGCTCGCCGACCTCGCCGCCGTCGGAGCCCTGTGCACCGCCGCAGGGGCCACCGAGGTGGTCCCCGCCGACAATCCCGCGGAGTCCGAACTCCTCCTCCAGGCACGCCGGATGTCGCTCACCGCACTGGAGACCGTCAAGCCCGCCACGATGATCGACGACGTCTGCGTACCGCGCTCGCAGCTCGGCGCGATGCTCGCGGGCACGGCGGCCATCGCCGAGGAGTACGACCTCACCATCGGCGTCTGCGCCCACGCGGGCGACGGCAACACCCACCCCGTCGTCTGCTTCGACCACCACGACCCCGACGAGTCCCGCCGGGCCCGCGAGTCCTTCGACGCCATCATGGCGCTCGGCCTCGAACTGGGCGGGACCATCACCGGCGAACACGGCGTCGGCGTCCTCAAGAAGGAGTGGCTCGCCCGCGAACTGGGCGAGACCGGCATCGAACTGCAGCGCTCCGTCAAGGCCGCCTTCGACCCGCTCGGACTCCTCAACCCCGGCAAGCTCTTCTGACAGCGGCCCCGCTGTCCGGCCGCCCTCACGCCTCGCCGTCCTGGGACGGCGCGTCGTCCGACTGCCACGGGTCGCTCAACCAGAGGTCGTCGGCCGGCAGCGGGGCCAGCAGCTCCGCCAGCGCCTCGTCCATGCCGAGCCGGTCGCTCTCCGAACCCGGCGGCACCACCCGCAGGGTCCGCTCCACCCAGGCGGCCACGGCGGCCGAGTTCACTTCGAGCAGGGCGTTGCCGTCCGGGGAGGTGAGGGCCACACAGATGACGCTGCGGCCCGCGACCTTCGTCGGCCAGATCCGTACGTCCCCGTGCCCGCACGGCCGGAACACGCCCTCCACCAACAGCTCCCGGGCGAACGTCCAGTGCACGGGCGACTCGGAGCCGATGTGGAAGGCGATGTGCACGGCGTACGGGTCGTCCGTGCGATACGTCAGCCGGGCGGGTACCGGAATGGACCGCTCGGGGGACAGGACCAGCTTCAGCTCCAGCTCACGTTCCACGATGCTCATCATGAGAATGCACAACCTTCCGGTGCTCGTGGGCCGGCCCCGTGACCGTCCCGCACAAGGAGAGAGCGCCCTCCCCGCCACCTATTACGCGACTTCTCCAAAAAACTTCGTGCGGTCCCGAAAGTGGTCCCAAACAGGTGGACCGGCCCGGGGGTGGCCGGCGGTCTGATAGATGTGGACCCTTGTATTGAGGCCGTCCCCGCCCGGCGGGGACGGCCTGAGGCCTCGAAGAGATACGGGACCCGCTGATGAGCGCGCCAACTCCGGCACCCGGTGACGAAAGCCCCCGCGAGGGCTACTACCCCGACCCCTCCATCCCCGGCTACGTCCGGTACTGGAACGGCGCGTCCTGGGTCCCCGGCACGAGCCGCCCCGCGCCCCGTCAGGCGGGTCCGGCCGCCGCTCCCGCCGCCGGTGCGCAGGCCGCGCCGGTGGAGGAGACCGGGCCGATCTTCTTCGACGAGGAGGATGGCCTCCAGGACGGCCCGGCGGCCCCGGCCGGATCCGGTGAACCCGCCGCGGACACCGCGGACTCGGCGTCCGTCTGGCAGGCGGACACCGCGCGCCAGAACGGTTTCGGCGGCGAACGGGACCGCCGGGTCGACTGGGGCGGGCCGGCCCAGGAGCCCGCCGGCCACCCCTCGGCGCCGGCCGACCCGAGGGCGCCGCTGGCCCAGGATCCGACCGGCGGCGCGCTGCCGGGGATGCGGGACGGCGGCCGGTCCGCCGAGGAGGCCGGGGCGCGTCCGCCGACGGACGGGACGGTCACGATCCGCGCGGTGGGACCGCGCGCCGCGGGGCCCAACGCCGTACAGCCCGGCGCCGCACAGGCCAATGCCGTTCCGCCTGCCGCCCCGGCATCGTCGAACGCCGGTACGCAGCAGGGGCCGCAGAACGTGGGCGCGGCACAGAGCAGCCTCGCACCGGCTCCGGCGCCCCGGGCACTGCCGGCGCAGGCACAGCAGCCACAGCAGTCACCGGCGCAGCACGCGCAGCCGCGGCGGACACCGGTGCAGCAGGCACCGCTGCCGACTCCCGCACAGGCCGCCCCGGCCCCGGCTCCCGTACCGCAGGAAGTGCGGCAGGGGCCGGTCCAGGCCCCTGCCCCCGCGCCCACACCGTCTCCCGCCCCCGTGCGGCCCGCGGCCCTGCAGACACCGCTGACGCCGGGCCCCGGCGGCGGCTCGGCCTCCTGGGCGCAGCAGGTCCACCAACTGGCCCAGCCCGAACCGCACCAGCAGCAGCAGCAACCGCACCAGCACCAGCACCAGCAACCGCACCAGCACCAGCACCAGCAACCGCACCAGCACCAGCACCAGGGGCCGGACGCGGACCAGCCCGTCGTGCCCTGGAAGCCGCCGGTCGACGACCCCTTCCAGCAACTCGCCCGCAACCAGGCCTCGGCCCGGCCCGCGGGGCTCGGCAAGCGGTTCGCCGCCCGGCTGGTCGACAGCCTCGTGCTCGGCGCGGCCGTCGGGGCGGCGGCCGTCCCGCTGGCGACCCGGGCGCTCGACCACATCGACCGGAAGATCACCGCGGCGAAGGAGACGGGGGAGACGGTCACCGTCTGGCTGCTGGACTCCACCACCGGGGCGCTGCTGGGGGCCCTGCTCGCCGCGTTCCTCCTCATCGGCTTCCTCCTGGAGGCGCTGCCGACGGCCAAGTGGGGCCGGACGCTGGGCAAGAAGCTCTGCGGGCTCGACGTACGGGACATCGAGTCCCACGACGCGCCCACCCTGGGCGCGGCCCTGCGCCGCTGGCTCGTCTACGGCGTGCTGGGGCTGCTCGTCATCGGCGTCGTCAACGTTCTCTGGTGCCTGATCGACCGGCCCTGGCGCCAGTGCTGGCACGACAAGGCTGCCCGCACCTTCGTCGCGGGCTGAGCGGGCTGAGCGGGCTGAGCGGGCTGAGCGCGCTGAGCGGGCCCGGTGGCTCGCGTGCCCGGGCTCCGGGGACGCGTGACCGAGCGCGCGGCGACATGCCCGTTTAGACTCGTATGCCACTCCGTGTCCCCCGAACGCACCTGAGCCGTTGCGGGGCCCGGTGACGCGGGATGCACTGCCCCCATGAGCAACGACCAGCCGACGCCCGGCCAGCCGCCCGAGGACGACGATCCGTTCCTCAAGAAGCCGCAGGAGCCCTCGCCGCCGTCCGAGGGTCAGCCGTACGGCAGTGCGCCGCCCCCGCCGCCGCCTCCGCCCCCGCCGAACGACCCGTACGGCAGCGGCGGCGGCTTCGGGGCGCCCGATCCGCTGGCCGGAATGCCGCCGCTCGCCGAGCCGGGGAAGCGGATCCTGGCGCGGCTCATCGACTTCCTCATCATCTCGATCCCGCTGTACCTGATCTCGCTGCCCTGGGGCGGCGCGGTCGACGTCAACGGGGACGGGGACGACGGGTTCGGGGACGCGGTCGCCAGCGGGTACAGCGGGCACCAGCTGCTCTGGTCGATCATCGGTCTGGTGGTCTACGTCGCCTACGACACGTACTTCACCCACAAGGACGGCCGCACGCCGGGCAAGCGGCTGCTCAAGCTGCGCGTCGCGATGCTCAACGACGGGCGGGTGCCCGACACCGGGGCCGCGCTGATGCGGGCCGTCGTGCTGTGGGCCCCGGCGCTGCTGTGCTGCCCGTGCCTGTGGTGGCTGATCAACATCGTGCTGATGTTCACCGACAAGCCCTACCGGCAGGGTCTGCAGGACAAGGCGGCCAAGACGGTCGTGGTGGCCGCCCGCTAGCGGACGGCCATCCTCCGGTCCGTCGTCCGCTCAGCGGCGCAGCGAGTGGTCGTTCGCCGGTGCCGACGAGCGGCCCGCCGCGACCCGCTCCCGGGCCCCGACGCCCTCCAGGGCGTGGTGGGTTCGGGAGGCGGCGTCGGCGGTCGCCGTCCGTCCCGTCCCTTCCCCTCCGCGGTGGCGGGGCAGGCGCACGGCGACCAGGAGGCCGAGGGCCAGCGCGGTCGTGCCGACGGCGGCGACGCCGATGCCGGACTCCGTGCGGAACAGCAGCAGCAGGGCGAGCGTCGTGACGACGACGGTGGCCGAACCGTAGGCGAACTGTGCGGCAGTCGGACGCGGCATGGCGGTTTCCGTCCTCGGGACGTCGGATGGGCGGGCGGCGGTCGGCACGGTCGTGCGCGCCGAACGACCCTACGACGGTGAATGCCCGAGCCGGACCGGTAGTAAGCGTGACCTAACACACGGTACCGGTGCACAGGGGGCGCACGGAGTCACGCCTCTCACCAACCGGACAGCGGAACGCGCCTGTTGGGGTGTGGCGAACGGCCCGGTCCCGGCCGGCGGCGTTCTTTTGCCGTTCCCATGCCCTCCTCATACCGTCCGCATACCGGAAGAGCCCTCCGCATAGTGCACTTGGCCTGTTCAAGTCAAGGTCTGTCTTTTCTCTCATAACTCCGATCGAATGTCGTCACTTGTGACGCGTTTACGCGCACGGCCCGTTTCATACCCCCCTGGCCGCGGCGCGGACGCCCGGGGAGGACTGCATCAAGTGACCAATCAGAGACAGGCGCTTCGCGCCGCCGCCGTTGTCGTGGCCATGGCTGCGACCGCCGCGACGGCGTCGACCTTCGCCACCGCCCAGGCGCATGACAGCTCATCAGGTTCCGGTGTCTCCACCGTCGACCGCCGTGACCCGGCGCCGGCCAAGGGGCACGTGGAGCACAACCTGGAGGGCCCCTTCAGCGAGGAGCAGGCCGCCCAGCGCGAGGCCGCGCTGGAGCTGGTGCTGTCCGGCGACAAGAAGGTGGCGAACCGGAGCGGCTCCAAGGTCGTCAAGCTCGGCGACAAGAAGTACGTGGAGCTCGGCCGGGAGAAGACCGACAAGATCTTCACCATCCTGCTGGAGTTCGGCGACCAGGTCGACGACACCACGATGTTCGACCCCGACGGCGACGGCCCCAAGCCGCCCGTCAAGAAGTTCGGGGGCGCCCCGGGCCCGGCGCACAACAAGATCGCCAAGCCGGACCCGAAGAAGGACAACAGCACCGCCTGGCAGGCCGACTACAACCAGGAGCACTTCCAGGAGCTCTACTTCGGCGAGGGCAAGGGCGTCAACTCGCTCAAGACCTACTACGAGAAGACCTCCTCGGGCCGCTACTCGGTCGAGGGAGAGGTCTCCGACTGGGTCAAGGTCCCCTACAACGAGGCCCGTTACGGCTCCAACTACTGCGGCCAGTCCAACTGCGCCAACGTGTGGGACGCGGTGCGCGACGGCGTGAACGCCTGGGTCGCGGACCAGCAGGCCAAGGGCCGCACCGACGCGGAGATCAAGGCGAACCTCGCCGAGTACGACGAGTGGGACCGCTACGACTTCGACGGTGACGGCAACTTCAACGAGCCCGACGGCTACATCGACCACTTCCAGCTGGTCCACGCCGGCGAGGACGAGTCGGCCGGCGGCGGCGCCGAGGGCACCAACGCCATCTGGGCGCACCGCTGGTACGCGTACGGCACCAACGCCGGTGCGACCGGCCCCGCGGACAACAAGGCCGGTGGCGCCCAGATCGGCGACACGGGCATCTGGGTCGGCGACTACACCGTCCAGCCCGAGAACGGCGGCCTGGGCGTCTTCGCCCACGAGTACGCCCACGACCTCGGTCTCCCGGACCTGTACGACACCTCCGGTGGCGGCGAGAACTCGGTCGGCTTCTGGTCCCTGATGTCGGCGGGCTCCTGGCTCGGCACCGGCAAGGGCGAGATCGGCAACCTGCCGGGCGACATGACCTCGTGGGACAAGCTCCAGCTGGGCTGGCTCGACTACGACAAGGCCAAGGCCGGCAAGACCTCGCTGCACAAGCTGGGCGTCTCGGAGTACAACACCAAGAACCCGCAGGCGCTCGTCGTCGAGCTGCCCAAGAAGGCCGTCACCACCACCGTCGTCAAGCCCGCCGAGGGCGCGAAGCAGTGGTGGAGCGACATGGGCGACGACCTGTCGAACACCCTGACCCGCCCGGTCGACCTGACCGGCAAGTCCAAGGCCACGCTGGACCTTTCGGGCTGGTACGACATCGAGGCCGACTACGACTACCTCTACACCGAGGTGTCCGACAACGGTGGCGCCAACTGGACCGCGCTCGACGGCACCGCCGACGGCAAGGCCCTCCCGCGCGACGCCAGCGACAAGCCGGCCCTGACCGGCGTCTCGGGCGCGTACCAGAAGCTGTCCTTCTCCCTGGACGCCTACGCGGGCAAGAAGGTCGACCTCCGCTTCCGCTACCAGACGGACGGCGGCGCGGGCGGCAAGGGCTTCGCGGCCGACGCCGTCACCGTCACGGCCGACGGCGCCGCGCTCTTCTCGGACAACGCCGAGGGCGACGACAACGGCTGGACCGCGAAGGGCTTCTCGCGCATCGGCGAGTCCTTCACCCAGGACTACCCGCAGTACTACATCGCGGAGAACCGCCAGTACGTGTCGTACGACGAGACCCTCAAGGTCGGCCCGTACAACTTCGGCTTCTCCGGCACCCGTCCGGACTGGGTCGAGCACTACGCGTACCAGAACGGTCTGCTGGTCTGGCTCTGGGACACCTCCCAGAAGGACAACAACACCTCCGTCCACCCGGGCCAGGGTCTGATCCTGCCGATCGACGCGCACGCCAAGCCGCTGAAGTGGAAGGACGGCTCGCTCCTGCGCAACAAGATCCAGCCGTTCGACGCGACCTTCAGCTGGTACCCGAACCAGGGCTTCACGCTGCACAACGCGGACGTGCCGCAGTACATCAAGCCCGCCCTGGGCAACCCGGTCTTCGACGACCGGAAGGGCACCTACTGGTACAAGGAGAACCCCACGGGCAGTGTCAAGGTTTCTGACACGAACACCCGCATCTCCATCGTCCACGAGCCCCGCAACGGCTCGACGATGAGCGTGCTGGTCAGCCCCTCGGGTCGCTGATCAAGGAGAACCGCAGGTCAAACCATGATCGGCCGTCGCCCCCTAGCGGGCGGCGGCCGATCGTGTTTAGGTGCGTCTTGTTCACATCCTTATTGACACGACGTCTCACGGGGGAGCGCGGAGCATGGCTGGCGGAGGTTTCTGCAGGTTGCCGAACGGCACGGTGGTGGTCGCACTGACCCTGACCAGACCGGACGGGGGAACAGGCCCCCACGGGGGTACGGGAGCGGGGCCCGGGGCCCCGGTGCGGGTGCTGGTGCACGCGGCGAACCGGGCGCGCGCCCTGACCAGGCTGCGCAACCTGGGGCTGCGGGCGGTCTACCTGCGCGGCAACGACCTGCCGCCCACGCCGGACGAGGTCACGGCGGTGCTGCACCATCCGGACGGTCTGCTGTGGCGGGCCGCCCCGCAGACGGACCCGGCCGGCCTGTCGGGCCTCGCACCCCAGTCGCCCCGGTCCTCCCCGTCACCGCAGTCGTGCCAGGAGCTGTGGCACCCGATCAGGGCCCTGCTGGGTCCCACCGGGTACGCCGGACCGGCCCGCCCGGCCGCGTAGGCGCAAGGGGCGTGGTCCGGGAGGGGCGGCCGCGACTACGCGACGACCGGTGTGCCGGAGAGCTTCACGCCCGCCGTGCGCATCTCCGCCAGGGCCCGGTCGGTGGTCGCCCCGGACACGCCCGCGGTCAGGTCGAGCAGCACCTGCGTGACGAAGCCCTCGCGGGCCGCGTCCAGAGCGGTGGCCCGCACGCAGTGATCGGTGGCGATGCCGACGACGTCGACCTCGGTGACGTCGCGGTCGCGCAGCCACTGGGCGAGCCCGATCCCGTTCTCGTCGGAGCCCTCGAACCCGCTGTACGCGGCCGCGTAAGCCCCCTTGTCGAACACCGTGTCGATCGCGCCGGAGGCGACGGCGGGCGCGAAGTTCGGGTGGAAGCCGACCCCCTCCGTACCGGCGACGCAGTGCACCGGCCAGGAGTGCTCGAAGTCGGGGCTGGACGAGAAGTGGTCGCCCGGGTCGATGTGGTGGTCGCGGGTGGCCACCACATGGCGGTAGCCGGGCTGGGCGGCGCCGATCAGGTCGGTGATGGCGGCGGCGACGTCGGCACCGCCCGCCACCGCGAGGCTGCCGCCCTCGCAGAAGTCGTTCTGAACGTCCACGACGATCAATGCGCGGTGCATGGCGGGTGTCCTTCGGTGGGGGCGGGAGCGGAT
>NZ_JAAXYC010000059.1 GCF_018619185.1 Streptomyces sp. McG3 | reverse complement strand
CGGGCTGGCTGCCGTGCCCGTGCCCGACCCCCGCGCCCCCGGCCTCCGCAGCGAGATCCGCACCCGGGCGGAACCCCCGGACCCGGCCGATCCACTGCCCGGCTGCCGCTTCCAGCGCTCCTGTCCGTTCGCCACCGAGGTCTGCCGCGAAGGCGCGCCGCCCCCGACCGTCGCCGCCGGAGCGGACGGACACACGGTGGCCTGCCACCACGCCGACAGCCCCGGCCTACGAGCCGCCCTCTCCCCGAAGCACCCGTCCACGGACGACCCGAAGATCCCGGTAGCCCCGCACAGCACGGACGGCCCGGCCACGGAAAGGACCACCGCTCCATGACCACCCCCGAAACCCCGCCAGCCCTGCCCGACTACACCTCCCACACGGGCGGGGCCCGGCGCGCCCCCGCGGGCACGGCGGTGCCGCTGACCGACCCCTCGACCGGGAAGATCTGGGCCCGTGCCCACCAGGACCCGGACGCCGTGGACGCCGCCGTCGACGCCGCCCGTGCCGCCTTCCTGGCCCCGTCCTGGGGCGCGCTTCCCGCCCATGCCCGCGCCGACCTGCTCCACCGCCTCGGCGATGTGCTGGTCGCGCACACCGAGGAACTCGCGGCACTGGAGACCCGGGCGAACGGCAAACCCCTCACCGCCACCAGGAGCGAAGTCGGCGCCCTGGCCCGTTGGTACCGCTACTTCGCGGGCGTGGCGGAGACCATGGAGGACGTCTCACGTCCGCTCAGCGACACGGCGAGGGCGCTGATCACACGGGAACCGCTGGGCGTCGTCGCCGCGCTCACCCCGTTCAACGGCGCGCTCTCCCTCGGCTCCTGGAAACTCGCTCCGGCACTGGCCGCGGGCAACACCGTGATCCTCAAGCCGCCGCCGCAGGCCCCGGCCTCCTCGGTGCGTCTGGCCGAACTGGCCCTGGAGGCAGGGTTCCCGCCCGGGGTGATCGGCGTCGTCATCGGCGGCGCCGAAGAGGGCCGCCGCCTCACCGAGCACCCCGACGTCGCCATGGTCACCTTCACCGGCAGCACCGCCGTCGCCCGGACCCTCGGGGCGCAGGCGGCCGAGCGGATGAAGCGCTACGTCTGCGAGGCCGGCGGTAAGTCCGCCCACATCGTCTTCGCCGACGGCGACCTCGACGCCGCCGTCCTGGCGGCCCGGCAGGGCGCCTTCTCCGCGGCAGGCCAGACCTGCGTCGCGGGTTCCCGCGTCCTCGTGCAGCACGAGGTGTACGAGGAGTTCCTCCGCAGGTACGGGCAGGCGGTCGGGCAACTGCGGGTCGGCGACCCCCTCGATCCGCGTACCCACGTCGGGCCGGTGGCCTCGGCAGCGGCTCTGGAAAGGATCGAAGGATACGTGAACGACGCCCTCGCGAAGGGCGCGCAAGCCGTTACCGGCGGAAAGCGGGCCACCGTCGCCGCGCCGGCCGGGGCGGGCTTCTACTACGAACCGACCGTGCTGGCCGACGCCGCACCCGACCTCGCGGTCTGCCGGGAGGAGATCTTCGGCCCGGTCGTCACGGTGCACCCCTTCGACACCGAGGACGAGGCGGTCGCGCTCGCCAACTCCGTCGAGTACGGCCTGGCCGCCGGCTTCTGGACCCGCGACGCGGCGCGCGCGCACCGGGTCGCCCGACGGCTGGAGGCGGGCGTGGTCTGGGTGAACACCTACCGGCTGCTGCACTGGAGTGTGCCGTTCGGCGGCTACAAACAGTCCGGCCTGGGCCGGGAGAACGGCGTCGAGGCCGTAGCCGAGTTCCTCCAGACCAAGTCCGTCATCACCGAACACGGCACCCCGGCCGACCCGTTCGGCGAATGACGCGCACCTCCCCCGCCGGGCCACCCGGCCCGGCGGGCCACGAGCCTGTCGGCCTGCCTCCGGAATCACTCACCAACAGAAACAGGACGCATCCCATGGAGTTCCTCGTCAACATCCACATCACCTGGCCCGAAACCATGGACCCCGACCTCAAGACGAAGGTCTCCGACGACGAGCGCCGCCGCGCCGCCGAACTCGCCGCGTCCGGGACGCTGGTCCGCATGTGGCGGGTGCCCGGCCGGACCGAGAACTGGGGACTGTGGCGAGCGGCGGACCCCACCGAACTCCACGCCGTCATCTCCTCGCTGCCGGTCTGGCCGTGGATGGACGTCACCGTGCACGCCCTGGCCGACCACCCCGTCGACCCGGGACCGGCAGCTTGAAGTACAGCGCGGAGTACCCGGAATCACTTCCGGCACACAGTACCTTTCGGGCCTCGTTCCTCCGGTCCACTGACGGGCCGCCGGAGACTACATCGTCCCGGTGGAGTTGGCGGTCCGTTCCGGTGACCTGCTGAAGGTCGGGAGTGCTCAGGGCCGTAAGCGAGTAGCGGCGGCACTCTGCACGGGACCACTGTCCCCTCTGCGCTTGGGGGGGGACAAGTCGCTGCTCCCTGTTCGCGCTCGCAGGTGCCCTTCGCGCCGGACTCTGCTTACATTCGGCCGCATGGCTGACGACTGCTTCGGGCATCCACGACTCGCCGCGATCTACGACCAGCTCGACCCCGACCGCAGCGATCTCGATACCTACCTACGAATGGCGCAAGAGCTCAGGGCGCGCCAGGTTCTGGACATCGGCTGCGGCACCGGGGTGTTCGCGCTTCTCCTGGCCGGCCGCGGGGTCGACGTCGTCGGTGTCGATCCCGCCCAGGCATCCGTCGACGTCGCCCGGGCCAAACCGGGCAGTGCGCGAGTCCGCTGGATCTGTGGTGACGCGACAGCCCTCCCGCCGCTGCAGGTCGACCTCGCAACGATGACAGCGAACGTCGCCCAGGAGATCGTTGATCCGGACACCTGGCAGAAGACGCTCCAGGGAGCCTACGATGCGCTACGGCCGGGCGGGCACCTGGTGTTCGAGACCCGTGATCCCGCCAGACGCGCCTGGGAAGCGTGGACCCGCGAGCACTCCTACCACGTGACGCAGATCCCGGGTACCGGCTCCGTGGAGAGCTGGGTCCAGTTGATCGACGTGAGCCGGCCCCTGGTGACCTTCCGCTGGACCTACGCCTTCGCCGCGAACGGACAGGTGCTCACCTCGGACTCGACGCTGCGCTTCCGGGAGCGCGACGAGGTCGAGACGGATCTGGTCGCCCACGGCTACGTGGTGCACGACGTGCGCGATGCACCTGACCGGCCGGGCAGAGAGTTCGTCTTCCTCGCACAACGCCCCGACCTGAGCGTCCAGGACACTCGAACGGTCGACGAGTCCTGAGTGATTTTTCAGAATCAGGGTGCGTTGAGTGGGGTGAGTTTCGGTCGTCGTCAGCTTCGGGCTCATCGTCGGCTTCTTGTCACGGGCGCGTGGTTGGGTGGCCGCATCCTTAGAGGAGGACCACGTGACTGATCTCAAAGCCGAGTTGCACCGGAAGCTGCTGGCAGGACGGGCCGGTCTGATCTCCAGGCTGGAGGGACTCACCGAATACGACATGCGCCGGCCCATGACGCCGACCGCCGCGAACCTGCTGGGCTTGGTCAAGCATCTGGCAGGCCTTGAGTACGGATACCTCGGCGAGTCTTTTGGCCGGCCGGCACCAGAACCCCTGGCCTGGGTCGAGGACGGTTCAATCTGGGAAGGCGCGGACATGTGGGCCAGACCCGAGGAGTCCAGCGAGTACATCATCGGGCTCTATCAACGTGCCTGCGCGCACGCCGACCGGACCATTACGGATCTCGCTCTCGAAACCCCGGGCCAGGTAGGGCACTGGCCCGAAGATCGCCGGGCCACCACCTTGGGTGTCCTGCTGGTTCGCATGGTCTCCGAGACGGCCCAGCACGCTGGCCACGCTGATGTCCTGCGAGAACTCATTGACGGCAAGGCCGGACCGGATCACAACGACTTCGGTGATGACGCCCAGTGGCGGCAGTACCACGCCCGGATCCAGGCGGCGGCCGACACTCACTGCGTTCAATCTTGATGAGACTGCTCACCAGGTCCAGGGACTCCACCGTCCGGTCGATGTTGCGGACCGCCGGAGCGATCGGGCGGGTGTCCTCGAAGTGCCGGCGTGCTTGCCGGCGCGCCTCCCGCCCTGCGACGGGGCTTCGCGTCCTTCCGAAGCTGGCGCGGCAAGGCTCTGATCAGGGAGTTCCACGACCGGCTGAGGGGACGCGGTCCACGTGGCGAAAGGCCGGGGTGCAGAGCCGACCGCGGGGTTCGTGGACTCGCAGCCGGTGATAGGGAACGCCGTGGTCGGCGCGGGCTCCTGCGGCTTCGACGACGGCAAGTTGGTCAACGGACGCAAGCGGCGCCTGGTCGTGGACTGCCTCGGCCTCGTCCTGGCAGTGCTGGTCACCCCCGCGAGCAGCCGCGAGGCGTTCGTCCTGTGGTCGATGACCATGGTCATGAGCCGCCGTCTCGCCCGCCACGGCACCTGCCGCCAGCAGCAACGGCGGAACCTCGCTCCGGCAGCGTGAACATACCCGGCCGGCTCTCCGCAAGCCAGTCCCGCGCGACCAGCCGCGTCAGCCTGCCCCGCGCGCACCTTCCACCCGGGCTGGAACCGAAACGTCCCAGCCCAGGCCCACCACCACTTGCCGCGCCGACAATCGGTCACCGCCCGCCTTTTCGAACACGGCCATGATCCTTCGGTAGTCCGGGCCGAGAATGTGGACCTCGCCCCCGTCCTTCCTGCGGGCCACCACCCGCCGAGCCTTGGCCGTCGACGGTGCCGCCGCGTCGTCCACCACCGGCTCACGAACAGGCTCAGGCTCGGACGGCCCTGAAGCCTCGGCGGGCTCGGGACCTCCCAGTTGGGTAAGTGCCTCGAGATACTCCTCCAGATCAATCACCCGGCGGTTCAGCGCCTCTTCCGCGTCGGCGAGAGCCGGCCGCACCCGCTCGAATTCGGCACGCAGTTCGTCCACTCGCGCAAGCGCGGCCCTCTCACGGCTCTTCATCACAGCTCGCATCAACGGCCTCTCAGACGTCATGTCGTTGGCGTTGATCGGTAAGCTCTGGTCGAGATGAGCATGGACGACAAGACCGAGACCATCTGCCGGGTCTGCGGATACGACGACGAGGTTTTCTGGGAGGGTGGCTGGCCAACCGAGGCCATCTGCCCCTGCTGCGGCAATGAGTCCGACGTTGGTGACTCCAGTGTCATGGGACTACGGAACTACCGCGGTTACTGGGTAGGGCACGGTGCCCGGTGGCACAGTGCGTTCGAGGAGCAGAAGCTTCAGGGCCGGGATCTACTGAAACAACTCGCCAACATCCCGCCCGAGTGGCGGTGGCCCTCACGCTGACGCGTGGTGAACGACGAGGACGCCTCGCCACGGGGCCGGCACGGAACGGGACACGGACGGCGCAGATGCCTTCGAGGTCGACGAGGAGGTTCAGCACGCCCTGGACCCGGCTCACGCTGCTCATCAACGCGGCAGAGGCCCTTTCCAGCACGCTCGAAGTGGACCAGGGGCTCCGCCGACTCTGCCGCACGCTCATCCCCGGCCTCGCCGACTGGTGCGCGGTCGACCTGCTGGACGACCGCGGACGGCTGCGCAGGATCGTCGACGAGCACCGGGACGCCGATGTGACGTCCCCGGGCCTGGACGAGGGGCTGCTGCCTCCGGCCGAAGGTTCTGCGGCCCCGGTCGCCCGGGCGCTGCTCGGCGTGGGCCCGTACTCCTACGCGGTCGCGGGCCATCCCGCTCCCTTGCTCGTGACGCACGACGGGGAGACGCGGTTCCTCACCGGTGGCCGCGGCGTCATGCTCGGGGTGGAGCCCGAGGTCCACCGCCCTGCCACGACCGACACTCTGCCGCCCGACTCGACCGTGCTGCTCTATACGGACGGCCTCGTCGAGCAGCGCGAGGAAGATCTGGACCGGGGTCTGGCGCGCCTGATGCAGCACGCGGCGGCCCTGGCCCGCGAGCCCCTCACAACGTTCTGCGACGAGATCCTGGAAGGTATGGCTGGAGGCGGCTCGGACGACGTCGCCCTGATCGCGGTCAGAACGGCACCACCGCATGCCGGGCCCGCGGGGGCCACCCCCCGAGCCGGGAAGAACGACATCACGTGGCAACCGGCGCGAAGGCCGGGGTCGACCACCGGTCATGCCGGACCCGAGATTCGGGCCCGTTGCTGTGCACAGCCGCTTGTTCCGGCCGCAACCGTCCCCTCACCGCACGCGAGGTGTGTTTCCACCCGAGTGGGGGCCTCCTTCGCGCCCTGCATCCTCTGCGTCGGTACCGGGAATGATCTCGACAGCCTCCAGCCCTGTCTTCGATCTACGCCGATCGCTCGATGCTGCCGGGTGTGAGGTGAAGTCGATCTCCGGGATGTGCTCACCCATTTCGGGGAAGCAGCCGTAGACGGTGTTCCAGTGAGTCGTGCGGGAGGCGCCGCCACTGGACCCCGGTGCGGTCCACGTACAAGATCGCGTCCATGATGTCGCGCAGGCCGTGCTCGGGCGGTCGGCCGGAAGCCAGGGCCCTGCCACGGCGCTCAAAGCGCCACGCGGCCAGGACCGGCTCGATCGACTCCCAGCAGGCATCGGACAGATCACTCGGATACGAACGTCGCTTCGGCACGTTTCCGGCGTACCGCGCCGGACCGAATGCGCCCAGGCGCACAACAAGGACGACAGAAGCACACGACCGCGAAGACCGGACGTCCTGGGATCAGACAGGAACACATAGCCTTCCGCCCCATCTGCAACCCCCACCCGGCCTGCAGGCATCGCCCGCCAGGACAACCCCGTCCGTACCGTAACCCAACACCCCGAGAATCGACCGATAAGCGGGCGGAGCAGGTGAAAACCACCGCTAACCAACCACCGGCGTCCCGTCGAGCGTCTCGCGCAGCAGGACCGCTTCCTGGTCGAGGTGGTGGAGCAGCGCTTGAAGAGCGGGGGTGCGTGTCCGGTGGGCTGCTTCGGTGGTGCCCACCGTACGCCCCACCGAAGGGAGTTCGACCGGGAGCGCGGCGAGGTGCTCGTCCTCGCGCAGGACCAGTTCGGGCAGGAGCGCCACCATGTCCGTCTGGAGCAGCAGCGCCCGCATGGTGAGGATGGACGTGCACTCGACGCGGTCCGCGGGCGGCGTGAGGCCCCGGTCGACGAAGACGGCACCGAGTTCCTGGCGCAGGGCGGTCTGCTCGACGGGCAGGATCCAGGGGAATCCGAGGGTGTCCGCGAGTGTGACGTCCGCGGTGTCGAGGAGCGGGTGGCCCGAGCGGACGGCGAGCCGGATCGGCTCCCGGTAGAGCTTCCGTTGGCGCAGCCCGTCCCCTTCCGTGGGGGTCGATCCCACCCGTCCCACGATGACGTCCAGTTCGCCTGCCAGCAGTGCCGGGTGGAGGACGTCCGGGGTCCCCTCCCGAACGACGACGGTGAGCCGGGGCCGTTCCCGTTTGAGCCCTGCGACCGCCCGGGGCAGGAGCACATTGGCTCCGGCCAGCAGGGTGCCCACGGTCACGGTGCCGTCCCGCCCCTGACGGAGTCCGGTGAGGTGGTCCCCGGCCCGGCGCATCTCGGCGACCACGGCGCGGGCGTGCTCCGTCAGGGCTTCGCCGTAGACGGTGGGCCGCATCCCGCGCGGTACGCGGACGAAGAGCGGCAGGTCCGCGACGGCCTCCAGCTCATGAAGGGTGCGGGTCGCGGCCGGCTGGGTGAGGTGCAGTGATTCCGCGGCCCGTACGACGCTCCCGCGCTCGTACACCGCGATGAGCAGAATCAGGTGCCGGAACTTCAACCGGCCGTCCAGGAGGTCCATCGCGGCGGGCTCCTTCCGGGTACGGAGGGCGGTTCCCCCCTGCCATACCAGGATTGTTATAGCTGACGCGCCGATTGGCATTGGATCGGCATAGCTGGATGGGTGCACTATACCGGCACACCCGGGGGCGACTTTCGGACATGCCCCGGCTGGATGACGGAGGTTCACAGCGTGAGTTCACCCGTACGGCATTACGTAGGAGGCGGGTTCGACGCGTCCGGCGTGCCGCTCCCGCTCGTCGACCCGGTCACCGGGCGTGTTGCCGGCGAGGTACCGCAGGCGTCCCGGGAGGTGGTCGACCGGGCGGTTCGTGCGGCCCGGGAAGCGCTTCGCGGGCCGTGGGCGGTATGGAGCCCGACCGAGCGGTCGCGGTTGCTGCACCGGATCGCCGACGGGATCGAGCGGCGCTTCGAGGAGTTCGTCGCGGCCGAGTGCGCCGACACCGGCAAGCCGCGCGCGTTGGCCTCGACGGTCGACATCCCCCGGGCCGTGGCCAACTTTCGCTCCTACGCGGGGCTCCTGACCGGGCGCGGCGAACGATCCTGGCACACCGCCACCCCGGACGGCCGCGGCGCGCTGAACTACACCGTCCACAAGCCGCTCGGCGTCGTCGCGGTGATCTCGCCGTGGAACCTGCCGCTGCTCCTGCTCAGCTGGAAGGTCGCACCCGCCCTCGCGACCGGCAACACGGTGGTGGCCAAGCCGTCCGAACTCACCCCCGGAACGGCCTGCCTGCTGGCCGAGGTGCTGGCCGAGGCGGAGGTTCCGCCGGGCGTCTTCAACCTCGTGCACGGCCCGGGCGCGGACGCGGCCGGCCAGTGGCTCACCGAGCACCCCGGCGTGGACGCCGTCGCCTTCACGGGCGAGTCGCGCACCGGATCGATGATCATGCGGGCGGCTGCGGAGCGGTTGGCACCGGTCTCCTTCGAACTGGGCGGCAAGAACGCCGGACTCGTCTTCGCCGACGCGGATCTTGAGCAGGCGGTCGCCGGCACTCTCCGCTCCGCCTTCACCCACAGCGGCCAGATCTGTCTGTGCACCGAGCGGTTGTACGTGCAACGGCCCGTCTTCGACGCGTTCGCCGCCGCGCTCGCCACAGGCGCGAAAGAACTTTCCGGCTACGGCCCGATGGTCTCCGCCGCCCACCGGGACAAGGTGCTGGGCCACCTGGAGAGGGCCGCCGCCGACGGGGAGGTCCTGGCGGGCGGCGGGGTACCGCGCTTCGGGGACGAGCGGGACGGCGGCTTCTGGGTGCAACCCACCGTGCTGGCCGGACTACCGGAGGACCACCCGGCGGTACGGGACGAGATCTTCGGCCCGGTCGTACACCTCGCACCGTTCGACACCGAGGACGAGGCATTGGCCCTCGCCAACGCCGGCCCGTACGGACTGGCCGCCACGGTGTGGACCGGTGACGTGAGCCGCGCCCACCGCGTCGCCCCCGCCCTGGAGGTCGGCACCGCCTGGGTCAACACCTGGAACCTGCGTGACCTCCGTGCACCCTTCGGCGGTGTGAAGGCGTCCGGGATCGGCCGTGAGGGCGGCGACCACTCCCTCGACTTCTTCTCCGAACCGATGAATGTGTGCGTGAAACTGTGAGTACGACGGACGACACCGCGGCCAGGACGGGCGCCCCACGCGACCCGGTGACGGGGGCCGCCGAGCGGCTCGACGAGGCGCACCGCACAGGCGTTCCGTGTGCACCGGTCCGCGACCTCCTGCCGCCCGGTGACCTGGAGGCCGCCTACGCCGTCCAGTCCCTCCTGACCGAAGGGCGCCTCGCCCGCGGCCGGCGCATCACGGGTTGGAAGATCGGTCTCACCTCGACCGCGGTACAGCGGCAACTCGGCGTTGAAACGCCGGACTTCGGAGCTCTCCTCGACGACACCGCCGTACCGGACGGCGCCGAGATCCCCTGGGGCTCGGTGCTCCAGCCCAGGGCAGAGGCCGAGGTCGCCCTGGTCCTCGAGAGTGACCTCGTACACGAGCGGCACACGGTGGCCGACGTGATCCGCGCGACCGCTTTCGTGCTGCCCGCCATCGAGGTGGTCGGCAGCCGGATCCGCGACTGGGACATCTCCGCCGTGGACACCATCGCCGACAACGCCTCCAGCGGCGCGTACGTGCTGGGCACGCGACCCGTGCTACTGCGGGAACTCGATCTGCGGTCCGCCGGCATGGTGTTGGAGCGCCGTGGCGAGCCCGTCTCCACCGGCGTGGGTGTCGCCTGCCTCGGCAACCCACTGCACGCGGCCGTCTGGCTGGCGGACACACTCGTCCGGCTCGGCAGCCCGCTGCTGGCCGGGGACACGGTGCTCACCGGCGCGCTCGGTCCCATGGCCGCCGTCGAGCCGGGTCATGTGCTCGAGGCCCGGATCGACGGGCTCGGATCGGTGCGCGCTGCCTTCGGGCGCGTCGACACGGAAGGGGCGGTCCGATGAACATCACGGCTCTGGCCGAGTCCCTCGACCGTGCGGCAGTGGACGCGCGTCCACTGCCGGGCGGTGCCACCGGACTGGCGGACACCGCCGAGGCGTACGCCGTCCAGGACGCCCTCATCGTGCGGCGGCTGGACCGCGGCGAGCGGCTCACCGGCTTCAAGCTCGGCTTCACCAGCCTCGCCAAGATGCGGCAGATGGGCGTTGCGGATCTGATCCACGGACGGCTCACGGATCGGATGGAGATCCCCGACGGGGGACAGTACGACATCTCGGGGCTGATCCATCCGCGGGTCGAGCCGGAAGTGGCGTTCCTCCTGGGGAGCACCCTGCGTCCGGGCGCCGATCCGTGGGCGGCCGTCGCGGCCGTGGCGCCCGCGCTGGAGGTCATCGACTCCCGGTACGACGGATTCCGGTTCTCCCTGCCCGAGGTCATCGCCGACAACACCTCGGCCGCGGCCTACGCCGTGGGGCCCTGGGGAGAACCGGGTGCCGCGAGCGGACTGGGCAACCTGGGCGTCCTGCTGGAACTCGACGGACGCCCGGTGGAGTCCGGTTCCACCGCGGCGATCCTCGGACATCCGCTGCGCGCCCTCGCGGCGGCGGCCCGGCTCGCCGGTTCGCTGGAGCCGGGCACCGTGATCCTCGCCGGCGCGGCGACCGCCGCCGTACCGCTGCCCCCCGGTGCACACGTACGGGCGTCGGTCACGGGACTCGGTGCCGTCCAGTTCACCGCCACCACCGCTCCGACCATCACCGAGGAGGACGCGTGATCGTCCCCAGCGCCGCGCCGCCCCGCGGCCGTTTCCCACACCTGAGGCGCGCGGGCGACTTCGTCTTCGTCTCCGGCACCAGCTCCCGGCGCCCCGACGGCACCTTCGTCGGCGCGAACGTCGACCCGATGGGCGTGACCGACCTCGACGTCCGGGCCCAGACCCGGGCCGTGCTCGACAACATCGCGGCGTTGCTCGCCGCGGCCGGCGGCGGCCTCGACGACCTGGTGTCGGTCACCACGTACCTCGTCAGCATGAACGACTTCGGAGGCTACAACGACGTCTACGCCGAGTACTTCGACGAGCACGGGCCGACCCGCACCACCGTCGCCGTCCACCAGTTGCCCCATCCCCACCTTCTGATCGAGATCAGCGGCGTGGCCCACCTCCCCCGGGGCGGCCACCTCCACCAGAGCGAGGAACAGCACCGATGACCATGAGACCGTTCAACCTCCAGTCCTGGATCGAGGAGAACCGACACCTGCTCAAGCCGCCGGTGGGCAATGTCCAGATCTGGCAGGACGCCGATCTGATGGTGACGGTCGTGGGCGGACCCAACCGGCGCACCGACTTCCACGACGACCCCATCGAGGAGTTCTTCTACCAGCTCAAGGGCGACATGGTGCTCCGCGTCATGGAGGAGGACGGACGGCCGCCGCGCGACATCCACATCCGCGAGGGGGACGTGTTCCTCGCCCCGGCGCACCTGCGGCACTCCCCGCAGCGGCCGGAGGAGGACAGCATCGGCCTCGTCGTCGAGTTCGCCCGACCGCAAGGGCACCTCGACGCGTTCGAGTGGTACTGCATGGAGTGCCACCACTTGGTGCACCGCAGCGAGGTCCAGCTCACCTCGATCGTCGATGACCTGCCTCCGGTGTTCGGCGCCTTCTACGCCGACACGGCCGCGCGCACCTGCCCCCACTGCGCCGCCGTGCACCCCGGCCGGGACTGGCCCGAACGGCTGCGTCCACGCACCCGCCGCGACGAGGAGGCAGGAGCGTGACCGTCGTCGACGTGCACGCCCACGTCTTCCCGGAGATCGGGCGCGCCGAATCCCGGCTGCTCACCGGCTCCGACAACGGCCCCTGGCTGCGCACCACGGACGGACCGGGCACCGGAATGATGATGGCCGGTTCCACCGAGTACCGGCCGGTGAGCCGCACCCTGTGGGACCCGGCGGAACGCGTCGCCGACCTGGACCGGCTCGGCGTGGACGTCCAGGTGCTGTCCAGTACCCCCATGTTGTTCGGCTACGACCTCGAACCCGAGCGCGCCGTCGAGTGGTGCCGGACGGTCAACGCGCATCTGCTGCGGTACGCCGCGCACGCCCCGGACCGGCTGTCCCCGCTCTGCCAGGTGCCCCTCCAGGACACCGAAGCCGCCTGTGCGATGGTCAGCGACGCCATGGGACAGGGCTTCCGCGGCGTCCACATCGGCAACCACCTCGGCGATCGAGACCTCGACCACGGCGCGCTGGTCGAGTTTCTCGCCCACTGCGCCGAAGAGGACGCGGCAGTCCTGGTCCACCCCTGGGACCTGCCGTCCGGGCCTAGGTTCTCCCGGTACATGCTGGCCTGGCTCGCGGGCATGGCCGGCGAGACCCATCTGACCATCCTTTCGCTGATCCTGTCCGGCGCCTTCGAACGCCTCCCGGCCTCGCTCCGGCTGATGTTCGCCCACGGCGGCGGCAGCTTCCCGTACCTCCTGGGACGGGCCGACAACGCCTGGCGCCGCCGGGACCTCGTACGCGCCGACAGTCCGCACCCGCCCTCGTCCTACACCGACCGCTTCTCCGTGGACTCGGCCGTCTTCGACCTCGGCGCGCTACGGCTCCTCGTGGACGTGATGGGAGTGGAGCAGGTGCTGCTCGGCTCCGACCACCCCTTCCCGCTCGGTGAGGAGGAGATCGGCCGGCTCGTGCGGGAGAGCGAACTCTCCCCGGCAGAGCGGACCGCCGTCCTCGGCGGCAACGCCATCCGCTTCTTCGGTCTGGCACCGCTGGCGAAGGAGGCCGTCCGTTGAAGGCAGCCGTGATCGGATCGGGCAACATCGGCACCGATCTCCTCATCAAGATCATCAGGGGATCGGGGAACGTCACCGCCGCCGCGATGATCGGCATCGACCCGGAGTCGGAAGGGCTCGCACGGGCCCGCCGCCTCGGCGTGCCCACCAGCGCCGGCGGAGTGACCGGGCTCCTTTCCCTCGACGGATTCGACGAGATCGACGTGGTCTTCGACGCCACGTCCGCCGCCGCCCACCACCACAACGCCGCAGCCCTCGCGCCGTACGGCAAGACGATCATCGACCTGACCCCCGCGGCCATCGGCCCGTACGTCGTACCGCCCGTCAACCTCGACGAGCACCTCGACGCACCCAACGTCAACATGGTCACGTGCGGCGGCCAGGCCACCGTCCCCATCGTCGCCGCCGTATCGGCGGTGGCACCGGTCCACTACGCGGAGATCGTCGCCTCGATCTCCTCCCGGTCGGCCGGCCCGGGCACCCGCGCCAACATCGACGAGTTCACCGAGACCACCTCCCGCGCCCTCGAGCAGGTGGGCGGCGCGACCCGTGGCAAGGCGATCATCGTGCTCAACCCCGCCGAACCACCGCTGTTGATGCGCGACACCGTCCACTGCGTCGTCGACGACTGCGACCCGCAGCGGGTGGCCGCCTCCATCCACGCGATGGTCGACTCCGTCGCCGCATACGTGCCCGGCTACCGTCTCAAGCAGGAGCCGCAGTTCCGCTCCCTGGCGTCCGACGATCCGCTGACGGCACTCGGGCTCGGCGGGCGGCTCCTCGTCTCCGTCTACCTGGAGGTCGAGGGCGCCGCCCACTACCTCCCGGCCTACGCCGGAAACCTCGACATCATGACCTCCGCCGCGCTGCGCACCGCCGAGCGCTTGGCCGAACGGAGCCGGGCCCGATGACCAAGGTCTACGTCCAGGACGTCACCCTGCGGGACGGCATGCACGCCGTGTCGCACCGCTACACCCTCGAACAGGTCCGGACGATCGCCGCCGCCCTCGAAGCGGCCGGTGTCGACGCCATCGAAGTCGCCCACGGCGACGGCCTGTCCGGCTCGTCCGTCACCTACGGCCCCGGCGCACACACCGACGAGGAGTGGCTGGAAGCCGCGGCCGACGTGCTCGACCGCGCCAGGCTCACCACCCTGCTGCTGCCCGGCATCGGCACCGCCGACGATCTGCGCCGTGCCCACTCCCTCGGCGTCACCTCCGTCCGCGTCGCCACCCACTGCACCGAGGCGGACATCTCCGCCCAGCACATCGGCCTGGCCCGCGAACTGGGCATGGACGTGTCGGGCTTCCTGATGATGTCCCACCTGGCCCCGCCCACCGAACTGGCCGCACAGGCCCGCCTCATGGAGTCGTACGGCGCACACTGCGTCTACGTCACCGACTCCGGCGGCCGGTTGACCATGGACGGCGTACGGGACCGGGTCCGCGCCTACCGCGACGCCCTCGATCCGGCCACCGAGATCGGCATCCACGCCCACCACAACCTCGGCCTGGGCGTGGCCAACAGCATCGTGGCGGTGGAAGCGGGAGCGTACCGCGTCGACGCCTCCCTCGCCGGGCAGGGCGCCGGCGCCGGCAACGCGCCGTTGGAGCCGACGGTGGCGGTGTTCGATCTCATGGGCTGGGAACACGGCTGCGCGCTGTTCCCGCTCATGGACGCCGCCGAAGAACTCGTACGACCGACGCAGGACCGGCCCGTGCGGGTCGACCGGGAGACCCTCACCCTCGGGTACGCCGGGGTGTACTCCAGTTTCCTGCGGCACGCCGAGAACACGGCCCTGCGCCACCGGCTCGACACCCGTGACCTGCTGGTCGAGGCCGGACGGCGGCGGCTGGTCGGCGGGCAGGAGGACCTGCTCACGGACATCGCGCTCGATCTCGCCAGGGACCGCGAAGCCGCCCCTGCCCCCGGGCGCGCCCCCTCACACGACGACGGAGACACCCCATGCTGACCGAACGCGCCGCCGCGCTCGACGCCGCCGACCCCCTCGCCCACGTCCGCGCCCGCTTCCTCCTCCCCGAAGGCGTCGTCTACCTCGACGGCAACTCCCTGGGCGCACTTCCCGCCGCCGTCCCGGCGGTCGTCGAGGACGCCGTGCACCGTCAGTGGGGCACCGACCTGATCCGTTCCTGGAACGGCAACGGCTGGTGGGAGGCGCCGGTCCGGACCGGCGACACACTCGGCCGACTGATCGGCGCGGCCCCCGGGCAGACGGTCGTCGGGGACTCCACCAGTGTCCAACTCTTCAACACCCTGCTGGCCGCTGCCCGGATGCGCCCCGGACGCCGACTGCTGCTGACCGATCCCGACCACTTCCCCACCGACCAGTACATCGCCGACTCGGTGGGCCGACTCCTCGGGCTCGACGTCCGCCGGGTGCCGGCCCGCGAGGCTGCCGCGGTGCTGGCCGCCGAAGCCGGGAACATCGCCGTGGCCGCCTACGCCCCGGTGGACTACCGCACCGGCGAGCTGTACGACATGGCCGCGCTCACCGCCGCCGCGCACGCCGCCGGTGCCCTGATGCACTGGGACCTGTGCCACGCGGCGGGCGCCCTCCCCGTCGAACTCGACTCCATCGAGGCGGACTTCGCGGTCGGCTGCGGCTACAAGTACCTCTCCGGCGGCCCCGGGGCGCCCGCGTTCGCCTATGTTGCCCGGCGGCACCAGCCGGACTTCGACCACCCCCTCACCGGCTGGCACGGACACGCGGAGCCGTTCGCCATGGCGGGTACGTACACCCCTGGGGCGGACATCAGCCGGGCCCGGATCAGCACTCCGCCGCTGTTGTCGCTCCTCGCCCTCGAAGCCGCGCTGACGGCCTTCGACGGTGTGGATATGACGGCCGTACGGGAGAAGAACCTCTCCCTGACCGGGTTCTTCCAGGAGTGCGCCGACGAACTCCTCGACGGCCTCGGCTTCACCATGGCCACCCCGCGCGACCCGGCCCGCCGCGGCAGCCAGGTCGCCCTGCGCCACTCGGAGGCGTACCCGCTGGTGGCCGCGCTCACCGCCCGCGGTGTGATCGGCGACATGCGTGCCCCGGACCTGCTCCGGTTCGGATTCAACGCCCTCTACGTCACCCACGCGGACGTCCTGCACGCCGTCCGCGAACTGCTCGCCGTCGTGACCGACGGCGACCACCGCAGCCCCGAATTCCGGCAGCGCCCCACCGTCACCTGATTCGGCCCGCGCGCCCGCCCCAGGGGCACACGCCACATCCCGCTCCCTTCCTGCTCCGATTGGACCGTCAGATGCGTCCCCTCCGCAGAAACGCCGCCCTCGCCGCGGTGGTCGCCGCCGCCACCACGGCCACACTCCTCGCTCCCGGTGTCTCCGGCGCGGACACCACCGGCGCCACGGCCGTCGCCGCCACCGACCCCGACATCCTCGACGCGTGCGAGGACCGCCGCCCCGGGCCGGCCGACCCCGGCTCGTACGGCATGCAACTGGACGGCAGCTTCCGGCATCCCGCGCTCACCCCGGTCGACGAGCAGAACGAACACTCCTTCCCGGGCCGCAACAAGAAGTACGACACCCGTTCGTACATCAAGAACATGAAGGTCGAAGCCGCCTATGAGGGAGCCGACTTCACCCCCGACTACTTCCACACCTGGCAGAACATCGTCGACTTCGACGGCCGCCGCTACCTCTTCCAGTACAGCCGCTCCGACGGCCGCGTCTACGACATCACCGACGTCAAGAAGGTCAAAGTGGTCGAGAGGATGAGCCGCGAGGACGTGGGCGGCGACGAGGCCCGGGCGAACGGCGACTGGGCGGCGCACGACTACTGGGGCGCGTCCACCATCCAGTGGAACAAGAAGCTGAACGCGTACGTCATGGTCCAGAGCTTCGAGAGCAGACGCCAGATCTCGGAACTCTCCGACCACCCGCCCCAGGACAAGTTCAACAACCCGGAGGGCGTCGCGAAGCTGCGGGCCAAGCCGGGGCTCAAGGGGTTCAAGGTGTTCCGCCTGGACGGCCCCCGCAAGAAGGACTGGAAGCTGCTGACGACGGTCTCCACCGACTCCACGCAGGCCGACCCTCTGAACACCGACCCGGCCACGGCGCAGCAGGGCTCCGGCTCGATCGACGTGCCGCACTGGACCGGCGAGAAGTACATGTTCATCGCCGCGGCGCCGAACGATTCCTACTCCGGCACCGAGTACCCCACCAATCTGCACTCGGCGGGCTACCAGTCCTGGGACATGTCCGACCCGGCCCGCCCGAAGCTCCTCGACACCTGGCACCTGCCGGGCCAGCGCACCGGCGAGGAGGCCGCGTACCGGAACAACCCGCGCTGCGGGAACCGGACCAGTTGGATGGGTGCCCGGATGCCGCTCTTCCTCCCCAAGCCAGTCGAGAAGGGCGGACGCTACGCCTTCGCCGCCATGGGCGGCTACGGCCTGACGGTACTGGACGTCTCGAACCCCGCGAACATGAAGACCGTCAGCCACCTGGACCTGCCGGCCTCCGTCGCGGGCACCGAGGGTGACAACATCGACGTCTCCCAGTACGAGAAAACCGGAATGATCTACTACTCGGGCTACCCGCTCACCGAGGACTGCTACGAGCCCTACAAGGACGTCTACCAGATCGACGCACGGGATCCGAAGAAGCCCCGCGTCGTCGGCGTCCTCCCCCGCCCGACCCCGCCGAAGGCCGCCGGCATCGACGACTACTGCCAGCGCCGCGGCAGCTTCGGACCCAAGCGCACCGGCTACTACACCAACCCGGGCCGGCACACCCCCGGTGTCCTGAGCTACGGCTTCTACAACGCGGGCGTGCAGTTCTTCGACGTCTCCAAGCCCGCGTCGCCGGAGATATCGGCGTACTTCGTTCCGAAGGCGTACGGTCCCTCCACCGCGGACTACGCCTACGGCAACCAGACCCACGGCGTGTACGTGGAGTGGGACCGCAACATCGCGTGGACGCTGACCAACCACGGCATCTACGCACTGTCCTCGCCGAAGGTCCTGGGCAAGCCGGAACTGAACGCACCGGCGGAGCCGTTCCGCACCAGCGAATTCTGAGTCGCTGCCCCTCTCCCTCCCCCATCACCTTCCAGAAGGGCCCCACCGCCATGGCCGCACCCAGCGACTCCGCACCGCTCGCCCCGCCCTCCGAAGCCGACGGCACCAGACCGTCGCCCGCCGGTGAAGGACTGGTCCGCTCCCTCACCCACCGGCAGACCACCATGATCGGGCTGGGCTCCGCGCTCGGCACCGGACTCTTCCTCGGCTCCAGCACCGCGATATCCGTGGCCGGCCCCGCCGTGATCGTCGCGTATGCGATCGGCGCGGTCCTGGTCGCCATCATCGCCGTCCTGCTCGGCGAGATGTCCGCCGCCCATCCGGTCCAGGGTTCCTTCGGCACCATCGCGCACCGCTACCTCGGCCCGTGGGCCGGGTTCCTCAGCCGCTACCTGTACTGGTTCAGCGCCGTCGTCGTCATCGGTACGGAGGTCGTCGCCTCCGCGCTCTACATCCGCTGGTGGTGGCCCGAGGTGCCGATGTCGGCGGCGATCCTGGTGGTCGCCGCGATCGTCCTCGCGGTCAACATCATCAGTGTGAAGTCCTTCGGCACCACGGAGTTCTGGCTCTCCAGCATCAAGGTGATCGCGCTCTGCGCGTTCATCCTCTGCGCCGCACTGCTGGTCTTCTTCGGTCTGCCCGACACGGAGGCTTCCGGCTTCGCCAACCTCTCCGACGACGGTGGCTTCATGCCGCACGGCCTGGAATCCATCTGGTTGGCCATGTCCGTGGTGATGTTCGCCTACGCCGGGTTCGAGGTCGTCGCCATCGCCTCCGCGGAAGCGGTCGACCCGCAGCGCACCATCCGTACCGCGATGCGCCAGCTGGCCTGGCGGCTGAGCTTCTTCTACCTTCTCGCCATCACCCTGGTCCTCGCGCTGATCCCGTGGCGCAAGCTGGCGGAGGGGGACGGAAGCGTCGAGGCGAGCCCCTTCGTGCGGGTCTTCTCCGAGGTCGGCGTGCCGGCCGCGGCGACCCTCACCAACGCGGTCGTGCTCATCGCGGCCATGTCGGCCGCCAACGCCCACCTGTACGGCGCGTCCCGACTGCTGCACTCGCTCGGAGACGACGGCCTGGCCCCGGCGCCGACGGCCAAGCTGAGCAAGCGCGGCGTCCCCGCGATCGCCCTGGCCGTCTCGTCCCTGGGTATCGCCGTCGCCGCCTTGCTGGCCTTCTACGACGTCAGCGGCCTCTTCAACATCATGATGTCGATCGCCATCTTCGCCGTCCTCCTGGTGTGGCTGCTGATCGTCGCCTCTTACATCGCCTTCCGACGCCACCGCAAGGCGAACCCCGAGGAGTTCACCGGATTCAGCGTTCCGGGCGGCGGGAAGCTGGCGGTCGTGGCCGTGGTCGGGGTGCTGACAGTCGCCGCCACGGCGGTGGAGGTCCCCGACATGCGCCAGGCCGCCGGTATCGGCCTTGCCTTCACCGCGGTGCTCTTCGCTTGCCACGGCCTGCTCACCTTGCGCCGGACACGGCAGAGGTAGAGGCCCGGCCCAGAGGCATCACCCCTAGTCATCCAACCCTCGACAGCTGCACGGTACACGTCTCACACCTCGCGAGGCGTCGCTGTTCCCCGGCGGCGCCCCGCGGGACGTCCGGGCCGATCACGCAGCTGGATGGAGCCCACGCGGTGAGCCCGGGAAGTGGCCTTCCCCGGTCCCGCGAAGTAGCGGTCCAGCATCGTCGGAGAGAGCTGCCACGGCACGAGGTCAGAGTGCTCGTCAATCTCCAGCACTGGCTTGACCAGCTGGTCGACCGTGGACGGCATCAGCCCGGCTGCGTCGCGCGCCCACTGGTACTCCGCCGGCGTGTCGAGAAAGTGCGACCCGCTCGTCCTGCTGCTCAGCTCGGCCGGCGAGGTCGGTTCTGCCAATGGTGCCGAGCGGGGTCAGCAGGCTAGGCAGCGTCAGCTCCGCATCGGCGGCCGACCGGTCGTCGAACGCGGTCCCGTGCGCGCGTGCCGAGACCGCATGGCGTCGGCGCTCCTGGCCAGTGAACTCACATCGGCGGTCGGCAGTCCAGCGCGTCAGGTCGAGGCACGATCCGTGGAGCCCTGTCAGCACACCCCTCGTCCGCGTGCCAGCTCGCCGCCGTCACGGGTCAACGGTCAGGGGTACGCTCTCTGCCGACCAAGATCCGGGCCATTCGCGGACCAGCCGCCTACAGCTTGGCCGCATAGTGGCCGTTTCTGCTGGTCAGGGGCCACGCGAGGCGTGTACCACCAGGAGACGAAGAATCTTCTGGTGTCGTACTCGCCGAAGAAGCTCGGCTTCTTCTAGGAGGACGCGAGAAGGCGCCTGAGCTGGGCTTTTGTCCGTCAGGCGCCTTCCGCTCGACCCACTCGGGTCAGGGCCCCGTTTACGTGGTAACTACCAGTTCTTCCCACCTCTCTCCCGCCTGTGACCAGCTGTTCCGGACCAGTGACGGACCAGAACCCCGACTCACCGCCCAGGCCCCGCGCCCTGACTGACGCGATCCCACTCCTTCATCGACTGCTCGATGAGGTGGTTGGCTTGGTTCTGCACGAGAGCCACCCTTTCGTCTCCGCCGCTCCGGTCGGCCTGCCGCTGACCGCACCTAGTACTGCAACGGCGTTTGGCGTGACTGGTGGCCAGGTTGGTCGTTGGGCTGGTTATGGGTGGGGGACTTGGTGATGTGAGGGTGTGGGCGGCGGGTCTGGGTGAGATGCATGAGCGGTTCGTGTACCGGTTTGCCCGGTCGGAGCCGCGGGAGTCGGCGCTGGCGTATATGCGGGGGCTGATAGCGCCGTTGGAGCGGAAGAACGGCTGGACGCTCGCGGAGGAGGCTGGGCATGGCAGCCCTGACCGGATGCACCGGCTGCTGAACCGATGTGACTGGGGCGCCGATGAGGTCCTGGACGACGTGCGTGACTATGTGGTCGAGCAACTGGGTGACCCCGGTGCGGTGCTGATCGTGGACGACACGGGCTTCCTGAAGAAGGGGGTCCGCTCGGCCGGGGTCCAGCGCCAATACTCAGGAACGGCGGGACGGACAGAGAATTGCCAGGTGGGCGTCTTCCTCGCCTATGCCGGCGAACGCGGCCGCACGTTGATCGACCGGCGTCTGTATCTGCCCACATCATGGACCGATGACCGGCAACGCTGCCGGGCCGCGGGCATCGAGGACACGGTCGCCTTCGAGACGAAGGTGGCCATCGCCAAGACGATGGTCCGCCGGGCGATCACGGAGAAGATCCCGTTCCGGTGGGTAACGGCGGACGCCGCCTACGGTTTCAGCAAGGGCTGGCGGACCGAGCTCGAGCGGGCTGACGTCTTCCACGTCATGGCTACCACCCGGCACGACACGGTCGTGTCCCGCTGGGCCATGGATCATCCCGTCCATGACCTGTTTCCCGGGCTGCCGAGGCAGAAGTGGAAGCGTCGTTCCTGCGGCAACGGAGCCCACGGGCCACGCGTCTACGACTGGGCCAGGGCCGAGGTCCGGCCCTGGCACCGTGAGGACCGCCGGTATTGGGTCATCGCTCGCCGCAGCGTGAGCCGACCCGATCAGATCTCGTACTACATCGCCTAATGCCCAGCCGGCACAACCCTCGACGAGCTGATCCATGTCGCGGGCAGCCGGTGGGCGGTCGAGGAATGCTTCCAGACCGCGAAGCAGGAGTGCGGCCTGGACGACTACCAGGTCCGCCGCTACCCCGGCTGGCACCGCCACATCACCCTCGCCATGGCCGCCCACGCCTGCCTGACCGTCCTGCGGGCCCGCGCGCTCGACACCGACAAAGCAGAAACGGATCCTCCCAGCTCATCGCCCTGACCCTCCCCGAAATCCGGCGACTGACCACCCGCCTGGCCCGGCCCCGCACCAACCTCATCGACCATGTCCTGCACTGGTCACACTGGCGCCGACGACGACAGTTCCAAGCCCGGATCAGCCACTACAAACGACGCGGCCACACACCACCCGAATCTGCCCACACATCAGAACAAAGACCGTTGCAGTACTAGGGCGAGGCGGACCTGCATCATGGGGCGCTCGCCGGCGGCGCCGTGCTGCTCTGCTTCGGCGCGGGCGGCTTCGAAGCCGGTGACGGCGACCACGGTGTCGGCGTGGGGCCACTGGATGTCGCCGAAGACACGGTCGTGGCGGCCCTTCCAGCCTAGGGTGGGGACGGCGGCCAGGGCGGTTGGACGGACGTGTCCTGGGCGCGGGAGGAGAGCCGCGTGTGGAGGGCGACCGGCGCCGCGGGCTGCGAGTGGTACGTCAAGATCCACCAGAACGACCGCTTCCAACCAACGGGAAGTGGACGCCCTGCGCAGCTGGGTCCCCGGCATCGGGGCGGCCGCCCCCCGGCTGGTGGCCGCCGACCCCGCGCTGCGGGCCGTCGTGCTCACCGCGGTGGGCGGCCGCACCCTGCACGGCGCCGTCCACCCGCCCGAACACCAGCGCCTCATCTTCCATCGCATCGGGCAGCTCGCAGCGTCCATCCACGACAGCACCCCACCCCGGCCGGCTGGCCACAGCCTGCCGGTGGCGAAGTTGGAGCGGCACCTGGTCGGTGCCCTGCCTCATCTCGCGCCCGGCGACGAGAAGTTCATCCGCGCCACCGCCGAACAGGCCGCCGGTCTGGCCCCCTTGGATACCGTGCCCACTCACGGTGACTTCCAGCTCCTTCATTAGGCAAGTCAGTTGTCGGGATCGATGTTGTCGGATCGGTCGTCGGCTCCATTCCCCCGCATCTGCTGATCAACCGATGGACTGCGGTGGACACCACCCACTCGGCCATCGGCGGAAACACGTTCAGTACGGTCTTCCGGCCTACCGCGCTCATGATGGTGACGCTGCGTCAGGACGGGATCCGCGACGAGGCATTCGAGGTCGACGACCCACTGCACTTGATGCGCCTGTTCGGCATCAGCGCCCAGACCGCGATGCGGTACATCACCCCTGCCCGCCCCGAAGGCATTGCGAATCTGCCACGGTAGGCACGGCCGGACCGGGGGTTAGGGTCGAGGATGCCCCACGAGCTCGAGGAACAGGAGGCCATCGGCCGCAGGATCAAGCGGCAGAGGCTCAACCTCGGCATGCCGCAGGCCGATCTGGGAGCGGCGGTCGGCAAGACGCAGGACAGTTCCTCCAATGAGAGCCATCTGCCCCTCCGTCTTCCGCATCCCGGGGGACCTCAACAGGTGGCCGTGAGCAGCGCGGTCATGCTCAGAAGGTGTCCTTGGCTGCGGCCCACTCGCGCTCGCGCCGCACCTTCGGATCCACAGTCAAGATGGCCTTGCCGGAACTAGTCAGCTCATCGCCGGCCGGTGAACTGGTGATGAAGTCCCCCGGGAGACGCCGACGGCCCCGCTCCCACCGCTGCTACCAGCCGTCTCATCCCGGCCGTCAGCTGCCCCTGGGTGGGCGGGACGTCCCGACCGCCGGTCACACGAGGCAGGTTGGACCACGCCATTCACTCTGGCGAATCTGGCAACGGCGTTCCCGTGACCAGCGGACCTTCCGCATCTCCTGGTGCACAGCGAGTAAATTTGGCCGTATCGCAGCCTGTCTTGATAACGACCTAGGCTAATCAATGATGCTTGAGGCCATCTCGTTGCGCGTGTAGCGTCGCCCAAGTCGACCGATGAACATCATTCTCGGGCCACGAGATGGTCGATATTCGGACTGTTCGCAGCATTATCCGGCATCCCCAATCAGCCATGGCCGCCGAAATATATCCATGCCAGTTATCGCTTCTCTCCTGCCGAAACGAGTGCATCCTGCCAATTTCCGCCTCGCCTCCTTCTGGATATTTTCGGCTTGTCTCACATCAGAGAAGGGACGCACGGTGCACGCACCTCACGGGGATCACTTTCCGCTGCTCCCCGCACAGTTGAGAACCTGGAATGCGCAGATCGGCGACCTCACCAATCCCGTCTTCTCCGTCTGTGACTACCTGGAAATCCGCGGCCCGGTGGACCCCGATCTCCTGCGTGCTGCACATCTGCAGGTCGAGCGCGAAGCCGACGCGCTGCGCTTGGGGATCATCACGGTGGAAGGCGAGCACCGCCAATTCGTGCACCCGGACCCGACTCCCTTGCAATGGGTCGACCTGAGTGCACGGAGCGATCCGGCTGCGGCGGTTGCGGCGTGGATGGCGGAGGATGTCCACCGTCCGGTGGATCCACTGAGGCTGTGCGGTGCTGCCGTTATCAAGACGGCGGACGACTGTTTCCTGCTGTACTGGAAGGTCCACCACGCCGTCATCGACGGCTGGAGCCTCGCGCTGATCTTCAACCGCATGGCAGCCGTCTACAGCGCCCTGTCAGAGGGGCGGAAGTACGAGAAGGGGATGCTGCAGCCCTTCGAGCGACTGCGAGAGAACGAGGCCGCGTATCGGGAGGGGAAACGTTCCCTCGCCGATCAAGCACACTGGCACAGCAAACTGGCGGACCATCCGGAGCCCGTCGGACCGTCCCGTCGCCGAGCCCAAGTCACCGCAGGTCGGCGGCTTCGGCACGAGCTGGCGCCCGACCGGGTCGCCCGCCTGGGGGAGATTGCGGACGGCCTGGGCGTGACCTGGTCCGATCTGGCCATCAGCGCGATGGCCGCGTACGTGGGCAGCACGGTCCAGATGCCCGAAGTACTCCTTGGGCTTCCGACAGCCGGCCGGCTGAGTCCGCAGGTACGCAACGCCGTCGGCATGGCGATGAACATCCTGCCGCTGCGGGTCCCCTTTGACGACGGATCGCCCCTGATCGGTCACGCACAACGCGTCTCGCGTGAAGTGCGGGAACTTCTGTTGCACTCGCGCTATCCCACAGCCGAGTTGTCGCGGGAGATGACCGAGCGGGGCGGCAGCGGACGGTTGTGGGCCGCAATGGTCAACGTCATGCTGTTCGACCACCGGCTGGACTTCGCGGGAATCCCGGCGATCCAGCACACGGTTTCGATCCCCCTCACCGTCGACATGACGGTGTACCTGATCCAGATCGCGTCCGACGGGACCATGGAACTCATCCTCGACACCCACCCTGACCTCTACAGCGCAGCGGAGGCCGAGGCCCATTTGGCGGGGCTGCTGTCGACTTTCGACGCGATCGAGAAGGCCGGTCCGCACACGCCGCTCCACGCGCTGTGCCCCGGGCCCGAGCGGTCCCGTGCGGCACGGACCAGTGCGTCGACGGGCTAACCAGGCACCAACCCGAGCAGAGCCGAACGGCGAACCCGGCCAGGCTGGATCCGGGCCGGGCCGGGTCGGGTCGAGGGCGGTGCCACCAACACACCCTGCCCGTAAGCGCCGTCGGCACTGCGCACCTTGCGTCGCGATCGGAAAGGAGGCAGCAGCATGGACGTGTCCGCAGGAGAGACGGCGGTTCCTCGTTCGTCCCGGCATCAGGAGGCCGCGGACCTCAAAACAACGCTGAAACACCTGCGCACCGAGCCCCGGGGCTGGGTGTTCTCCCTCAAGCTGGCCCTATGCGCCGCCCTCACCGGGGCGGGCGTCGCGCTGGCGCTGCAACCGGTGCTCTGGTGCCGGATCGTCGGAGTGGTCCTGACCGGCGCCATGTTCGCGCACGCCGCGGAGCTCCAGCACGAGACGCTGCACAATCTGGCCTATCGCAGCCGCCGGGCGAACACCGTCAGCGGCATCGTCCTCGGGCTGCCGATGCTTATCTCCTTCGCCGCCTACCGGGCCACCCACATGCGCCACCACCGCGATCTGGGCACCCCGATGAACCGTGAGTTCTTCGATTACGGCGACCAGTACGGCGCGAATGGGGACCGGTCGCGACTGGCTGTCGGTCTCGACTGGGCCGTTCGTTTTTCTATGGCCCACCACTACGTGTTCTTCGTCGCGAATCTCGGCCGCTCACTATTGGGCAGGGATTTCCCCGATGAGAACGCTTTGGTGTCCCGCAGGATCCGGCGGGACCATTTTCTTGCGGCGGCTGTCATTGCCGGGTTGGGCGCACTGACCTGGTGGACGGGCCATGCCGTCATCCTCTGGGTGTGGCTGCTGCCGCTTCTGCTCGTCGCCGCTCCGGCGCACGCGGTGATCGAACTGCCCGAGCACTACCGGTGCGAGACCCTCAATCGGGACCCGTTCGCCAATACCCGGACGATACGTTCCAACCGGATCGCCATGTGGTTCACAAACGGCAACAACTACCACGTCGAGCACCACTTGATGCCGAATCTTCCGATCGAGCGACTGCCCGCTCTCCACACCGAAGTCCGAGACCGCATCCGCTATTTCCACAGCGGATATATCGACTTCTTCGTGAAGCTGTTCTGCAAGTGATCTCAAAAGGGGTGAAGGTCGTGGATGTCACTTATCGAATAGCCCGGACAGAGGGCGAGCGAGCCGATGTGATCCTGCTGCGTGACGCCGTTTACGTACAGGACCAGGGCCGGCTCGCCGACACGGCCGACACGGCAGCCACCTTCGACCGCTTCGACGGGACGGCCGAATACATCGTTGGCTACCTCGACGGCGCGCCGGTGGGAACCGTCAAGGTCGTTCCGGACACGCCGTCGGGGCTGCCCTGCGACGACACCGTCGACCTCTCCCTGCTGCGGCCGGGAAACCGGCTGGTGGAGTTCGGCCACCTGATGACCCTGCCGAAGCTTCGGCACCAGGAAATCGGCATGGCGCTCATGCGCCAGGCGCTGGTTCACGGCGTCCGTGCGCACGGGGCGACGCACATCATCGGCGACTTCTTCGTCGACGACTCGGGCGGCCTGCGCAGCTTCTACCAGGACATAGGTTTCGTGGCGCTCGGCGGGCCGTACACGGACGAACGCTTCCAGGGCGCGCCGCTCAGCCTGGTGGCGACCCTGGACGTGTCCGCAGCCGCACAGGCGGCGCGCGACGACGTACACCGCGGCAACCGGGTGCTGCAGTACTTCTTCGGCGACTACGACAGCTACGCGTCCGCCGATCCGAAGGGGGCCGTATATGCGCACTCGACGCCAGCGGCTGGCTGAACTGAAGGCGGCACACAACCACCCCGCCTACGCCAAGATGGCGTTCGTCATGGGCTGCAAGGTCCAGGACCGGGGGGAGGGGAGCCGCGTCAGCGACGACGAGGGACGGTCGTTCCTCGCGATGTTCGACCAGTACGGCAACCAGTCCTTCGGCTACTCCCATCCGCGGATCGTCGCGGCCGTGCGGGAACAGCTCGACACCGGGGTGCTCAACAGCACCAAGATCATGTTCGAGGACGTACAGATACGGCTCTCGGAGCGGCTCGCGCAGCTCACCGGGCAGCGTCTGCCGTACTCGTACATGGCCAACGGCGGCGGGGAGACGATCGACAACGCGCTGAAACTGGCCCGTGCCGCGACCGGCCGCCCCGGTGTCATCAGCGCCCGCGGCTGCTTCCACGGCAAGACCTTCGCCACCCTCAGTGCCTCCAACCGCCCCGAACACCGCGCGCATCTCGCCCCATTCATGGAGCACTTCCAACAGGTGACCTTCGGTGACACGGCCGAACTGGCCGCCGCGCTGGACGACTCGGTCGGCGCGGTTCTGCTGGAACCTGTACAGGCGGAGGCCGGGGTGATCGTGCCGCCGCCCGATTACCTGCAAGAGGTGCGCAGGCTGTGCACCGAGGCAGGGGCCCTCCTCGTCCTCGACGAGATGCAGACGGCCTTCGGACGGTGCGGGACCTTTTTCGCCTACGAGCAGTCCGGCATCACCCCCGACCTGGTGTGTGTGGGCAAGGCGTTCGGTGGCGGTGTGCTGCCCGTCTCGGCGGTGCTGGGCACCGAGGAGGTGTGGAAGGTGCTGCGGGAACTGCCCTCGACGTTCGGGTCGAGTCTGGGCGGCAACCCGCTGTCGTGCCGGGTCGGTCTGGAGAGTGTCGCCATCGCCTCGGACCCCCTCTTCCTCGACGAAGTACGGGAAAGCGCGCTGACGATCGGGCAGCGGCTGGCCGCGGCCGCGGAGCGGCACCCCGGCGTGGTCGCCGCGCATCGCGGTGTGGGCATGATGCACGGGCTGGAATTCCGCGACCAGGCCCTGGCCGGTCTCGTCCTGGGACGGCTGCTGGAAGAGGGCATCACGTCCACATACTCGCTGTACAACGCGAAGGTGCTGCGGGTCCAGCCCCCCATGGTCATCAGCGTGGACGAGCTCGACCACTGCCTGTCGGTGCTCGACACCCTGCTGGCGGAGGTCGACGCGCATCTGCGTGCTGTCGGCGAGGGACGTGCCGACGGCTCCGGCACCGAACTGTCCCCGCTCACCCGCACCGTGTCGCTGCCGCACCCGCCCCACGAGGTGCTGGAACTCCTGCACGCCCGGCCCCGCATCCTGGATCCCTTCGCCACCGCCGGCACTGGACCGAAGGGGTACGACGCGGAGTTCGCCGGACGGCTCGGGGCGGACACCGTGGTCTGGGCCGACCGTGCGGAGACCACCGACAGAGGTGTCCGGCTGAGCGCCGAGGCCGGCTGGCTGTGGCACACCCTCTGCCGCGAAGCGACGGTCACGCCCGCCGCCGACGGCGGCAGCGTCCTGCACCTGTGCGTCACCTGGGACACCGACAGCGGCTCGTACGAGGATCTGCTCGGCGGCCGCATCGGCTTCCTTGCCGGCCGGGCGCTGGCAGAGTGCGTCGCGGCGCTGCGGTCCGCGCTCGGATCCGCGCGGGAGACCGTGTGACCCGCGCGCAGCCCCCTGCGGGTGGCCCTGCGAACGCCCCGAACGGCAACAGCGGCAACAGCGGCAACAGCGGCAACAGCGGCAACGAAAGGCGAACCCGGAGTGAGCATGACCCTGCACGACCTCACAAACCGGTACGGAGACCACAAGGACGCCCGCGTGGTGGAGATCGACGTCTCCGGCGGCCGCCGGGAGATGACGCAGAGCGATCTGCACGCCCTGGCGGCCGACCGCGCCGGGCAGTTGACCGCCGCGGGCGTGCGGCGAGGCCACCTCATCGGGATCAAGGCGGGCAACAGCATCGACTGGCTGGCCTGGGACCTCGCGGCACTGGCCACCGGCGCCCTGCTCAAGGCGTTCCCGGACTCCACGGAGGTGGCCGACCCCGCGGAGTTCGTCGCCCGGCACGGCCTGGCACTGCTGATCGCGGACGACTCTGTACCGCTCACGGCACCCACCGTGATCCGGCCAGACGGCGTCCCCAGGGAGAACGTGGCGCCGCCGAGTGCCGAGGTGTACGACCGCGAGGACGTGCACAGCCTGGTCTACTCCTCGGGCACGTCGGGCCGGCTCAAGGGACTTCGGATCACCGCGAGCGGCACCAACTACGTCATTAACCGCTTCATCGACAGCTACCGGCTGACCACCGCCGACCGGCACCTGATCTTCCTGCCGCTCTCCAACTACCAGCAGCGGTTGTCGGTCTACTGCTGCCTGTGGCTCGGGGCGGATCTGGTGCTCGCCCCCTACCAGCGCGTCTTCCAGGCCCTGCGCAAGGAACAGCCGACCTTCCTGATCGGCCCGCCCGTCTTCTACGACACCGCGCTGCAGCTCAGCGCCTCAAGCAGCGCGGACACCAGCCTGGGCGACTTCCTCGGCGGGCGCATACGATTCCTGATCACGGGAATGGCGCCGATCCGGCGTGAAACCCTCGAAGGGTACTGGAACCAGGATGTCCGGCTCCTTGAGGCGTACGGGCTGACAGAGACCGGCATGGTCGCCTGGAACACCCAGGATGCCTACCGCCTCGGCTCCGTCGGCAAGCTGATCGACCCGGAAACGGTGATCTTCCTGGACGACGGGGAGGTGGTCATCAACCGCCCGGCGCCGCTGAGCCAGGGCTACTTCGAGACCGACGAGGGCGCGCCCGAAGACTGTTTCCGCCCCGACGGCTCCATCCTGACCGGTGACTACGGGCGGCTGGACGAGGACGGGTACCTCAGCCTGATCGGCCGCAAGAAGGACGTCATCGTGCTCGGCAGCGGGCGCAAGGTGCACCCCGCCGAGATCGAAAGTGCGTTCGTCGCCGTCGAGGGCCTCAGCGAGATCATCGTGGTGCCGACTTCGCAGTCGGCCAGGCTCGGCGCGATCATCACCCCGACCGACCCCGCGGACGCCGACCTGCGCGCACAGCTCCGCAAGCGCGTCGAGGAGGTCAACGGGTCGCTCCCGGCCCACCAGCGCGTGATGTCTATGATCTTCTCCGAGCAGCCGCTGCGCTCCGACCCCGCCTTCCTGACCGGCAACCTTAAACTGAGCAGGGCCCGTGCGGCGGAGCACTTCGCCGCCACGATCTCCGCCGCGCCCGCAGCGGACGAGGGGGGCCGGTGAGCGAGCCGGCTGGGCCGACGGCGGCCGCAACCGCCGGCAACGGTACGGGGGCCGGGAGCTCCAGCCGGCCGCTCGTCGTCGTCGACGCACAGGTACAGCTCGGCAGCGAACTGGCCATTCCGCGCGCCTTCTTGGAGTACCAGGCCGCCAACGTCCAGCACCGGCTGGCCTCGTACGGCCACCGGATGCGACCCATGCGCACCTTGGACCACATACTCGCCCTCCACCAGGACGACGAGGCCGACAAGCTGGTCGCCGAGATGGACGAGGCGGGCGTCGACCAGGCGTTCCTGGTCGTCCCGGACTTCTCCGAGGTGGCGCAGTGCCGTCTGTCCCGTCCCGAACTCGCGGCCTGGCACGACCGGGTCGCCCGTCGCCACCCGGGCCGCTTCCACGTCTTCTGGGGCGTTGACCCGCGAGCTGGCCAGGACGGCATCGACCTCTTCGAACGGTGCGTGACGGAGTACGGCTTCGCCGGGCTGAAGCTGTATCCGCTGTGCGGCTACTCGCCCAGTGATCCGCGGCTGGACCCGTACTTCGAGATCTGCGCGCACTACGGACTGCCGGTCCTCACCCACACGGGTCCCGGCTGGGGGCCCCTGGACTTCTCGTACGGCAGTCCGCTCCTGGTGGACCGGGCGGCCCGCGACTTCCCCCAGGTCGACTTCATCCTGGGGCACGGCGGGGTCACCCACGTCGACGAGGCGACCTATCTGTGCGCCCACCGGCCCAACGTGCACCTGGACATCAGCCAGTTCCACTCGGTCCTGGCCGCGGACGGCTGGCAGGTGCACCTGAACCGGCTCCTCCGCACGGGAATCTGCCACAAGATCCTCTTCGGTACCTGCTGGCCCTCGTACCGGCTGTCGGAGTCGCTCAGCGGCCTGGTCGGCGCGTTCGCCCAGGGCTCCCCAGCCGTCGCCGGACTGCGGGAGCCCGAGCGACGACTGCTGATGAGCGGCAACAGCCTGCGTCTGACGGGCCGCAGGAAGTCCACGGGAAGCGCTTCCGGAGAGCCTCACCGCACATCACCACAACCACACGACGGCGCAACGACGCACAGGGGTGGCCAGATATGAAGCAGGACAGCGCGGAACTGGAAAAGTCGCTGATCACATGGGTGGAGGACTGGAATGGCGGGGAGACGCAGACCGTCGTCGACGCGGACACCAATCTTAGCCACACCGGTCTGCTCGACTCCATGGCGGTCGTCGGCCTGATCGCCCACCTGGAGGAACAGACCGACACGACCTTCGACTTCGCCACCTTCGACCACAGTGACGGCGTCACCGTTCGGGGCATCGTCCAGCACTGTGTCGGATGACCACCATCTACGACGGCCACTGTCATGTGGCATCCACGCGCTTCATCCCCCAGGCGTTCGTCGAAGACGTCGCGGGCAACGTCCACAGCAAGCTCTCCGCGAGGGGCGCGGCCCCGTCGGTCGTCCGCATCGCCCGCAGCTACGCCGACCAGCACCAGGACCACCTGGCCGACGGGCTGGTCGCCGAGATGGACGCCGCCGGGATCGCCCGGGCGGTGCTGCTGGTACCGGACTTCAGCCTGCGCATGCCCGGAACCGTGCCGCCCCCCGAGGCGGCCCGGCTCCACCACGAGATCCGCCTGCGCCACCCCGATCGTTTCTGGGTTTACATCGGGGTCGATCCGCGGTACGGCCCCGAAGGGGTGCGGGCCTTCGCGCAGATGGTGGACGAGTACGCCCTGGACGGGGTGAAGCTGTATCCGCCCTGTGGCTATTCGCCCTCCGACCCGGATCTCTACCCGTACTACGAGATCTGCGCGGCCCTGTCGCTGCCCGTGTTCGTGCACACCGGACCCACGGCGGCGAGCCTGGACTACGAGCCCGCAGACCCGATCAGGATCGACCGGGCGGCCCGCGACTTCCCGCAGGTCGACTTCGTCCTGGGGCATGCGGGGCTGACCCACGCGGACACCGGCGGCTACCTCGCGGCGTACCGGCCCAACGTGTACCTGGACATTGGCGGGTTCGCCAGTTCCCCGACCCTCCGGGACTGGCCGGAGCATCTCAACCGGCTCTTCCGGGCGGGCATCAACCACAAGATCATCTTCGGAACGGACTGGCCACTGGGCCGCATGGGCGGCGGGCTGAAACGCCTGACCGACGAAATCCTGCACGGACCGACCGTGTTCTCCGGGGTCTCCCGCACCGACCAACGACTCCTCCTGTCCGACAACCTGCTGCGCGTCCTGGCGCCCGGCAGCCGCCCGGCGGCCGCACCGCGGAACGGGGCCGCCGACGTCGCCGGCTGACGGCACGACGACCCGACGGACCGCGCACACCCCGCCTGCCGCGATCTGGAACACACCGGCCGCCGTACCTGGATCAGAGACCTGGAACAGACCGGCGGCGGGATCCGCCGGCCGAACAAGTGAGGAACTGAGCAATGGCAATCACCGGATCGGAAAGCGTACCGGCGTGCCAACGGCACGCGGCTGACGGTACGACTTTGACAGATCTCTTCGAGGCTCAGGCGCTGCGCCATCCCCGGCGTACGGCGGTCAACCACGGCAGCGACAGCCTCGACTACGCCGCACTCGACGCACGCGCCAACCGGCTGGCACACGTCCTGATCCAGCGCGGCGCGGGACCCGAACAGCTCGTCGCCCTCGCCCTGCCGCGCTCGATCGACCTCGTCGTGGCCGTTCTCGCGGTCCTCAAGTCCGGCGCCGCCTACCTCCCGCTGGACCTGCACCACCCCGGGGAACGGCTGGAGAGCATCCTGGAAGACGCCCGCCCGCTGCTCCTACTCAGCCTCGACCCCCTTGACCTGCGCGCCGAGACGCCACGACTGGTGCTCTCCACCCCGCAGACCGCCGCGGAGCCGGCGGCACAGGACGCGCGGCCCCCCACCGACGCGGACCGCACCGCACCTGTGGGCCCGGACACGGCCGCGTACGTCATCTACACCTCGGGATCCACCGGCCGGCCCAAGGGGGTCGTGGTCAGCCACCGGAACGTGGTCCGCCTCTTCACCCACAGCGCGTCCCACTTCCACTTCACCGAACAGGACGTATGGAGCCTCTTCCACTCCTACGCCTTCGACATGTCGGTCTGGGAGATGTGGGGCGCCCTCCTGCACGGCGGAAGACTGGTTGTCGTCCCGTACGACATCAGCCGCACGCCCGACCGCTTCCTCACCCTGCTCGCCGAAGAACGCGTCACAGTCCTCAGCCAGACCCCGTCGGCCTTCTATCCCCTGATCCAGGCCGACCGGGACCGGCCCGCACAAGGCGACCGGCTCGCCCTGCGCGCAGTCGTGTTCGGCGGCGAGCCGCTCGACTTCGGGAAGCTGGCCGCCTGGTACGAGCGCCACGCCGACGACGCACCGGTCCTGGTCAACATGTACGGAATCACCGAGACCACCGTCCACGTCACCCACACGGCGCTCACCCGGGAAGACACCCTCGGCCAGCCCGCCAGCAGGATCGGCACCGCCCTCGCGGACCTGTCCGCCCACGTCCTCGACGAGGCCCTGCGCCCTGTGCCGGCCGGAGTCCCCGGCGAGCTGTACATCGCCGGGCCGGGCGTCGCACGCTGCTACCTAAACCGGCCAGGACTCACCGCGGGACGCTTCGTCGCCGACCCCTTCGGGCCGCCGGGCAGCCGCATGTACCGCAGCGGTGACCTGGCGCGCCGGAACGCCCTGGGCACGCTGGAGTTCTTCGGCCGCACGGACCAGCAGGTCAAGATCCGGGGCTTTCGCATCGAGCCGGGCGAGATCGAGTCAGTCCTCACCACCCACCCAGCCGTGAGCCAGGCGGCCGTCGTCGTCCGCGAAGACCGCCCCGGCGACCCACGCCTGACCGCCTACGCCGTCGCCGCCCCCCAGACCGGCGAGGCACCCGACGACACGGCCGCCGAGCAGGTCGGCGACTGGGCGAAGGTGTTCGACTCCCAGTACGCGCGCACGCCCTCCGCCCTGGGCGACCTCTTCGAGCGTCGTCAGGGACAGCAGCTTCAGGCCGCGCTCCGCGCCGAGGAAGTCCGCGACGAACGCGTCCGCGGGGCGGGCCAGGAGCTCGGCGGGGGAGGCGCACTGGACG
>NZ_JAAXYC010000553.1 GCF_018619185.1 Streptomyces sp. McG3 | reverse complement strand
GGCCGGGGTCGGTGGGACCCGGGTCCGTCGGGTCGGGGCTCGGGCTCGGTGAGCCCGGGCCCGTGGGACGGGGCGTGGGCGTCGGGCTCGGCGGCCGGGTGGGCTGCGGGCCGACGACGACGCCTCCGTCGCCCTTGCCGGGACGTGCCGGCGCGCCTGCCCCGCCGACCGGCGCCTTGGGCGGGGTCTTCCCGCCCGGGCCGGGGCCGGCCGGGAGGACGCCCTGGCCGTCGGCGACCGGATGGCTTCCGCCGCGGTAGAACTCCAGCCAGGACAGCACGGTCCGCAGATACGTCTCGGACCGGTTGTAGCTGAGGACCGCCCGGTCCAGGTCGGCGCGGCGGGTCAGATCGCGGGACCCGGCACAGAGGTAGCGCCCGGCGGCGAGCGCCGCGTCGTAGATGTTGTTCGGGTCCCGGCGGCCGTCGCCGTTGCCGTCGGCGCCCCAGGCCGCCCAGGTCGAGGGGATGAACTGCATCGGCCCGACGGCCCGGTCGTAGGCGCGGTCGCCGTCGTACGCCCCGTCGTCGGTGTCCCTGATCAGGGCGAAGCCGTTGCCGTCGAGCGCGGGGCCGAGGATCGCGGTGAGCGTCGTCCCGCGGGCGTCGACCCGCCCGCCGGACGCCTGGCCCGACTCGACCTTGCCGATCGCCGCGAGCAGCTGCCACGGCAGCCCGCAGCCCGGATCGCCGCGGCCCACCGCGCTCTCGGCCTTGCGATAGGCGGCCAGCACGGTCGCCGGAATGCCCGCCTCGGACCAGGCGCGGGCCACGAGCGGATCGGGCTTCACCCCGGGCTTCAGGGGAGCGGGCGGCTTCGGGGACCGCAGCGGAGGCAACTCCGTGTGGTAGACGTCGTCGCCCGGTACCTCGCTCCACACCACGTCGTCCCACGCCGCCGCCTTGCCCTGCCGGGGCTCGGGCAGCGCGACGCCCGGGGCCTGGGACGCGGTGAGCGCGGTCATCGCGGCGACTGCCGTGGCGGTGGTGCCGAGCCGTCGGCGCACCGTGCGGTTGAAGCTCATCTGGACTCCACTCCCCTCTCCGGGGCTCAACGGGTGAACGTGTCGATGGCGGCGATCAGCCAGGTGTCCCCGCGGCGGACGGCGTCCACGGCGAACATGGCCGCCGCGTACGTCGTCTCCTCGTCCTTGCCGGTACGGGTGTTGCTCTGGTCGGCGAAGATCAGCAGCCGGGCGCGGTCGCCGTCGAGGAACTCGACCCCGCTCCCGGTCACGGTGGTGGTCAGGACGAGCTTCTGCTTCGGGGCCTGCTCCCGTACGTCGGCGAGCATGTCCTCGTGCTGCCGCACGGCCCGGCCGGTCAGATAGGTGCTCGCGGCGCGGTCGGACCGGGCGGGCGAGGCGTAGTCGTACGAGAACACCGCGCCGACCGCCTCGCTGATCCGGCCCTTCACCTCACTGGTCCGGCCGATGTCGGTGAGCGCGGTGTTCTGCCGGGCCGGCTCGTCACGGAGGCTGTCGGCCGAGGTGAACGCCCAGGCGGCGAAGGCTCCGAGGAGGACGGTGAGGGCGCAGAGCAGGGCGGGCAGCGTGACGCGCAGGCGGGATGTCCTGGTGCGCGAGGCATCCGCCGGGGCGTCGAACCCGGCAGTGGCGTCGGGGTCGGGGTCGGGGTCGGTGGGGGTGGTTTCCTCCGCCTGCGGCGATTCGGGCTCGGCAGCGGCGCCGGCGGTGCTCTGTTCGGGTGCCGGACCGGTCTCGGCCTCCGGCGTTCGCGGTGGCGTCGTG
>NZ_JAAXYC010000552.1 GCF_018619185.1 Streptomyces sp. McG3 | reverse complement strand
CTCCTGCCGCGCCCCGACCGGCCCGCCCCGCAGGTCAGCGCGGGCTCAACCGCGCCGTCCCGCCTGTCCGGAAAGGCCATTGACGTAGGCGTACGGGTCACGAAGGATCACCGCGTGACGAACACCGAACAGCTCCCGCCCACCTCCGGACCGGACCGCCCCATGGCCCTGATCACCGGCGTCGGCCGCAGCATCGGTATCGGCGCGGGCATCGCGCGCCGGCTCGCGGCCACCGGCTGGGACGTCGCCTTCACCTACTGGACGCCGTACGACCGCCGCATGAACTGGGGCGCCGAGCCGGGGGCCGCCGCGTCCATCGAGAAGGAGCTGGCGGAGGCCGGGGCCCGGACGGTGGCGATCGAGGCGGACCTGACCGACCCCGACGCGCCGACGCGCGTCTTCGACGCGGCGGAACAGCACCACGGCGGGCCGGTGACCGCGCTCGTCCTCTCGCACGCGGAGTCGGTGGACTCGGGACTGCTCGACACCACCGTGGAGGCGTTCGACCGGCACTTCGCGGTGAACTCCCGGGCCAGCTGGCTGCTGATCCGCGAGTACGGGCTCCGCTTCCGCAGCGCGCCCGGCACCGCGACCGGCCGGATCGTCGCGCTCACCAGCGACCACACCGTGGGCAACCTTCCCTACGGGGCGAGCAAGGGGGCCCTGGACCGCATCACGCTGGCCGCCGCGCACGAGCTGGCCCACCTCGGCGTGACCGCGAACGTCGTCAACCCCGGGCCGGTGGACACCGGCTGGATGAACGACGCGCTGCGCGAGACCCTGGTGCGGGGCACCCCGCTCGGCCGGCTCGGCACCCCGCTGGACACCGCCCACCTGGTGGGATTCCTGTGCTCCCCCGAAGGCCAGTGGGTCAACGGCCAGTTGCTGAAGAGCAACGGCGGCGCGGCCTCCTAGGGCCCCATCCGTACCGCCGATCGCCGGGGCGCGAACCGGTACCTCACGTCAAGGCGTCCGAGCAGGACGTAACGTCTAATCTGGCGTGGTCCATGTAGTGCACAGGGGGTCGTATGCACAACGAAGACAGGGCCGGCAGAGCGGGCGACGGGGCCGGAGAGCCCGAGGACCGCCGGTCGGGCGACGACCCCCGGCGGCCGGACGCCGTGGCGCCGCAGGTGTGGCCGAGCACGCCACCGCCGCACGGCGCTCCGCCCTCCCCCCGGACCGTGATCGACGGCCGCTACGAGCTGCTGGAGCCGATCGGCAGCGGCGGGATGGGCGAGGTCTGGAAGGCGCATGACCGGCGGCTGCGCCGGTTCGTCGCCGTGAAGGGGCTGCTCGACCGCAACTCGATGACCGCCGCCACGCAGACGGCGGCGCTGCAACGGGCGCGGCGCGAGGCGGAGGCCATCGCCAAGATCGAGCACCAGAACGTGGTGACGGTCCACGACCAGGTCGAGACCGACAACCAGGTCTGGATCGTGATGAAGCTGCTCGAAGCGAGGTCCCTGGGGGACCTGTTGAGCGGCGACGGGGTCCTCGCCGTGCCGAGGGCGGCGACCATCGGCCTCCAGGTCCTCCAGGGCCTGCAAGCGGTCCACGCGGCATCGGTCGTCCACCGCGACGTGAAGCCGGGCAACGTCCTCGTCCGCGACGACGGCCTCGCGATCCTGGTGGACTTCGGGATCGCCACCTTCGAGGGCGCGGACCGGGTGACCCGGTCCGGGAGCGTCATCGGCACCTCCTCCTACCTGGCACCCGAACTCTTCGCCCCCGCCTCCCCGGGCCCCACC
>NZ_JAAXYC010000551.1 GCF_018619185.1 Streptomyces sp. McG3 | reverse complement strand
GAGATGTGTATAAGAGCCAGCCTCGGCCCCCGCCTCACTCAGGAATCCGGCTGGTCGACGCGGATCTCGTAGGCGATCTCCCAGCGGATGTCCGGCACGATGATGTCGGCCGTCTCCACGGGGCGTCCCTCGCGGTCGAAGTACGTGCGCTCGACCTCGATGACCAGGTCGCCGATGGAGATCCCGAGCAGATTCGCCTGTTCCCGCGTCGCGCGGGCCGGGCGGGGGAGCTCGATGCCGGTGGCGATGTGCACGCCGATCGACCGCATCCGCTCCACGACGCCGATCTTGCCGTGCGGACCCATCTCGGGGAGCAGGATCGGGGTGCCGTCGGTGATGGCCATCGGCTCCCAGCTCTTGGCCAGCTGTACGGGCAGGCCGTCGGCGAGGAACTCGTAGTCGGTCACGACGCAGAGGTCGCCGGGCTCGATCGCCAGCCGTTCGGCGATGCCCTCCGGCGCGGGGACCCGCGCCGTGCTGGTGCACTCCCAGTCGGCCTCGTGGTCGAGCTCACTCATGTCCGAGGCGAAGGGGCTGTTGCCGCGCTGCTCGCGGTGGCGGGAGCGGACCATGCGCCGACGCTCGCGGGCCCGGCGGACGTATGTACCGGAACCGGCGCGGCCTTCGAGGACGCCCTCGATGATCAGGCGCTCCATGGCCCGCTGCGCCACGGACTGACCGACGCCGTACTCCTCGGCGAACCGGGCCCGGGACGGCAGCTTGTCCCCCACGGCCCATTCACCGGCCCGGACACGAGCCCGCAGAGCATCCGCCACCTTCAAGTACGGCGTATCACGTGGCATTTGAGCAGCTCCGTGTGTTCGGCGTCGACAGGGGCGTCGCTGTTGACAAAGCTAACCCATCAGGTTGAAGCTGAATACTCAGCATTACATGGAGTGACATTCGGTTCATCAGGGGAGAAGTGTGCGCTCTGCACAAGCGCGGGTCGCGGCGCTGACCGGCATGCTCGCCGCCGCCACAGGCACCGAACCGCGCATCGCCACCGGCCTGGACACGTTCCGCGTCGAGGCCGATCTCCCCTCCGAGTTGAGCACGACCGCGCACTCGGCCGTCCTGGCCGCCCTGGCCACAGCGGACCGCTACGGCCACACGCTCAACCGCACCGCCGAATTCGTGTGGGCCGAGATCAGCAGAGAGGCGAACGTGACCACGACCGAATCCCCGGACACGGCGTACCGCGCCCTGCTCGGCCACACGATGACGTGCACCGCCTGCCGGACCGGCGCGATCTGCCCCGCCGCGACGAAGCTCGTCCGCGTGTGGCGGGAGACCCGCCGATGAGACGCGGCGCGGGGCGCCGGCGGGAACGGGTCGCGGCCGCGACGAACCGACGGCGCGCGACCGGGCGAACCCCCTGACCCGACCCGGCCCCGGCCGTCCCTTCCTCGGCAGAACAACGGCCGGGCCGGGTCGCCACCCCCTCACCAGAGACGGAGGCACCTGATGCGCAGGACCCACCAGGCGTTACCGGCACCACCATCCGGGAGGCCCGGATGATCGCCCTCTCCACGACGGACGTCCTCGACTGCGAGGCATGCTGGAACGCCCCGGTCACCGCCGCCCGCCATACCCCCACCGGCCGCGACCTGCTCTGCGAGGAGTGCGCGGAGGGCGACTACCCGCGTCGCGTCGACCTCTTCCCGCCCTTCGGCATCTACGGCCTGACGCCCCGAAAGGTCCTGAACAACGGCAAACACGGCAACGGCCCCCCGAAAAC
>NZ_JAAXYC010000550.1 GCF_018619185.1 Streptomyces sp. McG3 | reverse complement strand
GTCGCGTACGAGCCCCGGCCCCAGCACTCCGCCCCGCAGCAGTCCGCGCCCTCGCCGCAGGGGCAGCACACGCCGCCGCCCCAGCAGCAGCCGCCTTCCTCCGCGCCGCAGGGCCGGGAGTCCGCGCCCGCTCCCGAGGCCTCCCACAGTTCCTACGGGGCGGAGCCGCCGCGTAACGTCGCCCCCGAGGACGACACCCCGGAGGCCGACGATCCGGATCTCGTCGACTCCGCCCTCTCCGGCCACGAGCTGATCGTCCGCGAGCTCGGCGCCACGGTCGTCGAGGAGTTCACCAACGAGCAGTGACGAGGAGTGGCGAGGGGCGACGAGCGGTGACGCGCAGGACGCTGTGGCGGCGAGAACGGCGGCCGCCCGTCCACGGACCGGCAGCCGTCGGGGCTCCCCGCGCCCGGCGGCTAGGCTGCACCCCGTGAAGGTCCTCGTCATCGGCGGCGGCGCCCGCGAACACGCCCTGTGCCGCTCTCTGTCCCTCGACCCCGATGTCACCGCTCTGTACTGCGCCCCCGGCAACGCCGGCATCGCAGAGGTGGCCGAACTGCACCCGGTCGACGCGCTCGACGGTGACGCCGTCGCGCGCCTCGCGACCGAGCTTGGCGCCGGGCTGGTGGTCGTCGGCCCGGAGGCGCCGCTCGTCGCAGGGGTCGCCGACGCCGTGCGCGCGGCCGGTATCCCCTGCTTCGGCCCCTCCGGCGAAGCCGCGCAGCTGGAAGGCTCCAAGGCGTTCGCCAAGGACGTCATGGCCGGCGCCGGCGTGCCCACCGCCCGCAGCTACGTCTGCACCACCCCCACGGAGATCGACGAGGCCCTCGACGCCTTCGGCGCCCCGTACGTCGTCAAGGACGACGGCCTCGCCGCCGGCAAGGGAGTGGTCGTCACCGACGACCTCGCCGCCGCCCGCGATCACGCGCTCTCCTGCGACCGCGTGGTCATCGAGGAGTTCCTCGACGGCCCCGAGGTCAGCCTCTTCGCGATCACCGACGGCACCACCGTGCTGCCGCTCCAGCCCGCCCAGGACTTCAAGCGCGCCCTCGACGGCGACGAGGGCCCGAACACCGGCGGCATGGGCGCCTACTCCCCGCTCCCGTGGGCGGACCCCCAGCTGGTCGACGAGGTTCTCCGGACCGTCCTCCAGCCGACCGTCGACGAACTGCGCCGACGGGGCACGCCCTTCTCCGGGCTGCTCTACGCCGGCCTCGCGATCACCTCGCGCGGCGTGCGGGTCATCGAGTTCAACGCCCGGTTCGGCGACCCGGAGACCCAGGTCGTGCTGGCCCGGCTGAAGACCCCGCTCGCCGGTGTCCTGCTCGCCTCCGCCAACAGCACCCTCGACGTCCTGCCGCCGCTGAACTGGCGCGACGACGCCGCGGTCACCGTGGTCATCGCCTCGCACAACTACCCGGACACCCCGCGCACCGGCGACCCGATCGACGGGCTCGCGGACGTCGCGGCGAAGGATGCCCCCGACGCGTACGTCCTGCACGCCGGGACCCGCGCCGAGGGCGACGCGGTGCTCAGCGCGGGCGGCCGGGTCCTCTCGGTGACCGCGACCGGCAAGGACCTCACGGCGGCCCGGGAGCGTGCCTACACCGCGCTCGGCCGGATCCGCCTGGACGGCTCCCAGCACCGTACGGACATCGCCCTGAAGGCCTCGCAGGACTGAGACCCGCGGCCGGGCGCCCGGCCGTGCGGCCGGGCCCGCAGCCACACGGCCCGGCGCCCGGCCACCAGCACGGGCCCCGGGGACCAACGGCCTCGCGGCCCCCGGCCCCACCAGGCC
>NZ_JAAXYC010000548.1 GCF_018619185.1 Streptomyces sp. McG3 | reverse complement strand
GGGCCGGGAGGGGCCGGCCGCGGCCGGATGCCGCGGCGGACCGTCACTTGGTGAACACCAGCATCGTCGACTGCTCCAGCTCTTCCTTGTCGTTGCTCGCGCTCACACGCTTGCTGAAGATGTAGGAGCGGCCGTCCTGGTAGAGGACCTTGGACGAGAAGAAGCCGTTCTCGATCCGGCCGGCCGACGCCGGGTGCTGGAGCAGCGTCTTGGGGGTGCCGCCGGTCGGCGGCAGGGTCACGAGTGCGCCGGCGGTGTCGTACTTCGGCCGCATGTAGAGCAGCACGTCGCCGCCCTCCATGCCCAGCGGCTTCAGAACGCGCTCGGCCGGGGCGGGCGCTTCCCACTTGGGCTTCCCGGTGTTCAGGTCGAAGGCGATGACCTTGTTCGTCCGGGAGGTCCCGCTGCTGTCGTCCTCGGTCGCGATGTAGAAGGTGTTGGCGTCGGCGGCGACGCCGCTGCACCCTTCGAGCTTCTCGCCGAAGATCGCGAAGCTGCCCCCGCAGTCGACGGTGAGCTTGTCGCCCTGCGCGGGGGCGAGCTGCGAGCGGAGCTTGCCGCTCTCGGTGAGCGCGGCGATGGCGTACTGCTTCTTCGCCTCGTTGTCGAACCTGACGACGAGCGGGCTGACCGAGTAGACCTTGCTGACCTCCCAGCCGCGCTTCGGCTGGTACGTCCACTTGGCCTTGCCCGTGACCGGGTCCAGCTCCTGGACCTGGTGCTGCGGGTTCTTGGCGTCGTCGGTGCGGCAGCTGGTGGCGGCGATCAGCTTCGCGCCGCCGGCGAAGGCGAAGGGCTGGCAGTTGCCCTCGGGGTTGCCGAACAGCTCCTTGCCGTCGCTGACGCGGTAGGCGTTGGAGTTGCCGGTGCGCCCCACCGTGACGGTGTCTCCGCTGATCGCCAGACCGATGTCCGACAGGAAGTCCCAGTTGCCGTTCTTCTTGACCGTCTTCTTCCAGCCGGCCTTGCCGGTGTTGAGGTCGATCATCTGGAGGACGGAGCACTTGGCCCGGTCGGTGGTGCCGTCCTTCACCCCGATGACGAGCTTGCCGTCGGCGGTCGCGGTGTTGGGCGCGGCGCACACGTCGGCGGGGAGCGCCAGGGTCCACTTCTGCTTGCCGTCGGCGACGGAGTAGCCGGAGACGCCGCGGTACATGGCCTTGGCGACCAGGTCGCCGGTGAACCAGGGGCCTTCGACGGACGCGCCGTTGCGCGGCAGGTCGACGTCGTTCTTCTGGAGCCAGGCGACCTTGGCCTCGCCCGGCTTGCGCCCGGCGTTGAGGTCGTCGTTGCCCTCGCGGCCGTCGCCGGTGCCGTCGCCCTCGTCGACGGTCGGCGACTCGCTGGGGGGCTTGGGGTCGTTGCTCGTGCCGGCGACGGGCTTCTTGGGGTCGTCCCCGCCGTCGCTCACGAGGAACCAGGTGCCCGTCCCGGCGACCAGGACCACGGCGAGCGCCGCCGCGACCACGATGCCGGTCTTGTTCTTGAGGAACCCGCCGGGACCGGAGCCCGGTCCGCCGGGGGCGGGGGCGCCGGGGTGCTGCTGCGTCGGGTAGCCGTAGCCCGTCTGGGTCTGCTGGCCGTACGGGCCCGGAGCCTGCTGACCGTAGGGTCCGGGCTGCTGGCCGTACGGGCCCGGGGCCTGCTGACCGTAGGGTCCGGGCTGCTGGCCGTACGGGCCGGGGGCCTGCTGACCGTACGGGCCGGGGGCCTGGCCGGGCTGCTGCGGATAGCCGTAGCCGGGCCCGGCCGGGGGCTGCTGCTGCGGATAGCCGTACGCCGGGGTGCCGGGCGGGGGCGTCTGCGG
>NZ_JAAXYC010000058.1 GCF_018619185.1 Streptomyces sp. McG3 | reverse complement strand
GGGTGGGCGGGTCAGCCGGTGGGCTGACCGGAGAGGCGGACCGTGCTCAGGATCTTCTGGATGGTGGTGTCCGGAAGTTCGTCCTTGACGCCGGCGGCGGCGTAGAGGACCCAGGTCGAGTAGTCGCCCTTGGAGTTCTTGAAGGAGAAGGCGATCGACTTCCCGTCGCTGTCGCACTTCTCCTTGTTGGCGAGGCCCAGTGCGGTGGCCTGGACGACGCTGCCGGAGAGACCCGACTCCGTGGTGAACGCCTTGGGCTTGCCGATCTTGACCTTGCTCTTGGGATCGAGCTGGGCGTAGGCCGCCCACACCCAGTTGGCTGCCTCGTTCGTCGCTGCCTCGTCGGTGTTCTTGGCGCCCTGGGCGCCCTTCGTCCCGACGCCGGCCAGCCCGGTGTCCTCCTGGCTGCCGTCCCCGTCGGAGTCGTCGACGCACCACTTGCTCTTGTAGTAGGCGGGCGCGGAGAAGCCGGCGACGGGCGGGCCGTCGGGCTTCTTGGCGTCCTCGAATCCGGAGAACATCCCCGAACTCGCGACCTCCCAGTCACCGGGAACGTCGAACTGCGTGCCCCACTTGGGGTTGGTGACGACCTTCCAGCCCGGAACGACCGGCTTGGGGTCGCTGTCGGAGCCCCGCGGGTTCTCCGCGGGCGGCGCGGAGCCGGTGTCCGTCCCGCTGGGCTTGGCGCTCGGCGACGCGGACTTCTTGTCGTCGGCGACGGTCTTGCCGCCGTCGTCGTCCTTGCCGAGCACGAGGAAACCGGTGACGCCCGCCGCGACCACGACGGCGGTCGCCGCGACGATCGCCACGATCGTCGTCTTCTTCTTGTCGTCGCCGGGCTTCGGCCCGCCGGGCGGACCCGGGACGGCGTACTGCGGCACCGTCGGCTGCTGGTAGGGATGGGGCTGCTGGTACCCGGGCTGCCCGGCGGGCGGGCCCTGCGGGTATCCGTAGCCCGGCTCCGTGGGCTGGCCCTGCGGGTATCCGTAGCCCGGCTCCGTGGGCTGGCCCTGCGGCGGATATCCCGGTTGCTGATAGGGATTCGGCTGCTGGTACCCCGGCTGCTGGTACGGGTTCTGGTTCTGGTCCTGCGGGTTCTGCTCGCCCCCGGGCGGCTGCGTTCCTGGCCACATGGCCAGTAACCATAGATGGGGCACCCGGCCACTTCTACGGCCGCCCTGTCCCAGAGCCGTCACAAGGGGATGGCCAAACGGCGCTACTGGTGAGTAACCTTCGGGTATGAGCGCTGAACAGATGACCGTGGGCGAGATGCTCGTCGCGACGGTCCCGATGGCCCGGACCCTCAACCTCGACTTCCTGGAGACGACCCCGGAGCGCGCCGTCGTCCGGCTGCCCGACCAGGCGGACTACCACAACCACCTCGGCGGACCCCACGCCGGAGCGATGTTCACGCTCGCCGAGTCCGCCAGCGGCGCCATCGTCATCGCCGCCTTCGGCGACCAGATGTCGCGCGCCGTGCCGCTCGCCGTGAAGGCCGAGATCGGCTACAAGAAGCTCGCCAAGGGCGAGGTCACGGCGACCGCGACCCTCGGCCGCCCCATAGCCGACGTCATCGCCGAGCTGGACGCCGGACAGCGGCCGGAATTCCCCGTCGCCATCGAGATCCGGCGTGCGGACGGCGCGGTCACCGGCGAGATGACCGTCGTGTGGACCCTGCGCCCCAACAGCTGAGACCCGCCGTACGCACCCGGGCCGCCGTTCCTCCCGTTCGGGGAGGGGCGGCGGCCCGGGTGCGCTCCGGCCGGATTCCGGGCGTCAGCCCCCGTGCGCCTCGCGGTGGGCCTTCGCCAGCTCCACGTACCCGGCCGCGTTGAAGCGGATCCCCTCCAGCTCCTCGACGGTCAGGGGACGCTTCACCTTCGCGGGTACCCCCGCGACGAGCGAGCCCGGCGGCACCCGCATCCCCTGCGGCACGAGGGCCTGCGCCGCGACCAGCGAACCCGCCCCGATGTGCGCGCCGTTGAGCACCGTGGCGCCCATCCCCACCAGCACGTCGTCCTCGATCACACAGCCGTGCAGCACCGCGTTGTGGCCGACCGAGACCCGGGCGCCCACGGTGAGCGGGAACCCGGGGTCGGTGTGCACGCTGCAGTTGTCCTGGATGTTGCTGTCGGCGCCGAGCGTGATGGGACCGCAGTCGGCCCGCAGCACGGCCTGGTACCAGACGCTGGAGCCCGGGGCGAGCGTCACCTCGCCGATCACCACGGAGGTCGGGGCCACGAACGCGTCCACGTCGATGTCCGGCTCCTTGCCGCCCATGCCCGTGATCAACGCCTGCTCCGCCATCGCCTGCTCCTTCGCGCCGGTGTGGTGCTCCTGGGCCTTCCCGCCGAATCGTCGGATCCGCCGGACCCGGCCGACTCACACGGTAGGGGACGACTCCCCGAGCACAGCGTCCGGTGGGGCGAACATCACAGGTCATCGCACGGATCGCCCACCACGCCGCCGACTACCGTGAGCGCGTGCCGAAGAACCGAAACGCGTTCTCCTTCCTCGCCCGCCTCCCGCGCCGCGCCGCCTCCCGCGCGGTCCACCTCGGCTGGGCCTGGGCACAGCGGGCGGGCGCGGTCACCGCCGAGCACCCCGGGCGGCTGAGGTTTCGCGCGATCGGCACGGGGACCCGGCTCGCCTTCCCGCAGGGGACCGTGTTCGGGGAGCCGTGGATCGAGCTCGGCGCGCACTGCGTCATCGGCGAGCAGGTCACGCTGACGGCCGGGATGATGCCGGACCTGGACCTCGGCCCCGACACCGTTCTCACCCTGGGCGACGGCGTGGTGCTGGGGCGCGGCAGCCATGTGATCGCGGACACCACGGTGACGATCGGCCCCGACACCTACTGCGGCCCGTACGTCTACATCACCTCGACCAACCACAGCTACGACGACCCGCACGAGCCCGTGGGCAAGCAGTGGCCCCGGATGGAACCGGTGGCCATCGGGCCCGGCTGCTGGATCGGCACGGGCGCGGTGATCCTGCCCGGCGCCCGGCTCGGCCGGAACGTCGTGGTCGCCGCCGGCGCGGTCGTCCGGGGCGAGGTCCCCGACCACGCCGTGGTCGCGGGGGCCCCCGCCCGCGTCGTCCGCAGCTGGGACCCGGAGAAGGGCTGGCAGCCGCCCCTGCGCACACCGGCGCCCGTGCCGATCCCCGAGGGCGTCACGCCCGAACAGTTGCTGGCCCTCGCGGAGCTGGACGAGCCACGCGAAACGCCGTAGGGCGGTGGTGGCGTACAGCCCGCCGGACGCGGGAGCGCACCGTACGGCGGTGCAATATTCTTGACCCCGGCATGCGCCGTACGCGACTCAGCACGCCGCGCCCCGTACGCCGCACTCCGCCACCCGCACTCCGCCATCCACCGCAGGGACGGTACGTGTCCGACCTCGACCAGCTCACCCAGTCGCTGGCCCGCAACCTCAAGCGCTGGCGGGGGGAGCGCGGCTTCACCCTCGACGCCCTCGCGGCCCGCGCCGGGGTCAGCCGCGGGATGATCATCCAGATCGAGCAGGCGCGGACGAACCCGAGCGTCGGCACCACCGTCAAACTGGCCGACGCGCTCGGCGTCAGCATCACCACCCTCCTCGACCACGAGCAGGGCGCCCAGGTCCGGCTGGTCCCGGAGAGCCGGGCCGTCCGCATGTGGTCCACCGAGGCGGGCAGCTCCACCACGCTGCTCGTCGGCGCCGAGGCCCGCGGCCCGCTCGAACTGTGGACCTGCCGGCTGATGCCGGGGGAGGGCACCACCTCCGACCCGCACCCCGAGGGCACCGTCGAACTCCTCCACGCGACCGAGGGCGAACTGACCCTCCTCGTCGACGGCCGCACCCATCCCGTCCCCGCCGGGACCTCCGCCACCTTCGAGGCGCACGTGCCGCACGGCTACCGCAACGAGGGCGACGAACCGGCCGTGTTCACCATGGCCGTCGCCATCCCGCCCGTCCGCTGAGACGCCCGGACGGACCCGTCCCCACCGCTGTTAGCGTGAGCGCCATGCGCGCACCCATCGGCACCTTCGAGGACGCCGCTCCCGCTGCGGAACGGCTCGACCTGCTCCCCGCCCCCGTCGTCACGGCCCTGACCGCCGGCTGGGGCGAGTTCACCGCCGAGCAGATCATCCACGTCGACAGCGACCCGGCCGTCGCGGACACCGCGGTCTTCGCCGAGCACTACGGCGTGGAACTGCTGGACACCTCGGCCAACTGCGTCGTCGTGGCGGGCAAGCGCGGCCAGGACGTCACCCTCGCCGCCTGCGTGGTGCTCTCCCGCACCCGGGTCGACGTCAACGGCGCGGTCCGCAAACACCTCGGCGCCCGCAAGGCCTCGTTCGCGTCGATGGACACGGCGATCGGCGAGAGCGGCATGGAGTACGGCGGCATCACCCCGATCGGCCTGCCCGCCGCCTGGCCCCTCCTGCTGGACCCCGCCGTGGTGGACGAGGAGTGGGTCCTGATCGGCAGCGGCAGCCGACGCGGCAAGCTCATCGTCCCCGGCAAGGCGCTCGCCGCCCTTCCGGGCGCCGTCCTCGTCGAGGGCCTCGGCGTCTGACACCTCCTTCCGGGGCGTGCCCACTCCCCTCCGGGCGACCGGGTCAGCGCTCGGTCGCCCGGTGCTCCGTGAGCCAGAGCGTGGCGAAGTCGACGGCGCGGCGCAGCCGGACGAGCCGGCAGTCGGCCGCGCCCACGCGTCCCGTGCGTACGGCACCGTCCGCCGCGACCTCCTCGAACGCCGCTCCCAGGGCGGCGAAGTCCCCGTCGTCCAGGGCGACATCCTCGTACTCCCACCACCGGCGCACCCCCCGCGACGTCACCACACAGCGGTAGCTGCGGCGCGGCGGACCGGGCATCCGGTACTCGCCCAGGTGGAACGCCGTACACGTGGCGTAGCCGGTGCCGAGCAGCAGAATCCGGGCATCCGCCTCGTACAGCCGGGCGAGCGGCGAGTCCTCCCCGAGATGGCAGTCGGCCCGGTGCCCGGCGAGCAGCCGCGCCGCTTGCGGACCGAGCGCGGCGAACGAGGTCTGCGGATGCGCGCTGCGCCCGGCACCCGGAGCCGTCCGTACGGTCTCGGCCAGCGCGCCCATCGACGGCGCGGGGGTCAGCGACGGGTCGTACGGCTCCATCGAGGCCCGCACGGCGTCGACGGCCGCCGCGTCCAGGCGCCGTACCCGCGCGCGGTAGTGCGGTGAGGTGTCGGAGTTCTCCGGCGTGAAGGAGGGGACGACCAGGGTCCCCTCCGGCCCCACGGCCCGGCGCAGCGCGCCCAGCACGCCCCGCGCACCGTCCGCCACCGGTCCGAGCGAGCGCAGCGAGGCGTGCACCAGGAGCACATCGCCGTGCCGTACGCCCAGCGCGGTCAGAGCGGCCGTCGTCCTCCGGGCCCGGTCGAGCACATCTGCGTCGAGTAGGTCGTCCACGGCGGAGATTCTTCCCGTCCCGGGGCGTCCCGCACACCCGGTCCGCTCAGGCGGGCCCGCCCAGCCGCGGGATCTCGATAGCCGGGCACCGGTCCATCACCATGTCCAGCCCCGCCGCGCGGGTCCGCCCGAAGGCGTCCGGATCCACGACGCCGAGCTGGAACCACACCGCCTTCGCGCCCACCGCCACCGCCTCGTCCGCGACCCCGCCCGCCAGCTCGCTGTTGACGAACACGTCCACCACGTCGACGGGGAAGGGGATGTCCGCGAGCGAGGCGTACCCCTGCTCCCCGTGCACCGTCTCGGCCTTCGGGTGCACGGGCACCACCCGCTTGCCGAACCGCTGAAGGACCTCCGCCACACCGAAGGCCGCCCGGGAGCGGTTGCCGGACAGGCCCACCACCGCCCAGGTGTCGCCCGTGCCCTGGAGGATCCGCCTGATCGTCGCGGGGTCCGCGTACGTGTCGTCTGTGTCGTCCGCTGTGCCGTCTGCGTTCATGCCGGGACAACCGACGACCCCCGCCCGCTCATTCCCGCCGGAACCCGTCCTCCCGGCGGCGCATAGGGTGGACGGATGCAGGAGCAGTACCGGACCGTCGCCCGCGCGGGTGTGCACGAGAGCGAGATCAACCGATCCCGTTTCCTCTGCTCCCTCGCCCCCGCCGCCACCGAACAGGAAGCGCAGGACTTCGTCGCCCGCGTCCGCAAGGAGCACCCGGCCGCCTCCCACAACTGCTTCGCGTACGTGATCGGCGCCGACGCCTCCGTACAGAAGGCGAGCGACGACGGCGAACCCGGCGGGACCGCGGGTGTTCCGATGCTCCAGATGCTCATGCGGCGGGAGGTGCGGTACACCGTGGCGGTCGTCACCCGCTACTACGGCGGGGTCAAACTCGGCGCGGGCGGGCTGATCCGGGCGTACGGGGGAGTGGTCGGCGAAGCCCTCGACGCGCTCGGCACCATCACCCGGCAGCGCTTCCGGCTCGCCACGATCCGGGTCGACCACCAACGGGCCGGAAAGCTGGAGAACGACCTGCGGGCCACCGGGCGGGACGTCCGCGAGGTGCGGTACGCCGAAGCCGTCACCATCGGCATCGGGCTGCCGGACGGCGACGTCGAGGCGTTCACCGCCTGGCTGGCCGACGCGACCTCGGGGACCGCCGTGCTGGAGCTGGGCGGCGAGGCGTACGGCGACGTGTGACGACGTCGAGGTGCGAACGCGCGCGATGAGGGCAATCCCACGGACGCCAAAATCATGATCGATGCGGGTTCGGCGGCCCGGCGGCGTTAGCGTGGTCGGTGCCGAGCGGGATCACGGGCCGGCGGTGCGCGGCCCACGGGGTGGAGGACGACGATGCAGGCCGGAACCGGCACAGTGACGAAGCGGCCCGCGACGGGCGGGGTGGCGGGGCAGGCCCGAACCGGCGGAGTGACGATGCCGGCCGGATCCGCTGGAGTGTTGGCGTGAGGATCCTGCACACCTCGGACTGGCACCTGGGCCGGTCCTTCCACCGCGTCTCCCTCCTCGACGCCCAGGCCGCCTACCTCGACCGGCTCGTGGCGACCGTCCGGGAACGCGAGGTCGACGTCGTCCTCGTCGCGGGCGACGTCTACGACCGGGCCGTCCCGCCGCTCACCGCCGTCGAACTGTTCGACACCGCGCTGCACCGGCTCGCCGCCGCCGGCGTCCCCACCGTCATGATCTCCGGCAACCACGACTCGGCCCGCCGGCTCGGCGTCGGCGCCGGGCTCTTCGAGCGGGCCGGGATCCACCTGCGGACCGACCCGGAGAACTGCGCCACCCCCGTCGTGCTCACCGACGACCACGGCGACGTGGCGTTCTACGGGCTGCCCTACCTGGAACCGGCCCTGGTCAAGGACACCCTCCGGGCGGCCGGGGCCGGCCACGAGGCGGTCCTCACCGCCGCGATGGACCGGGTCCGCGCCGACCTCGCCACCCGCCCGAAGGGCACCCGCTCCGTCGTCCTCGCGCACGCCTTCGTGGCGGGCGGGGAGCCCAGCGACAGCGAACGCGACATCACCGTCGGCGGGGTCGCGGCGGTTCCGGCCGGGGTCTTCGACGGCGTCGGCTACGTGGCCCTCGGCCATCTCCACGGCTCCCAGCGGGTCACGAGCCGCGTCCGCTACTCCGGCTCCCCGCTCGCCTACTCCTTCTCCGAGGCCGACCACCGCAAGACCATGTGGCTCATCGACCTCGACGGCGACGGGGACATCGCGGCCGAGGAACGGATCGACTGCCCCGTGGAGCGGCCCCTCGCCCGGCTCCGCGGCCGGCTCGACACCCTCCTGGAGGACCCCGCCCTGGACCGCCACGAGCACGCCTGGGTCGAGGCCACCCTCACCGACCCGGTGCGCCCCGCCGAACCCATGGCCCGCCTCGCCCGGCGCTTCCCGCACACGCTCAGCCTCGTCTTCGACCCCGAGCGGCCGCCGGACGACCCGGGGGCGTCCTACGCCCAGCGCCTCCAGGGCCGCGACGACCACCAGATCGCCGAGGACTTCGTCGCTCACGTCCGCGGCGGCAGCGGCCCGAACGACCTCGAACGCACCGTGCTGCGGGCCGCGTTCGACGACGTACGGGTGGACGAGACCGTGCGCGAGGTGTCCCGGTGAGACTGCACCGCCTGAGCATCACCGCCTTCGGCCCGTTCGGCGCCACCCAGGAAGTCGACTTCGACGCCCTCTCCTCCGCAGGCCTCTTCCTGCTCCACGGCCCCACCGGCGCCGGGAAGACCTCCGTCCTGGACGCCGTCTGCTTCGCCCTGTACGGGACCGTCCCCGGCGCCCGGCAGAGCCCCGGCGCCTCCCTGCGCAGCGACCACGCCCCGGCGGACCTGCCCACCGAGGTCCAGCTGGAACTGACCGTCGGCGGCCGGCGCCTCGAAGTCACCCGCAGCCCCGCCCAGCCTCGCCCGAAGAAGCGCGGCGACGGCTTCACCATGGAGAAGGCCCAGAGCCGGCTGCGCGGACATGACCCCGAGCGCGGCTGGCAGGCGCTCAGCAAGTCCCACCAGGAGATCGGCGAGGAGCTGACCCAGCTCATCGGCATGAGCCGGGACCAGTTCTGCCAGGTGGTGCTGTTGCCGCAGGGAGATTTCGCCCGCTTCCTGCGCGCGGACGCCGAAGCCCGCGGCAAGCTCCTCGGCCGGCTCTTCGACACCCGCCGTTTCGCCGCCGTCGAGGAACGCCTCGCCGAACTGCGCCGGGGCGCCGAGGCCAGGGTCACCGCCGCCGACGAGTGGATCCTCGCCCTCGCCCAGCGCATCGCCCAGGCGGCCGGACCCGTAGGGGCCGAGGCCACGCCGATCGCCGCCCGGCCCGGCGAACCCGGTCTCGCCGAATCCGTTCTGGAGTGGGCCGCCATCGCCCGGTCCACGGCCCGCGAACGGCTCGGCATCGCCCACTGCGTCCTGACCGGGGCCGAGGGCCGACAGCGCGCGGCCCGCCACGCCCTGGACACCGAGCGCGAACTCGCCCGCCTCCAGCAGCGGTACGAGGAGACCGTGCGGCGCGCCGCGGCCCTGGAAGAGCGCCGGCCCGAACACGACCGCTGCCAGGAACAGCTGGAACGCGCCCGCAAGGCGGACCGGGTCGCCCCCGCACTGGAGCTGCGCGAGGAGGCGGAGCTCGCCCACCGCCGGGCGGGCGACGCCCTCGACCGGGCCAGGGCACAGCTGCCGCCCGACCTCGCCGACGCGGGCCCCGACCGGCTCACCGAGCTGGAGCGCCGGTTCCGGCAGGAGCTGGGCGGCCTGGAGTCGGCCCGCCGGGCCGAGGCGCGCAGCGCGGCGATCGACGAGGAACGGGACCGGCTGGAGCGCGAGTCCCGGGCCGGCGACGCGACCGTCCGCGACGCGGACGCCTGGCTGGCGGGCTGGGACGCCGTCCACGCCGGACTCAGGGAACGCATCGCGACGGCGCAGGAGGCCGCGACCCGCGCCGAACAGCTCGCCGGACTCCTCGCCCCGGCCCGCCGCAGGCTGGAGGCCGCCCGCCGCCGCGACGCGCTGGCCGACGAGGTCCTGGCCGCCCGGCAGACGCTGGCCGAGGCCCGCGAACGCGCCCTCGACGCCCATGAGGCCTGGCTCGGGCTGCGGGAGCGCCGGCTGCGGGACATCGCGGCGGAGCTGGCCGCCGGACTCGTCGACGGCGCGCCCTGCACCGTCTGCGGCTCCGCCGAGCACCCGGCCCCCGCCACCGAGGGCGACGGCCACGTCGACCGGGCCACCGAGGAGAGGGCCCTCACCGCCCACCGGCACGCCGAGGACACCCGCGCCCGCGCCGAGCAGGCCCTCGGGCTCGTTCACGAACGCCACGCCGCCGCACACGCGGAGGCCCGCGACGCGGATGGATCGGCGGCCGCCGCGGGCGACGACGAAGCGCAGGGGGACCCCGGCCCGTCCGTCGACGAACTCCGCGACACCGTAGACCGGTTGGCTGCCGAGCATGCCGAGGAACACCGCCTCGCCGCCGGGACGCACGCCGCCCGCGAGGCACTCGACGCCGCGGAGCGCGAGCACCTCGGGCGCCTCGAACTCCGGCAGGAGGCCGAGCGCCGGGCCGCCGCCCGTACGTCCCGGCGGGAGGCGCTCGACCGCGAGCAGGCCGTGCTGAGAGACGAACTCGCCATGGTCCGGGGCGAGTCCGGGTCCGTCGCCGCGTACGCGGAACGCCTCACCCGCCGGGTGGCGCTGCTCGCGGAGGCCGCCGACGCGGTCCGCGCCGAACAGGAGACGGGCCGGCGGCGCAAGGAGGCCGACGGCCGGCTCTCCGACGCGGCGTTCCGGGCCGGCTTCGACACCCCGGAGGCCGCCGCGGAGACCCTCCTCGACGCCGCCGCCCAACGCGACCTCCAGCACCGCGTCGACGCCTGGCAGGCCGAGGCCGCCGCGGTCGCCGACCGCCGCGCCGAACGCGACGCCCGCGAGGCCGCCGAGCAGCCCCCAGCTCAACCAATCTCCGCACAGGGCGAGTTCGAGACGGCGGAGTGGCTGTCGCGCGAGGCGTCCTCCGCACTCGCCGCCGCCGACCAGCGCTGCGGGGAGCTGGCCCGACTCTCCGGTGAGGCCGCCGACGAGGTGCGGCGGCTGGGCCCGGTCCGCCAGGAGTACGAGCGGATCGCCCGGCTCGCGGGCTTGGCGGCGGGCACCTCCGCCGACAACGAGCGCAAGATGCGCCTGGAGGCGTACGTGCTGGCCGCCCGCCTCGAACAGGTGGCATCCGCCGCCACCGCACGGCTTCGGCGGATGTCGTCCGGCCGCTACACCCTGGTCCACTCCGACGCCCGCACCGGCGGGCGCAGAGCAGGGCTCGGGCTGCATGTGGTCGACGCCTGGACCGGCAGCGAACGGGACACCGCGACGCTCTCCGGCGGGGAGACGTTCTTCGCCTCGCTTGCCCTCGCGCTGGGCCTCGCCGACGTCGTGACCGAGGAGGCCGGCGGTGTACGCCTGGACACCCTCTTCATCGACGAGGGGTTCGGCAGCCTCGACGACCAGACCCTGGACGAGGTGCTCGACGTGCTGGACTCCCTGCGGGAGCGGGACCGCAGCGTCGGCATCGTCAGCCATGTGGCCGATCTGCGCCGCCGGATCCCGGTCCGGCTGGAAGTGGTGAAGGAGCGTCAGGGCTCCTCCGTCCGCCACCGCCTGTGACCGGCACGCCCGCCAGGCACTGCCTGTGACCGGACGTTCCCGCGGACGCCCCGCCGGGTCAGCGGCCGATCGCCCGGCGGGGGAGCGGCGAGGAGTACACGACGCTGGTGGTGACGGAGCCCAGCGCGCCGATCCGCCCGGTGGTCTCCTCCAGATGCCTCATCGAACGGGCCGTGACCTTGAGGACGAAACAGTCCTCGCCCGTGACGTGGTGGGCCTCGATGATCTCCGGCGTGGTCTCCAGAAGGTCGTGGAAGGGCTTGTAGTTCCCGTTCGGGTAGCGCAGGCGCACCAGGGCGAGAAGGGGCAGCCCGAGCCGCTCGGCGTCGACCACCGCCGCGTACCCGCTGATCACCCCCAGCTCCTCCAGCCGGCGCACCCGCTCCGTCACGGCGCTCGGGGACATGGCGACGGCACGTGCGAGCTCGGCGAAAGTGGCCCGGCCGTCACGCTGGAGGACGTCGAGGATGCGCCAGTCGATGGCGTCGGGGGAATAGTCGGTCACTCGGCCGAGACAACAGGGAAATCCCCGGCGAATCAAGAGGAGTGCCGGGGGATCTCACTTCCCGGTCCGGTTCGGCGGTCATAGATTCATGGTCATGACCTCGCACATCACGGCCACGGCCGACCACCCCGTCCTGCGCGTCGCGCCCGCTTCTCCCGCCGCTGCGGCGGCCTACTTCGGCGCTTCGCTCGCCTTCCACGCCGACGTCTCCGACGTCGCCGCCACGCCGGCCGCCGACGGCGATCCCGGGTTCGTCGTCCTGGACAGCCGCTCCACCGCGTCCTGGGACCAGGGGCACGTGCCAGGCGCGGTGCACCTGCCCACCGCGCTGATCCCCGAGCGGGCGGCGGCACTGCTGGACCCGGCCGTCCCCGTCATCACGTACTGCTGGGGGCCGGGCTGTAACGGGGCTACCCGCGCGGCCCTGGCCCTCGCCCAACTGGGTTACCAGGTGAAGGAGATGCTCGGCGGATTCGAGTACTGGGTGCGCGAGGGATTCGCCTTCGAGACCCGGGAGGGCGTCGAGCGGCGCGGCGCCGACCCGCTCACCGCGCCGGCCGACGCCGCCGACTGCGGCTGCTGACCATCGGGACCCGGGCGGACGTCAGCGCGGGGCGACGGCCGCCAGCGCGGCGAACAGGACCCCGGCCTCCGCCCCGGCGGGAACTCCGCTGACCTGGCCGTCGCCGACCTCCACCACCCGCCAGACCCCGTCCTCGCGCAACGCCAGGTCGGTGGTGACCCAGCGCAGCCCGAGGCGGCCCACGGCCTCCCGCGGGAAGGCCGGTTCGGGAACGGACACCGCGCCCGGGGTGTCGGGGTGGGCGGTGACGAGCACCGCCTCCCCGTCCACCCACCACACCCGCGCCTCGCCGCCCGCGACGAACGGTTCGAAGGACCGCAGCACCAGGCCACCCGAGAGGAAGGTGCCCTGAAGCTCGACGAACCTGCCGACCACGGAGGCCAGTTGCTCCGCGTCCGCCAGCTCCGGTACGTAACACGCCTCGTGCCACTCGTGCTTGCGGGACTTGACGAAGTCCTTCACGATGCCGGGCCCCGGCCCCAGGGGCGCCGCGAGCCCGGCCAGCTCGTCGGCGGTGGGCGGCGGCGCCCCCGGAGCCGTGGCGCACCAGACGCTGCGCGGCGTGAGCCCCGCGAACTCCTCGTACCAGCCGGGGAGTTCATGTGCCCGCCGATAGCCGGTGGCGCCGGTGAGCAGGGTGCAGCCCCGGGCGCCGAGCGCGGCCTCCAGCTCCGCGTACCGGGCGGAGGGGATCATCCAGCCCCGGTACCAGTACGGTCCGGAGTCCCGCGTGACCCGGGCCACCGCCCCGGCCGCGTCCCCCGCGAGCAGCGCGTCATGATCGAGCAGCGCGATCCGCCCGCCGGTCGCACGCGCCGCCGCGAGCTCGCCGGCGAACTGCGGATCGGGCCGCGAGAGCCGCAACGGGTCGGCGCAGAAAAGGAATCCGTTCCGCTCGCTCATGCCGTTCATGACGCGCTGCCCCTCTTTCCTCTCTTTTCCCGATCAGAGCCGCGACAGCTCGTCCACCAGATCGTCCAGGCCCAGCGACCCCTGGGAGAGCGCCGCCATGTGCCAGGCCTTCAGGTCGAAGTCGTCACCGTGCGCGGCGCGCGCGTTCTCCCGGCCGAGAAGCCAGGCGCGCTCCCCAAGCTTGTAGCCGATGGCCTGGCCCGGCATCGACAGATAGCGGGTCAGTTCGCTCTCCACGAAGTCGGCGGGACGGCCGCTGTGGTTGCCGAAGAACTCCTGGGCCAGATCGGGTGTCCAGCGCCCGCCCGGGTGGAAGGGGGAGTCCGCCGGAATCTCCAGCTCCAGGTGCATGCCGATGTCGACGATCACCCGGCAGGCGCGCATCATCTGCGCGTCCAGATAGCCGAGCCGCCGTTCCGCGTCGGGCAGGAAGCCCAACTCGTCCATCAGCCGCTCCGCGTACAGCGCCCAGCCCTCGGCGTTCGCGCTGACCATGCCGATCGACGCCTGGTAACGGGAGAGGCTGTCGGCGACATGCGTCCACTGGGCGATCTGCAGATGGTGGCCGGGAACGCCCTCGTGGTACCAGGTCGAGACCAGGTCGTACACCGGGAAGCGGGTCTCGCCCATGGTGGGCAGCCAGGTGCGCCCGGGGCGGGAGAAGTCCTCGGAGGGGCCGGTGTAGTACGGCGCGGCGGCCCCGCCGGGCGGCGCGATGCGGGACTCCACCTTCCGGACCCGCTCGGCGAGGTCGAAGTGCGTGCCGTCCAGCGCCTCGATCGCCTCGTCCATCAGACCCTGAAGCCACTCGCGGACCTCGTCCACGCCCTCGATGTGCTTGCCGTGCACGTCGAGGTGGGCGAGCGCCTCCCAGGGGCCGGCTCCGGGCAGGATCTTCTCGGCCTCGGTCCTCATCTCGGCGAGCAGCCGGTGGTATTCCGACCAGCCGTACGCGTACGCCTCGTCGAGATCCAGGTCGGTGCCGTTGTACAGCCGCGACCAGCGGGCGTAGCGCTCCCGGCCCACCGGGTCGGGCGCCCCCTCGATGCCCGGGGCGTACACGTCGCGCACCCAGTCGCGCAGGGAGAGGACCGAGGCCGTCGCCAGCCCTGCGGCCTCGTCCAGCTCCGCCCGCAGCGACGCGGGGCCGGGTGCGACGAACTCCGCGAAGAACGCCGTGCCCTCGCCTTCCCCGCCCCACTCCGTGAGCTGACCGACGAACGTGGCGGTCGCGCGGGGACCGCCGTACAGCTTGCGCTCCAGGCCGAGCGCGAGCGAGGCGCGGTACCCCTCGTGCGCGGCGGGCACCGCGCGCAGCCGTTCCACGACCGCCGCCCAGTCCTCGTCCGTCGCGGTCGGCGTGAGGGTGAAGACCTCGGTGATGCTGTGAGCCGGCGACTGCAGGTTGGAGACCGTCCGCAGTCCCTCCTCGGCCTCGTGCACGGCGAGTTCCGCCGTCAGGCGCTCCCGCAGGAGGCGTCCGCAGCGCCGTTCGGATGCGCTGTCCGCACCGGGACGCAGCTCGGCGGCGTCCAGCTCCCGCAGCGTCGCGCGGATGAGGTCGGCGCCCGCCGCCTGACCCGCGGGGGAGAAGTCGGGCAGCCGACGCGAGCTTTCGGACACACCCAGATAGGTGCCCGTGATGGGGTCGAGTTCGATGATGGCGTCGACGTAGGCGTCGGCGACCTGACGGGGCAGCGCGCTGCTCGAAGTGTCTGACATGCGGACATCCTCGTACGGCGGTGGCCTCCTCGTCATCATCGGGGGCCCCGGGGCGTCCGAAAGACGATCACTTCCAGCGCTTCCGGGTCCTCCGGTGGGCGTCGCCGGCGCGTCCCGGGCCTGTTTCCGGTGTTCAGCTCCCGGCCGGAGGCAGCAGCGGTCCGCACTCCCACTGCTGGAAGATCAGCCGGGTGTCCACCCGGGCCACCTCCCGGCGCGAGGTGAACTCGTCCAGCACCAGCCGCTGCAGATCGGCCGCGTCGGCCACCGCGACCTGCACCAGATAGTCGTCGGGGCCGGTGAGGTGGAAGAGCGCGCGTGACTCCGGCAGGGACCTGACGCGGTCGACGAACGGCCCGATGAGCTCCCGGCGGTGCGGCCGGACCTGCACCAGGAGCAGTGCCTGGAGACCCCGGCCGAGTTTCGCCGGATCGAGGCGCAGCTGGTCCCCGAGGATCACCCCGGAGCGGCGCAGCCGGGCCACCCGGTCCAGGCAGGTCGAAGCGGCCACGCCGACCTCGGCCGCGAGCTCCCGGTACGTGGTCCGCGCATCGTTCTGCAGCAGCCGCAGAATCTGGAGATCGACCGGATCAAGAGCGACAGAATCGGCCATGTGGCGAACGTAGCACGGGGAATGGCCGCTACGAACCGGTAACTGTTCAGAGTGACGGCATGGACAACGAAGTCTCGATGACGCCCCCTGCCCCCACCCCGTCCAGGGCTCTCGCCACCGAAGCCGTGCACGCCGGACGCGACGACCTCGCCTCCCTCGGCGTGCACGCCCCGCCGATCGACCTGTCCACGACCTACCCCTCCTACGACTCGCGCGGCGAGGCGATGCGGATCGACGCCTTCGCCACCACCGGGGCCCGACCCGACGGGCCGCCCGTCTACGCCCGGCTGGACAACCCCACCACGGGCCGCTTCGAGACGGCGCTCGCCCGGCTGGAGCGCACCGAGAGCGCGGTCGCCTTCGCCAGCGGGATGGCGGCGCTGACCGCGGTCCTGCTCGCCCGCGCGAGCCAGGGGCTGCGCCATGTCGTCGCGGTCCGCCCGCTCTACGGCTGCAGCGACCATCTGCTGGGCGCCGGGCTGCTGGGCACCGAGGTGACCTGGACCGACCCGGCGGGCATCGCCGACGCCATCCGCCCGGACACCGGGCTCGTGATGATCGAGACGCCGGCCAACCCGACGCTGGCCGAGATCGACATCCGGGCCGTCGCCCACGCCTGCGGAACCGTCCCGCTGCTGGTCGACAACACCTTCGCCACCCCCGTCCTGCAGCGTCCCGTGGAACACGGCGCGCGGATCGTCCTGCACAGCGCCACCAAGTACCTCGGCGGCCACGGGGACGTCATGGGCGGTGTCGTCGCCTGCGACGAGGAGTTCGCCGCCACGCTGCGCCAGGTCCGCTTCGCCACCGGCGGAGTGCTGCACCCGCTGGCCGGCTACCTCCTGCTGCGCGGCCTGTCCACGCTTCCGGTGCGCGTACGGGCGGCCTCGACGAGCGCGGCCGAACTCGTCCGCAGGCTCACCGCCGACCCGCGCATCGCCCGGGTGCACTACCCGCGGATCGGCGGCGCGATGATCTCCTTCGAGGTGTACGGGGACCCGCACCGGGTGATCTCCGGGGTGCGGCTCATCACGCCCGCCGTCAGCCTCGGCAGTGTGGACTCGCTGATCCAGCACCCGGCCTCCATCAGCCACCGCATCGTGGAGGAGGGAGACCGGCGGGCGTCCGGCGTCGGCGACCGGCTGCTGCGGATGTCGGTCGGCCTGGAGGACGTCGAGGACCTGTGGGCGGACCTGTGTCAGGCGCTCAGCGACGGGCCCCTTCCGTCGGCGCGGACGGCCGGGCGGAGCCTTCAGTCCTCAGCCGGTCGGTCGTCAGCCGGGCGGTGATGACGAGCGTGCCCTCCTCGATCTGGTAGTCGAGAGGCAGCTCCAGCGCGCGCATCGCGGCCACCATGCCGGTGTTGTGGGACTGCGTCACGGCGTACACGCTGTCGCAGCCCGCCTCCACGGCGAGGGCCACCAGGCGGCCGAGCAACTCGGAGCCGATGCCCCGGCGCTGCCAGTCGTCCTCGACGAGGAGCGCGACCTCGGTCTCGTCGCCGTCCCAGAGGAGGTGGCCGAGCGCCACCAGCTTGCCGGAGGCCGTCTGCACCGCCAGGGTGCGCCCGAAGCGGGGGCTCAGCAGATGGTCGAGATAGCGGTCCGCGTCCGCGACCGGACCGTGGTAGCGCAGGCCCAGCGTGTGCTGAGAGCAGCGGTCGTGCATGGCGCGGGCGGCGGCGAGATCGTCGTGGTCCGCGCGGCGCACGGTGATCTCGTTGCCCTCGGGCAGCGTGAGGACGTCCTCGCTGCGCGGCACCCGCGGGCCGAGCCGGGCGTCCAGCTCCACCAGGGCACGCGCCCGCGCGAACTCGGTCGGCGTGAACGGCAGATACGGCCGCTCCACGGAGATCACCCCGCCGGACGGGTCCCGCAGCCGCATCACCGTCTCCTCCAGCACGCCCTCGACCGGGGCGCTCTCCCCGGTCGGGCGGCCGGTGACGGAGACGGCGGGCAGTGAGTGGATGGTGCACCGGCCGAGCAACTGGCGCAGGGCGAGCGGCAGCTCGGCCGCGTCGAGCGCCGTCCGGGTGGCCAGTGACAGCATCCGGGTCGGGATGTCGACCAGGTCGTGGGCGTCCGCCCGCTCGATCCACGTGGACACGCCGCCGGCGGCCGCGATCTCCCGGGACAGTTCCCGCGCCTGGAGCGAGGCCGGGGCCCGCAGCAGGAACTCGTCCACGGTCCCCCGTGCCAGCGGGTGGGTCCCCAGAGTGAGGATGTCCACCCGGAGCCCGGCGAGGGCCACGCACAGCGCGGCCAGACTCCCCGGAGCGTCGCGCACGGTCGTCCGCATCCGCCACAGGGTGGTCTCCTCGGCGCCGGCGATCCCGCCCGCACCGCTGTCCCCGGCGCCGCCCGGGGCCCCGTCCCGCGTCCCGCGCACCGCCGCGTCCGCCCCACTCTGCGCGGAGCCCCCCTCACCTGACGGGGGAGCGTGACTGTGCCGTCGCGCCCACCAGGTGTGGAACGCCGCTGTGGCCACCAGGGCCACCGCCGACGCCACGAGCAGGTAGGGCCCGTCCGGCTGGTGTCCGATCAGGTTGGCGATGGCGTCGGCCACGGCCACGGCGGTGAACAGGGCGGCCAGTTCGATCAGGTCCCGCCGCCAGTGGTGCGGACGGCGGGCGCTCTTCGCGGAGGTCACATCAGTCATATCCTCACTGTGAACGAACGGTGTTGCCTGATCACGAACGCCTTGTGACTGATGGGTTACGCGTTGATCTGGTCGCCTATCGTCGTTTTCGGTCAGATTCAGCCTTCCGCGCCGGCCGGGAACGCGGCGAGCAGCCGGGCCGCCTGGCGGACCGTCTGGGAGGAACCCTTGCGCCCCGCGGTCGCCGCGAGCCCCGCTATCGACGGGATCCCGCCCGTACCGCAGTGTTCGGCGCACTCGGCCGCCACGGACAGCAGGTCGCCGAGTCCCCGGGGCGTCTTCTCGTACGCCAGGAGTCCGGGCAGCATCGCGGCCAGCACGGTCAACACCGTCCGATACGCGCCGGTGGCGGCCGCCGTTCCCAGCGCGTCGGCCGTGCGGTTCACCTTCACCAGGTCGCGGTCGACCAGGATCGCCAGCTCCCGCCCGAGCGACACCCCGTCGAGCCGGCCCCCCGCGGCCAGCACGAGCAGGGCGTCCACCGCCGCCGTCCGGTCCTCGGGATACCGAGCGCCGAGCCCGTAGGCCAGCGCGAGATGCATCGCCCCGCCCACCTCGCCCGCACTCTCCGCCAGGGCCGGCAGGAACCCGACGACGCCCCTCTGCCCCTGGTCGGCGGCGAACAGCAGGTCCGGCATCAACCAGGCGGCCAGCACCTCCGGATCCTCGGGCAGGGTCGCCGTCCAGTGGGAGGACCGCTCGGGCCCCCAGTGGTAGCACTCCTGGGCCCTGGGAAGCTGCGCCCGGCCCAGCCAGTGGAAGGCTTCCGGGAACTCACGCCGGATCACCGGACGCTCCCGCGTCGCCAACAGCACCTGACGGGCCCCGGTCGTCGTCCGCTGCCACCAATTGCCCGCCGCCGGGCGGGAGACGGCGGTCGCCGGATGCCGCAGGGCCGGGACCACCGGCTCGTCGCCACGGACCCAGGCGGCCAGCCGGTCGCCCTCGCCGGTGCCCAGCGCCTCGGCCGACGCGGCGACCTCCGCCCCCTCGGGTCCGCCGGCCCGGCGGACCCGCAGCAGAGCCTGGGCGAAGTCGGCGGGGCCGGGGCGGGCGCCCAGCTCCCGGTAGGTCCGCAGCCGTACGACGAGCTCGGCCGCGTCGATCGCCCCGGTGTGCCAGGTCGGGGTGGCCAGCAGGAACGGCGCCCGCCCGACCGCTATCGCCTCCGCGGCCTCCCACGCCCGGTCGAGCAGAACCCCGTTCAACGCGGCATGGGCACAGGCATCCGCGCCCTTCACGGTCGTCTTCGCCCGCCACGCGACCCTGTCCCGCCCGGAGACCAGGCCCAGCAGCGAGGCGACCACGACGGAGAGCCCGTGCGAGGTCGAGACGGCCCGCGGATCGATCATGTAGGGAGACAGGCCGTTCTCGACGAAGTGCACACCGGCCAGCGCCTCCCGCAGGGACCCCGTCAGCTCCTCCCGGTCGGTCCGGGCCAGCCGGACGAGGCCGTCGAGCGCCCGCTCGAAGCCGGTGATCCCGGCCGAGGGGTCCATGACGGCCGACGCCGGGATCCAGCGCTCCGACGCGTGCGCCCTCACCCGGGCGGCCACCTCCTCGACGAGCTCGGCCACCGTCCCCGGCGCGGGCTCCTGACGCCGCAGGACCGGCGCGGCAGGCAGGAACTCCTCGTACACCTCCCGCGGTTCCTCCCCCACGGCACCGCCGAACAGGGCCGCCACCGTCTCCCGGTGCAAGGGGCCCAGTCGGGCGGCGGCAAGGGCCAGCCGCTCCCGCGCCTGCGGGTCGGCGACGGCGGGGAGATACCGCGCGACCAGCTTCAGAGACCGCTCCTGGACGTCGATGCCCTCATGGCCGAACGCCTCGGCGACCGCCGGAAGAAGCTCGTCCGCCGTCGAGGCGTCCCGGCGCAGCGCCTTGCCCAGCAGGGTCAGCTGGGCGCGCACCAGCTTCTTCTCCCGGCGGAAGAGCACCGCCCCCGACACCTCCGCCAGCTCCCGGGTGGACAACACGCCCCGCGCGTCGAGTCGTACGAGCATCTGCTGGGCGTGCGAGGCGACCGGCGTGATCCCGTCCGTCGCCATCGCCGTCCAGTCCCGCAGATGCCGGTCCTCCTCTTCCTCCGTCGTTCCCAGCCGCAGGAGAACGGCCAGGAAGAACCGCTGGTCGACGGATCTGCCACCGCGCATCAGACGGATCACGCACCGCTCCACCAGGTGCGCCCGGTCCAGCGCACCGTCCTCGACCAGCGCGCACAGTGCTCCGGGCCAGTTGTCCCGCGCATCCGGCGCGTCGTAGAAGTCGACCTGCGGCGGCAGCTCGGGCATCTCGAACAACCGGGCCGCCAGCTCGGGGGAGTGCGGATCGTCCCGCAGGATGTCGGTCAGCGGACGCCGGGTCCGGCCGCGCCAGCGAGCCGTACTGACCAGCTCGCTCCAGCCCATGACCAGGTTGTCCGTGACGGGGAGCGGGACCCGGGCGATCCGCGTCAGCTCGCCGACGAAGGTGTACTCCGCGTCGGAGAGGGCCGCGCGCCCCGCGTACCGGTGGGCGAGATCGCCCAGCCACGCCGGGTCGCGGTCCTTCAGCGCAGCGAGGATCAGCGGATACGGAGAGCGGGCCCAGTCACGCAGATCGCGGCCCCCGATCCAGGCGGCGCACCCCGCCGCCCCGGTGTGACACCCCGCGCCGGCCACCAGCAGCGCCTTGCGGATCTTGTCCCGCCGCTGCCAGTCCCAGCCCCGCACCTCCTTGCGCAGCTCCTTCAACTCGGCGAGCGCGGCACGGCGGCCGGGCAGGTCCAGACCGAGCACCAGCGGCGGTACGTCGTGGTGACGCCCCGCCCGTACAGCGGTGAGCAGCTCGTTCATCGCGTGCCTCCGGCGACCGTCGCACCCCGGCGGACCATCCGCACGGCGAGCGCGTGTTTGCAGGGCCCTCGCCGCCCCCGGTAGTCCGCCCACCACTGGCAGGTGCAGCTCACTTCGGAACCGCTCTCGCGCACCTGGTAGCGCCGGTCCCCGGAGGCGACCGTCGCCCGCGCACCGTCGAGGGTCACCGCGCCCTCACCGGCCAGCCTGCGGGCGGCCACGAGGCGTGGGTTGTGCCGCTCTGCACGGTCCGCGTCGTACGGCAGCTCCCGGTGGAAGTACGCGGCGTCCGCCAGGTCGTAGCCGACCCGGCCCGCCGTGCCGAGCCGGGTCAGCGCGGCGCGCACCCGCTCCACGCCCAGCCCCGACTGCTCGGCCAGCGAGGCCGGTTCGATCCGGGGCTCCCAGGCGAGCAGCACCGACACCAGCTCGGCATCGGCCGCCGCGTCGTCCGTGGCCAGCGCCTCCAGGACGCCGCCCTCGCCCGAGAACCCCCGCGAGGAGTCGGGGGAGAGCGTCAGCGTGAGCCGCATCCCCGGCAGCACCACCTCCCAGGCGCTCGCCGCGGCCGCGCCGTCGGCCACCGGCCCGTACACCCGCAGGGCCGTCGCGTCGCGCAGCACCCGCTGCAACGCCACCAGCCGCTCGGGGCCCGGCAGACACACCGCGCCCGGGACGGGGCGGGTCGTCGGGCGCAGGGACCCGCCCGACGCCACCACCCACCGGGCGCCGCGTGCCGCACCGCCCGAGGCCGGGGAGCGGGGCAGCGAACGCAGGAACGCCACCGCCTGCGCCGCCGTCAGCTCGGCCCGCAGATCGAACCCGGCCGAGGCGACCTGCGCCTCGGCGAAACCGCGCAGCCACCGGTCGGGCAGCGGCACCTTCTTCTCCACCACCGGGCCGTCGAGCGTGGTCACGGCCAGCTCCTCCGGGCCCACCCGCAGATGCAGCGGATCATCCGCCGTGATCCGCGAAAGCGCCTCCCGCAGCGGAGGGTTCACGTCCACGTTCGTCGTTCCGTGGCCGGTCTCCCGGCCGTCCAGGCCTTCCTGCAGCACGTCGAGGCGTGCGTACACCCCGCAGCAGCCGGAGAACGACTCAAAGCGCAGCCGGTCCCCGTTGCCCGTCACCACCGGGTCCAGGGAGGCGGGCAGCGTGCGCTGGTAGTAGCGGGCGGCGGCCACGTCCGCGACCGCCAGCAGCCCGCGTGCCGCTGTCCGCGGGGCGGAGAGGAAGCCCGCGAAGAACCGCGGGTGCGCCTCCGCCCCGCGCGGGGTGAGGCCCCCCGCGGTCTCCAGACCGAGGGACGGCCCCACCTGCGATGACGTCAGGGAGGACGGGCGTGCGTAGGCCAAGGCCTGAACGGATCGGGTCATGGAAAAAAGCGTAGGACCCACCACTGACAACGGGCCTCGCCCCAGACCCGGTTCACTGCCCGACGTGGCCCGGCCGGAGCACCTTGGTGAACAGCACCGCTCCGCCCTCGGCCCGCAGCCGCACCGTCAGCTCCGCGCTGTCGCCGTCGATCTCCACCTCGCCGAAATACTGCGGGGACTCCATCGGCGAGACATTGGCCCGGTCGGGAGCCCGCACGAAGACCCGGTCCGGGCCGAAGGTGCCGTCCAGCGCGTTGGCCGGGAAGCCGCCCGCCGCCAGCGGCCCCGACACGAACTCCCAGAACGGGGCGAAGTCCTTGAACGCCGCCCGCTCCGGCGCGTAGTGCTGGGCCGAGGTGTAGTGGACGTCGGCCGTCAGCCACACGGTGCCGGTGATCCTGCGGTGCTTGATGAACCGGAGCAGTTCGGCGATCTGGAGTTCCCGCCCGAGCGGGGCCCCGGGATCGCCCTGCGCCACGGCCTCGAAGTCCGTCGCGCCGTCCGGGACCACGAGGCCGAGCGGCATGTCGGCGGCGATCACCTTCCACTCCGCCCGGGAGGCGGCCAGCGAGCGCTTCAGCCACCGCGCCTGCTCGGCGCCGAGGATGCCCGTCGTGTCGTCGGCCTGCCGGCCCGGCGAGTTGGCGTTGCGGTGCGAACGCATGTCGAGCACGAACACATCGAGCAGCGGCCCGTGGTGCACGACCCGGTACATCCGCGAACGCCGCCCGGGACCGTGCGAGGGCGTGAGCGGCACGTACTCGTGGAAGGCGCGCACGGAGCGTGCCGCGAGGATGTCCACGTTCTTCTCGGTGTAACGCGCGTCGTCGAGGATCTGGCCGGGATACCAGTTGTTGCGCACCTCGTGGTCGTCCCACTGCACGACGGAGGGCACCTGCGCGTTGAAGCGGCGGACGTTCCGGTCGAGCAGGTTGTAGCGGAAGTTGCCCCGGTACTCGTCCAGCGTCTCGGCGACCTTCGCCTTCTCCTCGGTCGTGACGTTGCGCCAGATCCGGCCGTCCGGCAGCGTCACGCTCGGCTCCAGCGGACCGTCCGCGTAGATGCTGTCGCCGCTGCACAGGAAGAAGTCCGGGTCCAGACGCCGCATCTCCTCGTACACGCGGTAGCCGCCGATGTCCGGGTTGATGCCCCAGCCCTGCCCCGCGATGTCGCCGGACCAGAGGAACCGCACCCCGGAGCGGCGCCGGGCCGGGGCGGTACGGAACGTCCCGTACACCGGTTTGCCGGTACGGCGCGGATCGGCCGGATCGGCGAGCGTCACGCGATAGTGCACCTGTTCGCCCGCGGGCAGACCGTACAGCGGTGTGGTGCCGGTGAAGTCCGTACCGGGGCCGATCGACGGCCCGTGCCACCTGCGGACCCGCCGGAACGACTCGGTCGCAGAGGTCTCCACCAGCATCCGGGCCGGCCGGTCCGAGCGCACCCACAGGAGCGCCGACGAGGCGGTGACGCTGCCCACCTGTACACCCCACGACGCTTCGGGCCGTCCCGCCAGGTGCAGCGCGGGCGCCGCCGAAGCGGTCGCGGGGGAGAGGGCGAGGGCCGCCGGGCCGATCAGCGAGCCGCGCAGGACGGCACGGCGCCCGGGCGAGGGAATACGCGGACGGTAGGACATCGAAGCGCCTCCGGGAAGGTGGGCGGGCGGTGCGCCGTTCGCGAGCAGGCCATGGACCGGCGCCGGTCTTGGCCCATGCCTAGTGCCCCGCGGCGGCCGGAGCCCCAACCCCGGGTGAACGGCGCCCGTCAGCCGGGGACGGACCGGCCGGAGCGCCCCGCGGCCGCCAGCGCGGCGATCCCCCGGGCGATGTCGCCGGGGGCGAGATGGGCGTAGCCCAGGACGAGGGGCAGGGTGCCGTCCCCGGAATCGGCCGTTCCGCAGTCGCGCAGCGGCCGCAGCGCGATGCCCGCCCCGGCCGCCCGCTCCAGGAAGAGGTCCTCGGGGCCGTACCGCGCGGGCAGTCGGGCGATGATGTGCAGGCCCGCCGCGATGCCGCTGACCGTCGCGCCGGGGAAGTGCTCGTCGAGCGCGGCCACCAGGGCGTCCCGGCGTTCCCGGTAGGCCCGCTGGCAGCGCCGCAACTGCCGGTCGTAGCCGCCGCGCACGATGAAGTCGGCCAGGACGGCCTGGTCGATCACCGGGTTGCCCAGATCCATGGTCCGTTTGCGGGCGACGATCCGTTCGGTGAGCGCGGCGGGGGCGATCAGCCAGCCGAGCCGCAGGCCGGGAGCCAGCGACTTGCTCACGGAACCGGTGTACACGACCCGCTCGGGATCCAGCCCCTGCAAGGCGCCCACCGGCGCCCGGTCGTACCGGAAGTCCCCGTCGTAGTCGTCCTCCATGATCACGGCGTCCGCGTCCCGGGCCCAGCCGAGCAACTCGCCGCGGCGCCGCGCGGAGTACCCGATTCCGGTGGGGAACTGGTGCGCGGGCGTGGTCACCACGGCGCGTACCCCGGAGCGCTTCAGGGGCGCGAGGGCGAGGCCGTCGTCGTCGAGGGGCAGCGGAATCGTGCCCAGACCGGTCGCCGCGAACAGCGAGGCGTGTTCCGGGCTGCCCGGATCCTCCACCCCGACCGAGGCCACGCCCTCGTCCCGCAGGACGAAGCCGAGCAGGGTCGTCGCCTGGGCCACCCCCGAGCAGACCACCAGCCGCTCCGGATCGGCCACCACGCCCCGGCGCCGGGCGAGCAGCCCGGCCAGGGCCTCACGCAGTTCCGGCAGCCCGCGCGGATCGGGGTATCCCAGCGCGCCGTGCGGCAACCGGCCGAACACCGTCCGCTGGGCGGCGCTCCACGCGCTGCGCGGGAAGAGGGACAGGTCGGGGGTGCCCGGCCGGAAGTCCACCACCGTGCCCGCCGCGCGCGGCGCGCGGTCGCGTACGGGGCGCTCCGCCGCGCGTACGCCCCCGCTCACCCAGGTGCCCGCGCCCTGCCCGCTGCGCAGATAACTCTCCGCGGTGAGCTGCTCGTAGGCCTCGGTGACCAGCCCGCGCGACACTCCCAGATCGGCGGCGAGCTCACGGCTGGAGGGCAGCCTCGTGCCGGCCGCGAGGCGGCCGGAGCGGACCGCTTCCCGCAGCGCGGACCGGAGTGCGCGCCCTCGTCCGCGCGCCGGCGCGGAGACGGCGGGCAGCAGCAACTCCCACGCCGGAGAGAGGGATTCCGCCGACGGACGCTGAGCATTGGTCCCCGAAGACGTCATGGAAGTGGACCTTAAACCGGTCCTTCGCCGACCCTAGCGTCGACCCCATGAACGCAACCTCTCTGCGCGGGGCCCTCCTCGCGGCCCTCGCGTGTGTGCTGGTGGGGGCATCCTTCACGGCCAACAGTGTCCTCGGCGACTACCCGTTCGCGGGTGGCCAGGCGCTCCGCTACGGTCTCGCCGCGCTCCTGCTCGTCCCGCTCCTGCGGCGTGACCCCGATTCCTCGACGGCGCGGCTGCGCCGCCTCACCCGCCGCCAGTGGGGGCGGCTCGCGTTGCTCGCAGCCGTGGGCATGGTCGGGTTCAACCTGGCGGTCCTGGCGGCCGAACAGTCGGCGGAACCAGCTGTTCCGGGCGTCTTCGTGGGCTGTGCGCCGATCGTGGTGGGCGTGCTCGTTCCGCTGCTGGACGGTCGTCGCCCGTCCCGCGTCACGCTGTACGCGGCCGGACTCGTCGCCGTCGGGGCGTTCACCGTTCAGGGCTGGGGGCGCACCGACCTGGCGGGCGTGCTCTTCTCGGTGGGCGCGCTCGCGGGCGAGGTCGGCTTCGCGGTCCTCGCCGTCCCCGTGCTGCGGCCGCTCGGCCCGAAGCTGCTCTCCGCGACGGTCTGCGGCGTCGCGGCCGTCGAGTCGGCGCTGCTCGGTCTGCTGATGGACGGCGGGTCGTTCCTGCGCGTCCCGACGGGCGGCGAGGCGGTGGCCCTGCTGTGGCAGGCCGTCGTCGTCACCGTGATCGGATTCGTCTGCTGGTACAGCGGGATGCAGCGCATCGGAGCCGAACGCGCCACGCTCTTCTCCGGCCTGATTCCGGTCTCCGCCGCCCTGACCGCACCTCTCGTCGGAGCCGGGACGTACGGTCTCGCGCAGGGGGTGGGAAGCCTCCTGGTCGGCGCCGGTGTGGCGTACGGCTCCGGCGTCCTCGGGCGGCGCGGAGCCGCCGGAGCGCGGCTCCCCGTCGGGACGACGGCGCCCCGACGGGCCGGTTCAGCGGCTGGTGTCCAGAATGACGCGGGCCACGAGCGCCGGGTCGTCGTTCATCGGGACGTGCCCGCAGCCGGGCAGCCGCACGAGCCGGGCGTGGGGGATCACCCGCTTGGCGCGGACCCCCTGCCTGCGCAGCAGTATCCGGTCGCGGGTGCCCCAGGCGACGGAGACGGGGACGCCCTTCACCCCGTCGAAGAGGAGGCCCCTGCCGGTCTCCAGCGTCTGGTGAAATCCGGTCGCTCCGCGCAGGGCGAGCGTCTCGGCGACGACGGCCTCCGGTGAACGCCTGCCGGGCCGGGCGTAGATGGTGCTGGTGAGCGCCGCCCGGCCGGCCGCGCTGCGCGACAGGCGCTCGATCAGCCCCACCGGCAGGGCCAGCGCGCTCCGGCGCATGGTCCGCAGGGTGCCGAAGGCGTAGCGCCGTTCCGCCTCGGTCCAGAAGCCCGCCGGGGACAGCGCGGTCACCGACCGCACCAGTTCGGTGCGCCCCAGTTCCAGCGCGAGCAGACCGCCCAGCGAGTTCCCGGCCACGTGGGGCCGGTCCAGGCCGAGTTCGGCACAGAAGGCTCCGAGGACCCGGCCGACGGTCGCGAGATCGTAGGGGACGCCGTCGGGCAGTGCGGGCGAGGTGCCGAAGCCGGGCAGGTCCACGGCTATCACCTCGCGCTCGGTGGCCAGGATCCGTGTCACCGGATCCCAGGCCCTCAGATGGTGCCCGATGCCGTGCAGGAGCAGCAACGGTTCGCCCGATCCGGTCCGTTCGTACGCGACCGAGACCGGACGGGGGCCGTCGGCCGTTGCGACGGTGAAGGAGACCGTGGTGGTCATGCTGTTGCTCCCTGGAGTGGGTAGACATCTCGTCAACAACAATTACCGCCGGGTAGCTTGTAGTTCAAGGGGCTCGGCGATTCCCGCTGGACACCGCGTGACCGGTGGGCTGGGATGGGCCGATGACCGTCGACACCGCGACCGAGCTCTTCGAAGAACACCGGCCCGTTCTCACCGGTGTCGCCTATCGGATGCTCGGCCGTGTCGCCGACGCCGAGGACGTGGTCCAGGAGGCGTGGCTGAGGTGGTCGGCGTCGGCGCGCGAGGACATCCGGGAGCCGCGGGCCTACCTGGTGCGGATCGCCACCCGGCTGGCCATCGACCGGCTCCGGCACCTCCAGTCACGCCGGGAGTCGTACACGGGGCCCTGGCTGCCGGAGCCGGTGGTCACGGAGTTCGGCCCCGCCGTGCCGGACACCGCGGAGCGCGCCGTCCTCGCCGATTCCGTGTCGCTGGCCGTGCTGGTCGTCCTCGAATCACTCTCGCCGCTGGAACGTGCGGTGTTCGTGCTCCGGGAGGCCTTCGGATTCCCGTACGCCGAGATCGCCACCGCCCTGGACCGCACCGAGGAGGCCGTCCGGCAGCTCGCCGGTCGTGCCAGGCGGCATGTGGAGGAGCGCAAGCCGCGATACGACGTGGACCCGGCCGAGCGCCGCGACCTCACCGAACGGTTCCTGGCCGCCGCCTCCGGGGGCGGCATCGAGCAGCTGCTCGCACTGCTGGCCCCGGACGTCCGGCTGGTCAGCGACAGCGGCGGCAAGGCGAAGGCGCCGCGGCGGATCATCGAGACCGCCGACAAGGTCGGCCGCTTCCTCTTCGCCGTGGCGGGGAGCCTCGGCCCGGACGGGGAGATCCGCATCGTGGAGCTCAACGGCGGGCCCGCCGTCGTCTACTTCGTCGGAGGGAAGGCTGACACCGTCTTCCAGATCGAAGTCAGCCGAGGTGTTATTCAATGCGCCTATATCATTCGTAATCCGGACAAGCTTTCCGGGCTGCCCGTCGTATAACCAAAAAGGCACCACCTGCCCCCTCGGTCCCCCGGCGCCCCGCAGGTCCGCCGCGGGCCTGGTCGGAGCCCCGCCATCCGCCGTGATGGCGGGGCTTTGTGCTGCGCTCGCCTCACGGCACCACGAACGTCGTGTGAACGCTCTGCGCCAGAGTCCCGTTTCGTTCCGTTACGGAATAAGGATTGGTCTTGACCAAGGGGGTGTGCCGTCCTAGGGTCCTTAAGACAGGAACCTTTAATAAATAACGTCGCGGAAAAGACGCCGGGCGATTGCGGAGGATCAGGGTGGGGACCACGCAGCTGGAATCGGTACAGGAGCCGAAGTACTGGCACCTCAAGACCGTGCTCAGTGAGGCACTCGACTCGGACTTTGCGGTGGGGGAGATCCTGCCCAACGAGCGGGACCTCGCGGCGCGGTTCGGTGTCGCGCGAGCCACGCTCCGGCAGGCTCTGGAGCAGCTCGAACTCGAAGGCAGACTGCAGCGCCGCCGTGGTGTCGGGACGACCGTCGCCCCGCCGCGCGTGGGCATCGCCGTCTCCACCGCCCAGCACGAATGGACGGGCGGCGTCAGCGGCGAGGCCTGGCAGCCGGTCGACAGCGCCATGGACAAGGCCCCTGCGGCGGTGGCCTCCATGCTCGGCACCGACCCCGCCGAACCGGTGCACGTGGTGCGCCGCATCCGCGACACCCAGGGACAGGCGGTAGCGGCGGAACTCCTCTACATCCCCGCCTCCTCGGTGCCCGACCTCTCCGCCATCGAGGCCCCGTCCGGAGCTGTCCGCGCCCGGAGCGTGCTGCGCGAGCTGCACCGGCTCGGCCTGCAGGGCCAGGACCGCTCCGTGGAGCTCGGCTCGGCTCGCGCGGTCGACGCCAAGGAGCTGGACCGGCTGCCCGGCGCCCCCGTCCTCGTCGTCACCACCCGCTACTTCACCGCGGACGGTACGGCGGCCGTGTCCGTCGCCACCTACCGGGCGGACACCTGCCGGCTCACCTTCGGGGACTCCGGCGCGCTGGAGATCAGCCACGACGAACAGCCGGAGCGCCAGGCGTCCTGACGCCTCCGACCCGCTCTGCCCCACGCCCGCCGCTTCTCAAGGACGCCAGTCCCCGGGAACCGGCGGGCGCGCGTGTTCTCCGCCCGATCCGGCTCGGGGGACAGCGCCGGTGATCCACCCGGCCCGGGGGAAACGCCCGTGATCCCCCGGCTCCTGGGCAGCGCCCGTGCCCCGACCCACCGGTACGACGCACGCGGTCCGTGTCCCGGCCCTCCCCGCGATCAGCGGCGGGCCGTCACGGTCCCCTCGACGGCGAACAGCTGTTCCTCGACGTGGTCCAGGGCGAGCCGCAACGCCCCCGTCGCCACGGCGGCCTCCCCGAGCAGCGACAGGGTCACCCGGGGCGGGCGCAGGCAGTAGCGGGCCAGCTCTCTACGCAGGGGCTCCAACACCCCGTCCAGTCCGGCGGCCCAGCCACCGACCACGACCAGCTCCGGGTCGAGCGCCAGCACCAGCGCCGCCACATCGTGCACCAGCCGCTGAAGGAAGCGCTCGACCGCCGCCTGGGCCCCCGCGTCGCCCTCCTTGGCCTTGGCGAACACCGCGGCCACCGCGAGCTCGTCCAGCGGGTCCAGCGGCGTGTCCGTCGTCGACAGCAGATGCTCCGGCGTCACGTCCCTGCCCAGCAGGTGCAGGGCGCCGATCTCCCCGGCGGCCCCGCCGAACCCCCGGTGCAGGCGCCCGCCGATCAAGGACCCCGCACCGGGGCTCAGCCCCGCCAGCACGAAGACCACGTCGTCGGACTCGGTCGCCGCACCCTTCCAGTGCTCGGCGACCGCTGCGGCGTTGGCATCGTTCTCGACGAGCACGGGGCAGCGGAACGAACGGCGGAGCCGCTCCCCGAGCGCGAGGCCGGTCCAGTCCGGCAACGCCGTACCCAGCCGCACGGTGCCGTCGGCCTCCACGATCCCGGGACTGCCCACGCCGACCGCACGCAGACTGCTCCGGGCCACCCCGGTGCGTCGCAGTACGTCCGCGATGACGGCCCGTACCTGGTCGAGCCGGTCGTCCGCGCAGGCGGTCTCCGACACCACGCGGGAGCCCGCCCCGACGATCCGGCCGTCGAGCCCCGAGATGAGCGCCGACACCCGGTGCGGACCGATCTCCACCCCGAGGAGATGCCCCGCCTCGGCCCGGAAACGGAATCTCCGGGCAGGGCGCCCCTGGCGCCGCGCCTCGCCCTCGTCGGGCAGCGCCTCGACCACGAGCCCCGCTGCGAACAGCCCCTCGACGACCCCTTCGACCGTCGGCCGGGACAGCCCGGTGATCCGTGTCAGGTCCGTCAGCGTCGGCGCGCCGGCCCCTCTCAGGGCGTGCAGTACTACCGCGGAATTGATCCGTCGCAACAGCGAGGGGTCCCCACCGGTCAGCCGGCCCACGGTATGTCCTCCCAGCTCGTGCGCATGTCTGCCGGATCGTACTCGCTGGCCGGGAGCCCTGCGACCAGCGAGGGAAGCCGGTATCGAGCCGCAACCTCGGTCACCCCGGAGCGACGAACCCGGACTCGTACGCGGCGATGACCGCCTGGGTACGATCCCTGGCCCCCAACTTCGCCAGGACCGAGCTGACATGCGACTTCACCGTCTCGACCCCGACGACGAGGGTGGCCGCGATCTCCGCGTTCGACAGGCCCCGGGCCATCAACCGGAGCACCGCCGCCTCCCGCTCGGTGAGCGCCGCCCGGTCGAGAGCGGCCCGTGCTTTGTCCGTCCCGTACTCGGCGGCGAGCTGCCGGACCGCAGCCGGGAACAGCAGGGACTCCCCCTCGGCCACCAGACGCACGGCATGCACGATCTCCGCCGGCCTGGCCCGCTTGAGCAGGAAGCCGTCCGCCCCCGCCCTCAACGCCTCGTACACGTACTCGTCGTTCTCGAACGTCGTCACCACAAGGATCTTCGGGGGATCCGGCACCGTACGCAGCACCAGCCGGGTCGCCTCGATGCCGTCCATCAGCGGCATCCGCACATCCATCGCCACCACATCGGGCCGCAACCGGTTCACCAGGGGGAGCACCGCCGCGCCGTCCGCCGCCTCGCCCACCACCTCGATATCGGGCTGGGCCTCCAGCACGGCACGCAGTCCGGCGCGTACCAGCGGCTCGTCATCGACCAGAAGAACGGTGAAGGGCATCCGACCAGCGTATGCCGTCCAGCGGGAGGCTCACACGCACCCGCCAGTCGCCCTCCCACGACTCCATCCGAGCCTTCCCGCCCAGCAACGCGGCCCGCTCCCGCATCCCGCGCAGCCCACTGCCGCTCCCCGGCAGACCTGCCGCTCCGGAGAGCGGATTGATCACCTCCAACTCCAGCCGCCCGTCGGCCACCGTGATGCTCACCCGGATGGGCACCGGCCCCGCGTGACGGAGCACATTGGTGAGGCTCTCCTGAAGAATCCGATACCCCTCCCGCGAAACCGGCGCCGGGACCAGTCCGAGATCCCCGGACACCCGCGCATCCACCCGCGCCCCGGAACTCCTCGCGGAGTCCAGCAGCCGCTCCGCCTCTCCCAGCGTCGGCCGCCGGCTCACGGGGGTGCCGGACTCACGCAGCACCCGCAACACCCGCTCCAGGTCCTCCAGCGCATCTCGCCCCGTCTCCTCGATGGCGGCCAGCGCCCGCTCGGTGAACGCCGGATCATTCGCCGCCCGCGCCGCACCGGCCTGCACCACCGCCACCGTCAGCGCATGGCCGATGGAGTCGTGCAGCTCCCGAGCCATGCGATTGCGCTCCAACAACTGCTCGGTCAGCTCCTCCAGCACACTGAGCCGGTCCGTCGGGGACGGGCCGAGCAGCCACCGGGCGGCCGCCGTACTGAGCCGGCCGCCGAGCACCACCAGAACGAGCAGCGGAACGAGTGGCAGAGGTGCCAGCAACGCGTTCCACCAGTGCGGGCTCATGCCCTCGACCAGCCCTTCCGGATGCCTGCCCGTCGCCGACAGGACCAGCTCGATCGACGCCACGGGCAGCCAGAGGGCCAAGATCGCCGCGGCCGAGATCAGGAGCCGCACCTCCAGCCAGAGCACGGTCCGCCACCGCTCCGCCCAACTCGTGGAGGACGCCACCGAGATGGAGGCGTCTGGCTGCCCACGCTCGGACGGAGTCAGCAGCAACTGCGCCTGCAGACCCTCCTCGAGCCGCATCGCGGGTATGAGGCCCACGGGCACCGCGAAGAGCAGGGGCATCCAGAGCTGGTCGGAGATGAAGAACCACAAACTGGCCGCGGCAGCCGGGATGAACATGTGCAACCAGCGGCTGTAAGTGACCGCGCTGGTCAGGGGGGTGAGGATGCGGTGCATGTCCTCATCGTCCCAGCGGGCCGGACGCACCGGCTCCCCCATGAGAGGGAGACGATCCCCGCTGACGGGGGAGGCGGGCCGCCCGGCGTACCGGCCAGGCTTGAGGGCATGACCAGCATCGACGTCCATGAGCTCACCAAGGAGTACGGAACCACCCGTGCGGTGGACCGCCTCAGCTTTCGCGTGCAACCGGGCAGGATCACCGGATTCCTCGGCCCCAATGGCGCCGGCAAGTCCACGACCATGCGTCTCGTCCTCGGCCTGGACAGGCCGACCGGGGGCTCGGCGACGATCGGCGGGAGGCCCTGTGCCCAGCTCACCGAACCGCTGCGCACCGTCGGCGCCCTGCTCGACGCCCAGGCCGCCCATGGCTCACGCACACCCCGCAGCCATCTGGCCGTACTCGCCGCGAGCAACGGGATACCCAGGTCGCGCGTTGAGGCCGTGCTGGAGGAGACCGGGCTCCGCGACGTGGGCGCACGGCGGATCAAGTCCTTCTCCCTCGGGATGCGCCAGCGTCTCGGCATCGCGGCCGCCCTGCTCGGCGACCCGCGGGTGGTCATGCTCGACGAGCCGTCGAACGGGCTGGATCCCGAAGGCATCATCTGGATCCGCGAACTCATGAAACGACTCGCCCGCGAGGGCCGGACGGTGCTGGTCTCCAGCCACCTCATGAACGAGACCGCTTCCTTCGCCGACCACCTGGTGGTGCTCGGACGCGGCCGGCTGCTCGCCGATATGCCGATGAAGCAGTTCCTCGACTCCCGCAGCCGCCCCCGCGTACGCCTGCGAACGACCGAACCGGGCAGGCTCCACTCGGCGCTGGCCTCCAAGGGCCTGACCGGAGTGCGGGCCGAGGACGGCCGCTGGGTGATCGACGGCGTCACGGCGGAGGAGATCGGCGCGATCGTCGCCGACGAGGGCATTCCCCTGCTCGAACTGGGCGATGAGCGCGCCACATTGGAGCAGGCCTACCTCGACCTCACGGCGGACGACACCCCCTTCGCCGCTTCGGCCACCCGCAACCGCCAGGAGGCGTGACCATGACCCCGACGGCTGTGCTCCACTCCGAGTGGATCAAGATCAGATCGATACGGTCGATTTACGGCTCCCTGATGGCCGTCCTCGCCACCACCCTCACCATCACCGTGCTCGTCCTGGGAACCACCGGCCAGGAGCAAGCGGAGCAGCCCGGATCCGATGTGCTCCTCAACTCCTTCTTCGCTCTGACCTTCGGGCAGATCGCGGCCATCGCCTTCGGCGCGACCGCGGTCTCCTCCGAGTTCCTCAACGGAGCCCTGCGCATATCGCTCGCCGCGGTTCCCCGGCGCTCCCTCTTCTACGCGGCGAAGATGACGGCGATCGGCGGATCGGCGCTCGTCGTCGGGCTGGTGACCAGCTTCACGTCGTTCCTGGTCGGTCAGCTCTTCCTGGGGGAGCACGCGATCGGCCTGGGGCACCCGGGTGCGCTGCGTGCCGCCATCGGCGGGGGGATCTACCTGGCGCTGATGGCACTGCTCGCGGCGGGCCTCGCGGCACTCCTGCGGAGCGCGGTAGCGGTGCTCGGCCTGCTCATACCGCTCTTCCTCATCGTCCCCTTCGTGTTGGTGGACGTCGCCACCGCGGTGGTGACCTATCTGCCCGACCGTGCGGGGCAGGCGGTGCTGCACCAGAATCCGGAAGACGGTCCGGGGCCGTGGACCGGCCTGGCGGTGACCGCCGTATGGGCGGCGGCAGCGCTCCTGGCGGGCTGGTGGGCGGTCCGCAACCGGGACGCGTGAGGCCCGGGGGAGAGGCG
>NZ_JAAXYC010000547.1 GCF_018619185.1 Streptomyces sp. McG3 | reverse complement strand
CGCCGCACCCGTGCCCGCCCCCGAGCCCGTGACCGTGCGGCCGGAGACCGGCGACACGGGCTACAGCGCGCCCACGACGCTGGGCAACGCCCGGATCACCGACGCCCAGCGGGCCCGCGCGGAAGGGCGCTCACCGGTCATCGCGCCGGGGATGCAGCCCGCCGCGCTCACCGCCGTGCTCGGCCTGCTGCTCGCGGGGGGCGCCGCGATCGGGCCGTACGCGCTGCTCGTCCCGGTGGTGCTCCTCCAGGCGGTGACGGCCGCCGGATGGTTCCGGCTCAACGGCATGTGGCCCGCCCGCCAGGGCATCGCGCTCGCCTTCGCCGGGGGGCTGGCCGCCGACGTCGCCCTGCTCGCCGCCGGCCGGGAGCACGGCCCCGCCGCACTGCTGGGCACCCTGGGCGTCTTCGTGCTGCTCACCGTGGTCCTCCAGCTCCGCAGCCACGCGGGGGCCGACGAGCGGATGTACGGCCTGATGGCCACGGTCGTCTCGGCGTCCCTCGCGGTGCTCGCGGGCGGATTCCTCGCGGCGGTCCCGGACGCGGTGACGGTCGGCGGGGCGGCCGTCGCGGCGGCCGCGCTCGTCCGTGCCCTTCCGCTGCCCGGGGTGGTCTCCCTCGGGGCGGCCCTGCTCGCGGGTGCGGGTGCCGGCCTCGCCCTCGGCGGTATGACCGACTTCGGGGCGAAGGGCGTGCTGCTCGGTCTCGCGGCGGCCGGGTGCGCGCTCATCGGGCTGCGGGTGGCGAGCTACGACTACCCGTCCCGGTTCGTGCACATGACCGCCGGGGTGGCGCTGCCGCTGACCCTGGCGGCCCCGGCCGTCTACCTGGTCGGCCGCGCCATCCTCTGACCGCCGCACACCGTCCCCTACGGCCCCCCTGGGGCTGACCCGCCGGGAAGCGCGGGCAGCCCCCGGGGAACCGATCGGGGGCCGTCGGTCGTCGATCATCCAGGGCGTCCCTCTCCTGCGGCAGTAGGCTCACGGGCGCCAGGGGGACCGATCGGCTCAGGTGGGGGAACGACACATGCGCGCACTGCGAATACTGCTGGTCCTGGTGGTGGTGCTCGGCGGCCTCTTCCTCGCCGTCGACCGCGCGGCTGTCTATTTCGCCGAGTCCGAGGCCGAGGACCGGGTCACGATCAGCGGGGGCGGGCCCGCCACCACGGAGATCTCGATCAAGGGTTTCCCCTTCCTCACCCAGCTCGCCGGTTCGCGGCTCGACCGCGTCGACGTCCACCTCACCGGCATGGAGACCAGCGCCGCCGGCCGCGCGATACGGGTCAGCGAGGTCCGGGCCGAACTGCACGACGTGAAGCTCGGCTCCGGCTACCGGAGCGCCACGGCAGCCCGCGCCACCGGCACCGCGCTCGTCAGCTACGAGGACCTGACGGCGGCGGCCAGCGACGGCGTCGTCGTGGAGTACGGCGGCAACGGCAAGGCGAAGGTCACCGGCACGGTCGAGCTCCTCGGCCGGCCGATCTCGCGCAGCGTGCTGTCCACCGTGACCCGCGTCGACGGTCAGACGATCAAGGTGCGCGCGGACGAGGTGCCGGGCGAGGGGCTTCCCGGCGTGGAGCGACTGGTCCGCGAGAAGACCGACTTCCAGGGCGACATCGACGGGCTGCCGAAGGGCCTGGAGCTCCGGGAGGTCGAGGTGACCGAGAAGGGCCTGGAGATCTCGGTGACCGGCTCGGACGTCTCCCTGACGGGCTGACCGGCCGCCCCGCGCTCCCCGGCGGATCCCCTGCCGTCCCCTGACGGCACGACCGATCCGGATAGTGAGACGCCCGCGTCCGGTCCGCAGATGCGGGGCAGGTTCGGGGGAGCCC
>NZ_JAAXYC010000546.1 GCF_018619185.1 Streptomyces sp. McG3 | reverse complement strand
AGGAGAGCCGGCGTGAGCTTGAGGATCGTTGTCTGTGTGAAGTACGTGCCCGACGCGACCGGTGACCGGCGTTTCGCCGATGACCTGACGCTGGACCGTGAGGATGTCGACGGTCTGTTGTCGGAGCTGGACGAGTACGCGGTCGAGCAGGCGTTGCGGATCGCTGACGAGGCGGACGATGCGGAGGTCACCGTGGTGACGGTGGGTCCGGAGGATGCCAAGGACGCGTTGCGCAAGGCGTTGTCGATGGGTGCGGACAAGGCGGTTCACGTCGAGGACGACGATCTGCACGGCAGTGATGTGATGGGTACGTCGCTGGTGCTGGCGAAGGCTGTGGAGAAGACCGGGTACGACCTGGTGATCTGCGGGATGGCGTCGACCGACGGTGTCATGGGTGTGCTGCCGGCGCTGCTGGCCGAGCGGCTGGGTGTGCCGCAGGTGACGCTGCTGTCGGAGGTCGCGGTGGCGGATGGTGTGGTGACCGGGCGCCGTGACGGTGACACGGCGTCCGAGCAGCTTGAGGCGTCGCTGCCGGCGGTGGTGTCGGTGACCGACCAGTCCGGTGAGGCCCGTTACCCCTCCTTCAAGGGGATCATGGCGGCGAAGAAGAAGCCGGTGGAGTCGCTGGACCTGGACGATCTGGGGCTGGACGCGGACGAGGTCGGTCTGGCGGGTGCGTGGACGGCGGTCGATTCCGCGACCGAGCGTCCGGCGCGGACGGCGGGCACGATCGTGAAGGACGAGGGCGAGGGCGGCAGGCAGCTCGCCGAGTTCCTCGTGGGCCAGAAGTTCATCTAGCCCCTCCTCCTTCCCCTCTCTCTCTTCATTCTCTTCCTGGAGTGCGTTGTCATGGCTGATGTTCTTGTTCTGGTCGATCATGTGGACGGTGCGGTCCGCAAGCCCACCCTGGAGCTGCTGACGCTGGCGCGCCGTATCGGTGACCCGGTCGCGGTGGCGCTGGGTGCGGGTGCGGAGGCGACCGCCCCGGTGCTGGGTGAGCACGGTGCGGTGAGGGTCCTGACCGCGGATGCCCCGGAGTTCGCGGACTATCTGGTGGTGCCGAAGGTCGACGCGCTGCGGGCCGCGTTCGACGTGGTGTCGCCGGTGGCGGTGCTGGTGGTGTCGTCCGCCGAGGGCAAGGAGATCGCCGCCCGCCTCGCTCTGCGGGTCGGCTCCGGCGTCATCACCGACGCCACCGATGTGGAGGCCGGTGAGCAGGGCCCGGTCGCGACGCAGGCCGCGTTCGCCGCGTCTTTCACCACCAGGTCCCGGGTCTCCAGGGGTGTTCCGGTCATCACGGTCAAGCCGAACTCCGCCCCCGTCGAGCCGGCCGCTGCCGCCGGCACGGTCGAGGCCCTGTCGGTGTCGTTCGGTGGGACGGCGACGGGTACGAAGGTGACGTCCCGTACGCCGCGTGAGTCGACGGGGCGCCCGGAGCTGACCGAGGCGGCGATCGTGGTCTCCGGTGGCCGTGGCGTCAACGGTGCGGAGAACTTCCCCCTGATCGAGGCGCTCGCCGACAGTCTGGGGGCCGCGGTGGGTGCGTCGCGTGCCGCCGTGGACGCGGGCTGGTACCCGCACACCTCGCAGGTCGGGCAGACGGGCAAGTCGGTCTCGCCGCAGCTGTACATCGCTTCGGGTATCTCCGGCGCGATCCAGCACCGGGCGGGTATGCAGACCTCGAAGACGATCGTCGCGATCAACAAGGACGCCGAGGCCCCGATCTTCGAACTCGTCGACTACGGCGTCGTCGGCGACCTCTTCGCCGTCGTGCCCCAGCTCACCGAGGAGATCAACACCCGCAAGGGCTGACCCCCCGGCGAACACCCCGCCCCGGGCCGCACGGTGAACCCCACCGCGCGGCCCGCAGCCGTTCCGG
>NZ_JAAXYC010000545.1 GCF_018619185.1 Streptomyces sp. McG3 | reverse complement strand
GTACGGGGGTCATGGGGCGGGCTCCGTCAGCGCGCGGTCCAGCGGCACGTCGGAGGTCGTCACGACCGACGGCAGATCGAGGTCGGCCGGGGTGGGCATGAGGCTTCCGGCGAGCTGCACGGCCGCGGCACCGTGGGCGACGGCCGAGGTGAGAGCTACCGGGCCCTGCCCGCCCGCTGCCAGGAAGCCGGCCAGGGAGGCGTCCCCGGCGCCGACATTGCTGCGCACGGCGGCGACCGGCGCGGTGGCGAAGTACGCGCCCGACGCCTCGACCAGCAACTGCCCGTCGGCGCCCAGACTCGCCAGCACCGACCTGGCGCCGCGCTCCCGCAGCTCCTCGGCGGCCTTCAGCGCGTCGCCCACCGTGGCGAGCGGCCGGCCCACGGCCTCGGCGAGCTCCTGGGCATTGGGCTTGATCACGTCGGGCCCCCGGACCAGCGCGGCGGTCAGCGCTGCTCCGGAGGTGTCCAGCGCGATCCGCGCACCGGCCCGGTGACTCCGCTCGACCAGCTCCGCGTACCACTGCGGCGGCAGTCCGCGCGGCAGGCTCCCGCAGCAGGCGACCCAGTCGGCGGCGGCCGAGTGGACCCGTACCGCTTCCAGGACGTCCTCCGCCTCGGCCGCACTCAGCTCGGGGCCCGCCGCGTTGACCTTGGTGAGGGTGCCGTCGGGTTCGACGAGCGTGACGTTGATCCGGGTGTTGCCGGCGATCGGCACGCCGACGGCCTCGATGCCCAGGTCGGCGAGCAGCCGGGCGAGCAGGGCGCCCTCCGCGCCGCCCATCGGGGCGACGGCCACGGTGCGGTGTCCGGCCGCCGCGACCGCGCGGGAGACGTTCACCCCCTTGCCGCCCGGATCGACGCGGTCCGCCGTGGCACGCAGCACCCTGCCGCGGGTCAGCCCCGGCAGCTCGTAGGTGCGGTCCAGGCTGGGGTTGGGGGTGACGGTGAGGATCATGCGCGTACTACTTCCGTGCCCCGGCTCTCGATGGAGCGGGCGTCGTCGGGGCTGAGGCCCGTGTCGGTGATCAGCAGGTCCACATCGGTGAGATCGCCGAAGCGGGCGAAGTGCTCCTGCCCGAACTTGCCGGAGTCGGCGAGCAGGACGACCCGGCGGGCCGCCTTGATCACGGCCCGCTTCACCGCGGCCTCGGCGAGGTCGGGCGTGGTCAGGCCGCTGTCGGGGGAGAAGCCGTTGGTGGCGAGGAAGACCACATCGGCGTTGATCTCGGCGTACGAACCCAGCGCCCAGGCGTCGACCGCCGCGCGGGTGCGGTGCCGGACCCGGCCGCCCACCAGATGCAGCGCGATGCCGGGGTGGTCGGCGAGACGGGCGGCCACCGGCAGGGCATGCGTCACCACGGTCAGCGCCGCGTCGACCGGTACGGCGGCGGCGAGCCGCGCGGTCGTCGTCCCGGCGTCCACGATCACATTGCCGTCGCCAGGCAGTTCGGCGAGGGCGGCCTGGGCGATGCGGTCCTTCTCGTCGGCGGCGACGGCGTCGCGTTCGGCGAGGTCGGGCTCGAAGCCGAGCCGCCCGACAGGGATCGCGCCACCGTGTACCCGGCGCAGCAGCCCCGCCCGGTCCAGGGCCTTGAGATCGCGCCGGACGGTCTCGGCCGTCACCTGGAACTCCTCGGCGAGGGACAGCACGTCGACCCGCCCGCTCTCCTGGGCGAGGCGGAGGATCTCCTGCTGACGCTCCGGTGCGTACATGTGGTTTCGTTTCCGTTTCATGCCCGAGTCTGTGGTTTCGCGCTCAGGTTACGTTCGAGGTGCGGGAATGTAAACACAATCGGGCGATGAGTGGGCATGAACGGAAGGGCGAGCTCGCAGACGGGCGTGCGCGCACAGAGGGGCGGGGCGCACCGTGCACGGTGCGCCCCGCCCCGCGGGTTCGGTCACGGCTTTCGGGGGGCGTCCTCGCTCAGGGGGCGGGCCAGCAG
>NZ_JAAXYC010000544.1 GCF_018619185.1 Streptomyces sp. McG3 | reverse complement strand
TGCCGACGTATGCCTTCCAGCGCAGCCACTACTGGCTTCCCAAGGCCCATGTGTCGGGCGACGCGGAAGGCCTCGGCCTCTCCAACACCGGACATCCCCTCCTCACCGCCGCCCTCCCCATGGCCGACGGGAGAGGGCTCGTGCTCACCGGGCTCCTGTCCCGCGCCTCCCATGCCTGGATGGCCGATCACCAGGTCGGTGGTGTGGTGCTCCTGCCGGGCACCGCGTTCGTGGAGCTTGCGGTGCGGGCGGGGGACGAGGTCGGGTGCGGCCGGGTCGAGGAGTTGACGCTCCAGGCCCCGCTGATCCTTCCCGACGAAGGCCCCGTGCGCATCCAGGTCGTCGTCGGTGACGACGACACCGACGGGCGCCCGGTCTCGGTCTTCTCGCTCGCGGAAGACGCCGACGACGGCGACTGGACCCTCCACGCCACCGGCCGGCTGGCCCCGACCCGCTCCACGGCGGAACAGGACCTCACCGTTTGGCCGCCCGCCGATGCCGAGCCCGTCGAACTCGCCGGCTTCTACGCCGCGCTGGCGCAGGAAGGACCTGGTTACGGGCCGGTCTTCCGGGGGCTGCGGGCCGCCTGGCGGAGCGCCGGGGAGGTCTTCGCGGAGATCGCCCTGCCCGATGGGGTGGAGGCCGCCGGTTTTGGTGTGCACCCGGCACTTCTGGACGCCGCCCTGCACCCCATCGGCCTCGGCGGACTCGTCGACGCCCAGGGCGGGGCGATGCTGCCGTTCTCGTTCGACGGGGTGGAGATCCACGCCACCGGTGCGACGCTCCTGCGCGTGCGGCTCTCCCCGGTCGGCGGGAACGCCGTGTCGTTGCTGATGACCGACGCCACGGGGCAGCCGGTCGCGTCCGTCGACACGCTCGCCCTGCGGCCCGTCTCGGCGGAGGCGCTACGCGCGGCGTCGGCGGGCCAGGACTCGCTGTACCGCGTCGACTGGGTGCCCGCTGTCCGCACCGGCGGTGGCCAGGCGCCGCAGATTGTCGCCGAATGGGTCCCCGGCGGGTCCGGCGTGTCCGACGCGTACGCCATCGACGTCACCGATGCAGCTGACGTAACCGATGCAACTGATGTGACCGATGGGCTGCGATCTCCGGAGCTGGTGATCGCCCGGGTACCCCGGGACCTCGGCGTACGTGAGGCCGTGGACCGGACCATCGCCCTGGCCCGCCTGCGGCTGCGCGACGAGAACCCCGGGGCCGACGCCCCCCTGCTCGTCGTGACGCACGGCGACGACGCGGCCCACGCGGCCGTGCGTGGCCTCGTCAGGAGTGCTCAGGCCGAACACCCGGGACGGTTCCTGCTGCTCGACACCGACGACGACACCCTCCCGGCCCACGAGCTCGCCGCCCTGGTCGCACCCGGCGAGGACCACTTCCGGCTGCGCGGCGGCGAGGTGCGGGTGCCGCGACTGGCCCGGGCCGGCGGCTCCGACACGCTGCGGCCCCCGGCCGACGGGCCCTGGCGGCTGGAGACCGCGAAGGCCGGATCGCTCGACGCCCTCCGTCTCGCCCCCGCCCCCGAGGCGGACGCGCCGCTGGAGCCCGGACAGGTCCGGATCGCCGTACGTGCCTCCGGCGTCAACTTCCGCGACGTGCTGATCGCGCTCGGCATGTACCCGGGTGAGTCCGCGCCCTGGCTCGGCGACGAGGCCGCCGGCGTCGTCCTGGAGACCGGGCCCGGCGTCACGCATCTCGCGCCGGGCGACCGGGTCCTGGGCATCGTCCCGCGGGCCTTCGCCACCCGGACCGTCGCCGACGCGCGCATGGTCGTCCGCGTACCCGAGGCCTGGTCGTACGAGACCGCGGCCTCCGTCCCCCTCGTCTTCCTGACGGCGTGGATGGGGTTGGTGGATCTCGCGGGTGTGCGGGCGGGTGACGCGGTGCTGGTGCACGCGGGTGCTGGTGGTGTGGGGATGGCGGCGGTGCAGGTGGCGCGTCATCTGGGTGCG
>NZ_JAAXYC010000543.1 GCF_018619185.1 Streptomyces sp. McG3 | reverse complement strand
GCTCGGAGATGGGTATAAGAGACAGGTCCGTATCCGTGCATGGCCTGGACGTCGCGTTCCATCTCCTCGCGGCTCCCGCTGGAGACGACGGCGCGGCCCTTCTGGTGCACGTCCATCATGAGCCGGTGGGCCTTGTCCTTCGGATAGCCGAAGTAGGCCTGGAAGACGTAGGTCACGTAGCTCATGAGGTTGACCGGGTCATTGTGGACGAGCGTCACCCACGGGACGTCGGGCTCGGGGACCGCGAAGGTCTCCTCGGCCGAATCGGGACGTTCGATCTCTAGCGGGGTAGCAACGCTCACCTGTCCCATGCTGCCACCCGGGCGGGTCCCGCGCACAAACGGACCCCACATCTCGTCACTTTGACGAATAGGGGGTAGCATCCCAGCCATGAACTCAGCGGACCTCGGGCGACGGGTCGGCGTTCCGTCGACCGCGCTCTTCACCGACCAGTACGAGCTGACCATGGTGCAGGCGGCCCTCAAGGCCGGCACCGCCGACCGGCACTCGGTCTTCGAGGCGTTCACCCGCCGGCTGCCCGAGGGGCGGCGCTACGGAGTCGTCGCGGGCACCGGCCGGGTGCTGGACGCGGTGGAGAACTTCCACTTCGACGACGAGATGATCGGCTTCCTGCGGCAGCAGGGGATCGTCGACGAGCCCACCCTCGAATGGCTGGCCGGCTACCGCTTCAGCGGCGACATCTGGGGCTACCCGGAGGGCGAGGTCTACTTCCCCGGCTCCCCGATCCTGCGGGTGGAGGGTTCCTTCGCCGAGTGCGTGCTGCTGGAGACGGTGATCCTCTCCATCCTCAACCACGACTCCGCCATCGCCGCCGCCGCCTCGCGGATGTCGGCCGCCGCCGGGGGCCGCCGGCTGATCGAGATGGGCGCACGCCGCACCCACGAGCTCTCCGCGGTCGCCTCGGCCCGCGCCGCGTTCGTCGGCGGCTTCGACGCCACCTCCGACCTGGCGGCGGGCTTCCGCTGGGCGATCCCGACCGTCGGCACCAGCGCGCACGCCTTCACCCTGCTGCACGACACCGAGCGCGACGCGTTCCGGGCGCAGGTGGACTCGCTGGGCCGGGGCACGACGCTGCTGGTCGACACGTACGACGTGACCGAGGCGGTCCGGGCGGCCGTCGAGATCGCGGGGCCCGAGCTGGGCGCCGTACGGATCGACTCCGGGGACCTGCTCCTGGTGGCGCACCGGGTGCGGCAGCAGCTGGACGAGCTGGGGGCGACGGGCACGAAGATCGTGGTGACCTCGGACCTGGACGAGTACGCCATCGCCTCGCTGGCCGCCGCGCCGGTGGACGCGTACGGGGTCGGCACCCAGCTGGTCACCGGGAGCGGGCACCCCACCTGCTCGATGGTCTACAAGCTGGTGGCCCGCGCCGGCTCGGCGGAACCGGACGCCCCGCTGGTACCGGTGGCGAAGAAGTCGCTCGGCGCGAAGTCGTCGAAGGGCGGCCGCAAGTGGGCTGCCCGCCGGACCGACGCGCACGGCGTCGCCGAGGCCGAGGTGATCGGCACCGGGCCGGTCCCCGGGGAGCTGGCCGGTCGGCAGCTGCTGGTGGAGCTGGTCCGGGGCGGCGAGGTGATCGCCCGCGAGCCGCTGGAAGCGGTGCGGGAGCGGCACGTGGCCGCACGCTCGGGGCTGCCGATGTCGGCGATCCAGCTGTCCCGCGGCGAGCCGGTGATCCCGACCGAGTACGCCTGAGAACGGCTCGGGGCGGCCCGCGGGGGCCGCCCGGCGTCCGGACCGGCCGGATCCGGAACCGGCGGTTTGGCGGACGGGCTTGATTGTGACGGTCCAGTGCCTAGGCTCGAACCCGCGGACCCACCCGGAAACCCCGGCATCCCCCTCCGCTCGGCGCCATCCCGCTCCGGCCCCACGCGCTACCGCCCCG
>NZ_JAAXYC010000057.1 GCF_018619185.1 Streptomyces sp. McG3 | reverse complement strand
GGCGGGCGGCCGGGGGCGGGCAGCTGGCCCCGGGTGGGCACGACCCCGCGCAGCGCGAACGCGGCCCCCACGCCGAGCGCCGCACCCGCCAGCACATCGCTCGGATAGTGGACCCCGGTGTAGACGCGGGAGGCGGCCACGGCCACCGCGACCGGGGCCACGACCGCGCCCCAGCCCTTGGACTCCAGGGCCACCCCGGTGGCGAAGGCCGCCGCCGACGCCGCGTGGCCCGAGGGGAAGGAGGTGGTGATCGGCTGCCGCTTGAGCTGCCGCACCACCGGCACCAGGTCCGCTATCGGCCGCTCGCGGCGCACCGCGCCCTTGCCGACCGTGTTGATCGCCGCCGAGGCCACGGCGAGGGACACCACCCCGCGCAGCGCGGCCCGGCGTGAGCGCGCGCTGCTGCCGAGGGCCGCGATCCCGGCCGCCGCCCCGAACCAGAGCAGCCCGTGGTTGGCGCTCCGGCTCAGCTTCGGCAGCAGGGGATCGGCACCCGGCCAGTGCCGGTCCGCGACGCTCCGGAAGACGGCCAGATCCCGCTCCTGCAGCCAGCCGCGCACCCGGGCGACGGCGGGAGCGGTGGTCTTGACGGTGGCGGGTGCGGTTCTCGGTGAGGACATGGATCAGCGAATACCCGGCCGGGCCACGCTGAACCAGCAGGCGCGCTGAGACCCCGGCCACGCGCCGCCACCGACCGGCGGAACAGCCACGCGGCGACGGCCCCGGAGCGGGCGCGCGACTGGGCGGGCGGGCCGCCCGGAACCTCCGTATAAAGAAGCCAGGGGCTCTCGCCGGAGAAGCCGGAGAAGCCGGGGGCCGTCGACGGAGAAGCCGGGGCCGTCGACCGACCCGGCAGACGAAACCGGAGCACCCGGACCGGACCCGGGACCCGATAGCCGATGTTCCGGACCCGGGACCCGATGTTCCGGGCGGCGCGGCGGAGACGCCGGAGTCGCCGCGGACGCGGGGCGAAGCAGCGAAGAGCGGCGGAGGAGGGCCGGATGCACGGGACCGAGGACCACGCACCCGCGCACCAGGACCACGGCCCCGTCCGCTACGGGCCGCCCGCCCCCGACCCCGGCCTTCCGGTCCTCCCGGAGCTGGCCGCCGTCCTCGCCGCCGCCTCCGCCCGGACCCGCCCGGAACCTCCCGGTGGAGGGGCCCTCCTGCGCGAGGCGGCCCGCGGCTACTGGGACCGGCGGGGACTGCACGGGGCGGCGGGCGGCATCGCCGCCGCCCCCGGGGCCCAGCCGCTCCTCCTGGCCCTGATCGGCGCCCACGGCGGCGACGTCCTCATGCCGCGCCCCTGCCCGGCCACCTGGATGCCGCAGGCCCGGCTGCTGGGCCGTCCCGCGTACCACGTACCGACCCCGGCCGAATGCGGCGGCGTGCCCGACCCGTACGCCCTGCTGGAGACCGTCCGCCGGGTCCGTGCGGAGGGCGGCCGGCCGAAACTGCTGCTGCTCTCCGTCGTGGACGACCCCACGGCCACCGTCGCCCCGCCCGAGCTGGTCCACGAGGCGTGCGAGGCGGCGGTCGGCGAAGGGCTGCACATCATCAGCGACGAGACCTGGCGCGACACCGTGCACCGGTCCCGCGACACCGTCCTGCTCAGCCCCGCCGAGATGTGCCCGGACGACGTCACGGTGATCGCCGACCTGTCCGGAGCCCTCGTACCGGCCGCCTGGCCGGTCGCCGTCGCCCGCTTCCCGGACACCGCCCGGGCCGCCGTCCGGCACGCCCGCACCCTGGACATCCTCACCGCGCTCGGCGCCCTCGTCGCGACTCCGGTCGCCCACGCGGCCGCCCACGCCCTGGAGGAGCCGGAGGCCGTGCGCGAGCGGATTCGGAGCGCCGCGGCACTCCAGGCCGAGGTCGCCGCCGCCGCCCACCGTGTGGTCCTCGGCTCCGGCGCGCTGGCCCGCCCCCCGCAGGCGGGCCGCCACCTCTACGCCGACCTCGGGCCGCTGCGCGCGCGGCTGGCGGGCGCGGGCGTGACGGACTCCATGGAGTTGGAGGAGTACCTCACCGACCGGCTCGGCGCACCGGCCCCGGGCGGACACCGCTTCGGGGACGAGCTGGGCGCGCTGCGCGTACGCCTGGGCACCGGACCGCTGCTGGGGGCCACGCCGCAGCAGCAGACGGAGTCCCTCACCGCAGCCGAGCCCCTGGAGCTCGCGCACGTGGCGCGGGCGCTGGACAGCTTCGCGGCGGTGTTCGGCGCGCTGCGCTGAGCGCGGCTACGAGGGCTCGGGGCCGAGCCGCGACCGCAGCCTGCGCCATACCGCCGGAGCCCCGCTGATCAGCAGTGTCAGGGCGACCGCCGCGACCACCCCCTGCCACGGCTCCGGGAACAGCGAACCGCCCAGGATGCCGATCAACTGGTACGTCGCCGCCCAGGCGAGGCAGGCCGGAACATCGCCCCGGGCGAACCGCCGCAACGGCATCCCGCCCAGCAGGCACGCCAGCATCACCGGGATCCGCCCGGCCGGAACCAGACGGGACAGCACCAGCACCGTCCCGCCGTGCTCCGCCAGCTTCTCCTGCGCCTGGGCCAGCCGCTCCGGCGCGGCCCGGCGGGTGATCGCCTCCAGCCACTTCGAGCCGTTCTTCGACCGGACCCCGCGCTGCCCCAGCCAGTACAGGCAGACATCCCCGAGGAACGCGGCGGTCGACGCCGTCAGGAACACGAAGAGCAGGGTGAGCGGCGACGTCTGGTGGAAGGCCACCACCGCCGCCGAACTCACCAGCGCCCCCGTGGGCACCACAGGAACCAAGGACCCCAGCGCCACCAGGGCGAACAGCGTCGGATAGCCGACCGCCTGCTGGGTCGACTCGGTGGGCAGTTCCCGCACCACCTGCTGGATCTCCTGGATCACCGGCCGGCCTCCGGCCTGACGCGTTCGCCGTGCCCCAGCAGATGCACGGTCACCTCCGGCGCACGCTTCGCCGCGTGCCGTACGAACTCGTCGCCCGGCGCGTGGAACTCGTGCGGGCGCACCCCGTCCAGACCGATCGGCCAGTACGTGCCGTAGTGCACCGGCACCGCGGACCTCGGCGCCAGACGGGTCAGCGCCTCGGCGGCGCGGGCCGGGTCCAGATGGCTGTGGCCCAGGTAGGGGCCCCAGCCGCCCACCGGCAGCAGCGCCACGTCCACCGGCCCCACCGCGTCGGCCATCCCGTCGAAGAGCCCGGTGTCCCCGGCGAAGTACGTCCGTGCCTCGCCCTCGACGACATAGCCGAGCGCCGGCGCGCGGTGCGGCCCGACCGGCAGTCGCCGCCCGTCGTGCAGGGCGGGGACCGCCCGCACCCGCACCTCGCCGACCCGCACCGTCTCGCCCGGTCTCACCTCGGTGACGTGCAGCTGCCGCATCCGCCGCAGCGCCCGCAGACCCGGCACGGCCGCGACCGCGCCGCTCGGCACGACCAGCCGGCTGCCGGGAGCCAGTCGGGCCAGCGACGGCAGATGCAGATGGTCGGAGTGCAGATGGGAGACCAGCACCACTTCGGCGACCGCGGCCTGCGGTGGCGGTACCTCGCCCCGGCGGCGGCGCAGATGCGCGAAGCGCCGTACGAACAGGGGGTCGGTCAGCACCCGCACCCCCGAGTCCTCGATCGTGCAGGTGGCATGACCCCACCAGGTGATCTCCACCGGCACCTCGGCCTCCTCGCTCGATCCTCGTCATCAGTCATCAGTCATCCGTAGCCGGGATCTGTGCATCCCTGATCACTGGTCCCGGTGCGGCGCGCGCGGCCGGGTCAGGCCGCGCTGCCGGTACGAGCCTATGCGCCCCCCGTACCGTCCCGCCGAGCCTCGGAGGCTCCCACGAAGCCGCTGACCCCCGCCGGCGCTGTGAAAAGCTGAAGGTCAGGCTTCGGACGACCGGGGCCCGGGACGGAAGGGCATGAGGTGGACCGGCGTGGGTGACGGGAAGTGGCGTACGGCGGGCAGAGCCCTGATGCGGGTGATCGCGGTCTGGGCGGTGTCCACCCTCACCATGCTCGTGCTGGCCGGAGCCCTGCCCGACTTCCAGCTCCAGTCCGACGACGGCGACACGATCACCAAGACGGCCTTCACCGCCGTCTGGGGCGCGGGCGCCTTCGGCCTCCTGTCGGCCCTGGTCTGGCCGGTCCTCGTGCGGGCCCTGCTCATCGTGCCCGCGCTCGTCCTGGGCGCCCTGGTCTTCTTCCTCAACGGCTCGCTGCTGCTGATAGCGCTGCGCCTCATCCCGGACGGGCGCGGCGACGCCAACCCGGAGACGGCCGTCGTCGTCGCCGCCGTGATGTCCGCCGTCGCCTCCGCCACCTCCACCGCCCTCGCCGTCCGCGACGACGAGGCCTACCGCCGGCGGCTGTCCCGGCTCGCCGACCGGCGCCGCCGACGCGGCCGCTCCCCGGGCCCGCCGGAACCCGGCCGCGACGGACCGCCCGGCACCGTCTTCCTCCAGCTCGACGGAGTCGGCCACGACGTCCTGGTGAAGGCCGCGGCCGACGGGCTCATGCCGACCGTCGCCGGCTGGCTCGACGACTCCTCCGGACACCGGCTCACCCCCTGGCGCACCGACTGGTCCAGCCAGACCGGCGCCAGCCAGCTCGCCATCCTGCACGGCAGCAACCACGACGTGCCCGCGTTCCGCTGGTACGAGAAGGAGACCCGCACCGTCATGGTCTCCAGCCGTCCCGCGAGCGCCCTCGAAATGCAGCGCCGGGCCATCGAGCGCACCCGCGACGGCGGTCTGCTCACCGTCGACGGAGCGAGCCGGGGCAACCTCTTCAGCGGCGGCGCCGGACAGCTCGCCCTGGTGCTCTCGATGGCCGCCAGGCGCGGCAAGGGCCGCCGCTCCCGCGCCGGATACTTCGCCTACTTCTCCGACCCGGCCAACGCCACCCGTACGGCCCTGTCCTTCGTCGCCGAGGTCCTCCGCGAGATCGGCCAGTCGACCCGGGCCCGCGCCCGGAAGGTCACCCCGCGGATCAAGCGCGGCGGGCTGTACCCCTTCATCCGCGCCTTCGCGACCGTCGTGGAGCGCGATGTGGTCGCCGCCGCCGTCCTCGGCGACATGTTCGCCGGACGCACCGCCGTCTACGCCGACCTCGTCGCCTACGACGAGGTCGCCCACCACTCGGGGCCGCACAGCCGCGACGCCGAGAAGGTCCTCGTACGCCTCGACCGGTCCCTCGCCCTGATCGCCAAGATCGCCGACCACACCCCGCGCGCCTACCGCATCGTGCTTCTCTCCGACCACGGCCAGAGCCCCGGGGAGACGTTCGCGGGAAAGTACGGGCTCACGCTCAAGGACCTCGTCCGGGCGGGCTGCGGGCTGCCCGTGCCCCGCCGCGCCCAGCGCACCCGCAGCGCCTCCGAGGCCCGCGACGCGGTGCGGATCGCCCTGCACCGCCCCGTCGAGGGGCAGGAGGCCGAGCACCCGGCCAAGCTCTCCGACCCGATCGTGCTGGCCTCCGGCAACCTCGGGCTGATCTCCTTCCCCGACATCGAGGGCCGCGCCTCCCGCGAACAGATCGAGCGCCGCCACCCGGCGCTGCTCTCCACGCTCGCCAACCATCCGGGGATCGGGTTCGTCCTCGTCCGCGCCGGGGAACACGGCTCCGTGGTGCTCGGGCCCGGCGGGGCCGAAGTGCCCGTCGCCGAACTGACCGACGGCGAGGGGCCGCTCGCGGTCTTCGGCGTCGGGGCGGCCGCCGCCGTACGGCGCACCGACACCTTCCCGCACGTCGCCGACGTGATGGTCAACTCCATGTACGACCCCGCCACCGGGACCGTGCACGCCTTCGAGGAGCAGGTCGGCTCGCACGGCGGCCTCGGCGGCGAACAGTCCCGGCCGTTCCTGCTCTGGCCGCGCGCGCTGACGGACCCGCTCGACATCGTGGCCGCCGAGACCGCGGAGGGCGCACCCGTGCCGCCGGGCGGCGGGCTGGTGGGCGCCGAGGCGGTGCACCGGGTGCTGACCCGCTGGCTCCAGGAGTCCTCCGGCCCCCAGGTACCGGTGCGGGCCGAGGGCTTCGGCGGGGCGGGCCTGGCGGACGAGCCGTTCCCGGGCGACGCCCCGGTGCCGGAAGCGCCGGGTACGACGGCCTGACCGGCGGACCGTCCTCCGACAGGCCCGATTTCCGGCAGGGGCGTCGCTCCCCGGTGATTCGCTCTCGGCCAGCCGCCTGCCGCCCGATCAGGCCGACTGCCGTCGTACCAGCGTCGGCGGGAAGAGCACGGAGGGCGAGGGGCCGCGCGGCTCGCCGATCTGCTTCAGCAGCAGCCGGGCCATCTCCGCGGCCATCTCCTCCACCGGCTGCCGGACCGTGGTCAGGGGCGGGTCGCAGGCGGCCGCCGCGCTGCTGTCGTCGAAGCCGACCACCGCCACGTCGGACGGCACATCGCGCCCGGCCCGGAGCAGGACCGGGAGCGCGCCCAGGGCCATCAGGTCGGAGGCGATGAACACCCCGTCGAGGTCGGGGCGGTCCGCCAGCAGCCGCCGCATCGCCGCGGCCCCGCCCAGATGCGTGAAGTCCCCCTCGGCGCACGCCACGTCGTCGATGCCGTGGGCGGCCACGGCCTCCAGGAAACCGGTCAGCCGCACCTGCCCCGCGGGCATGTCCTGGGGTCCCGAGATGGTGCCGATGCGGCGTCGCCCCAGCGCGGCCAGGTGGTCGGCCGCCAGCCGCGCCCCGGCGTGCTGGTCCACCTCCACATAGGCCAGCGGGGAGGGACGGTGGGGACGGCCCGCGAGGACGGCGGGCATCCTGGTGTCCTGGAGCAGCCCGGGAAGCGGGTCGTCGGCGTGCGTGGTGATCAGCACGACCCCGTCGACATGGCCGTGACGCAGATAGGAGAGCAACTGGCCCCGGGACGCCTCGTCGTCGGCCAGCATCACGACCATCTGGATGCCCGCGGGGCGCAGCACCTCCAGCAGCCCGCTGACGACCCGCCCGAAGTACGGGTCCGAGAACATCCGGCCGACGAACGGCTCGGACATCGGCCGCCGTTCCCGCTCCGAGACCACCAGGGCCACCGAGTCGGTGCGCCGCGTCACCAGCGAGCGGGCGGCCCGGTTGGGCACGTAACCGGTGGTCGCCACCGCCTCCTCGACCACGGTGCGCAGGGCGGGGTCCACCGTGGTCGCCCCGTTGATCACCCGGGACACCGTCGCCCGTGACACACCGGCCACGGCCGCCACGTCCTCCAAGGTCGCGGGGCGTACGGGCTGCGGCACTTCGGCTGTCATGCAGCCCTTTATACCCGCAGGCCGGCCGCCCCGTTCAGCCGAGGGGCCGCACCGCGCCCGGCAGCCGTTCCAGCTCGGCGAGGAAGGTCTCGCGGGCCGTCACGAGGGCGCGGGCCAGTTCGCGGGCGTCCGCCCGGCCGCCCGCGGTGATCTCGGAGCGCGACACCTGTGCGGAGTGGCGCAGGTGGTCCCGGATCCGCGCGAGGACGAACCGGTCGAACGCGGGGCCCTCCGCCGCGTGGGCGGCCTCCAGGTCCTGTCCGGTCACCATGCCGGGCATGTCGTGCCCCGCGTGCACATCGGTGAGAGGCAACCCCATGCGGGTCAACAGGGGACGCAGGCGGCCGAGTTCGGCCTCCTGCCCGGTGCGCAGCCGCACCGCGAAGGCGCGCACCCGCGGTTCGGCGGCCCGCTCGGCGGCGAGCGTCAGGAGCTTCACCGCCTGCTGGTTCATGGGGGTCATCAACTGGACCCAGCCGACGTCGGTGGGGGTGGCGGACGCGGTGCCGGACGGCCCCGGGGTGACGCCCGGAGCGGACTCCCGCGCCTCCGCGGTACGGGGCGCGGTACCCGCCGCCGACGAACAGCCGGCCGCGCCGCCGAGCGCCACCGCGAGCAGCAGACCGAGGGCGGCGGCCCGGTGGATCGGCCGGAGGTCCATGGGGTTCATGAGCTGTCCTCGTACGGGAGGGGAGGGCGTCCGCCCCGGAGCAGGGCTCGGGGGCGGACGTGGTGCGAGGAGCGATGGTGACGGCAGGTCAGGGCTTGCCGTCGAAACCGCACTTGACGATCGCGTTGATGCAGTCGCGGACGCGCTGCGCCATCTCCTCCTCCGGCCATACGTTGAAGAAGTCGCCGTGCATCGTGTAGCCGGGGCCGGACGCCAGCCGGAAGCGGGCCGGGTCGCCGTTCACCGGATAGCGCAGCACCTGCCGGAGCTTGGGCACCGGCACCGGGTGCGTGGACGGGCAGTTTCCGGCCACCGGGTAGGCCATATGGCTCTTGTGGTCGGCCGAGTCCAGATCGGTGCCGTTCCAGCACTGCGGGAAGTCCAGGTAGGACTCCATCATCGTGCCGGGCGGACAGTTGACGAAGTTCTGCGAGGGGTTCACCTCACCGGCGTGGAGGCACGACCAGCGGGCGATCGTGTTGTCCTGCGGGCCGGTCGCCTTCGCGTTGCCCGCCACGATGCGCAGGCCCCTGGGGAAGGGCTCGATCCGGCGGATGACATCGTCGCTCACGCCTTCGCCCAGGTAGTAGAAGGTGGTCCCGGTGGGCTCCACCTCCTTGTCGCCGTCGTAGAGGGTGGGGACCCAGTACGACGACAGGTCGGTCTCGGGGGCGCACGACGTGCGGCCCCGCTCCAGGGAGGCCAGATCGGAACCGGCGTGCGTGGTGTCGTTGCCGAAGAAGCTGTGCATGTGGGAGGCGCCCGGCAGCCCGGGGAAGACGATCGGGTCGTCGGGGGCCCGGTGGGTGTACGGGCATTCCGCGAGGAACTCGGCCACCCGCACCACGTCGGCGGCGGCCTTCGGCGCGGTTTCGGCGGCGGCCCGCTCGGCCGCCGCGTTGCCCACGTTGGCCTGGAGGAAGGAGAGGGCGAGGGCGGCCGCGGCGAGTCCGGCGATTCTGTACCGCCAGGGCGGCAGGGATCGTTGGCGGCGGTGGTCGGGGTTGCGTCGATGGCGGAAGAGCACGGCACTCCTGTCCGGGGAAGTGGGGGATTCCTTGCGTGTGCGAGAGAGCGCTCTCTCGGAGGAACGTAGGATCGCCTCGTGTGCATGTCAAGAGAATGCGCAGCCTCAACAAAAGGGCCTGATCAACGGCGAGTTGAGAGTCTGCGCGCGGGAGAGCGCTCTCCCTGGATCGAGGCGGGAGAGGGACCGAGGGCGTTGTCAGTGGTGGGCGGAAGAATGGTGGCCATGACGAACTCAGCTGCTGTGCTCGCCGATGTCGCCGCCTATGCCGCCGCGGTGGAAGAGGCCTCCCTCGCCGCCGCCGCGTACTACGCCACGGGCGAGAGCGCGCTGGACGACGACGCCTACGACCGGCTGGCGCGCGGAATAGCCGCTTACGAGGCGGACCACCCGGAGGAGGTGCTCGCCGACTCGCCGACGGGCAAGGTCGCGGGCGGGGCCGCCGTCGGCGACGTGCCGCACACGGTGCCCATGCTCTCGCTGGACAACGTGTTCTCGGCCGAGCAGTTCGTGACCTGGACCGCGTCGCTGGAGCGGCGGATCGGCAGGCCGGTCACCGCGTGGAGCGTGGAGCCGAAGCTCGACGGCCTGGCAGTCGCCGCGCGCTACCGGGACGGCCGGTTCGAGTGCCTCATCACCCGGGGCGACGGCACGGCCGGCGAGGACGTCTCGCATGCCGCCGGCGCCGTCGTCGGCCTGCCGGAGCGGCTGGCCGCCCCGGTCACCATCGAGGTGCGCGGCGAGATCCTCATGACGAACGAGCAGTTCGAACAGGGCAACGCGATCCGTACGGAACACGGCGGCGCCCCCTTCGCCAACCCGCGCAACGGGGCGGCGGGCACCCTGCGCGCCAAGGACCGCGCCTACCGGGTGGAGACGACCTTCTTCGCCTACGGCGCGCTGCCGCTGCCCGATTCCGGGGAGCTCGCCGGGACCCTCGCCGAACTGCCCCACAGCGAGGTCCTGGCGTACGTCGCCGAGCTCGGCGTGCACACGGCCGCGGGCACCGACGTCGCGCCGCTCCGGGCCACCACGGTCGAGGAGGTCCAGGCTCGGGTGGACGGGATAGGTTCCCTGCGCGCCTCACTGCCGTTCGGCATCGACGGGATCGTGATCAAGGCCGATCTGGCGGCCGACCAGCGCGAGGCCGGCTCCGGCACCCGCGCGCCCCGCTGGGCCATCGCCTACAAGCTGCCCGCCGTGGAGAAGATCACCCGCCTGCTGTCCGTCGAGTGGAACGTCGGGCGCACGGGCATCATCGCGCCGCGCGCCGTCCTGGAACCGGTGGAGATCGACGGCTCCACCGTCGGTTACGCCACCCTGCACAACCCGGCCGACATCACCCGCCGCGACCTGCGGCTGGGGGACCAGGTCATGGTCTACAAGGCCGGCGACATCATCCCGCGCATCGAGGCCCCCGTGGTGCACCTGCGCACCGGCGACGAGACGCCCATCGCCTTCCCCGAGAGCTGCCCGCAGTGCGGCTCCGACATCGACACGAGCGAGCAGCGCTGGCGCTGCACGCGGGGCCGTAACTGCCGTCTGGTCGCCTCCGTCTCGTATGCGGCGGGGCGCGATCAGCTCGACATCGAGGGCCTCGGCTCCACCCGGGTCGTCCAGCTCGTCGACGCGGGCCTCGTCACGGACTTCGCGGACCTGTTCACCCTGGAGCGGGAGCAGTTGCTCGCCCTCGACCGGATGGGCGAGACCTCCACGGACAACCTCCTGGCGGCCATCGAGACCGCCCGGACCAGGCCGCTGTCCCGGGTCTTCTGCGCCCTGGGCGTACGGGGCACGGGGCGTTCCATGTCGCGTCGCATCGCGCGCTATTTCGCCACGATGGACCGGATCGTCGCCGCCGACGTGGAGACACTCCAGCGGGTCGACGGCATCGGCAAGGAGAAGGCGGCCGCTGTGGTCGCCGAGCTGATGGAGCTGGCGCCGCTGATCGACAAGCTCGTCGCGGCCGGGGTGTCCATGACGGAGCCGGGAGCGACCCCGCCCCCGGAGCCGGGGACGGAGGAGGCGGCCGCGACGGCAGGCGCGGACGCGGAGGCGGAGGCCGGTGGCGACGCCGGCGCCGGCTCCGCGCTGCCCCTGGCGGGGATGACCGTGGTGGTCACGGGCGCGATGTCCGGAGCGCTGGAGAAGCTGTCGCGCAACCAGATGAACGAGCTGATCGAGCGGGCGGGCGGCAAGTCGTCCTCCAGCGTCTCCCAGCGCACGACGCTGCTGGTGGCCGGTGAGAAGGCTGGATCCAAGCGGGCCAAGGCGGAGGGCCTGGGGGTCCGGATCGCGGCGCCGGAGGAGTTCGCGGAGCTGGTCGGCGCCTTCCTGGCGGCGGGGGAGGCGGCCTGAGCCGGCCGACTGCCGTGCGCGCCGCGCTGGTGCGCCTGTGAATCAGTGAGGAAGTGGCGTTCCACCACCCCGTATTGCATAGTGAGGGCTCGGTCGTGCCTCACTATCAGTGGGGCCGACGGGTGCGTGGGCGGCTGCGATGGGCGGCCGGGGGTGAGGGACGATGCGTTCTGTGCACGACGGACAGCGACCGGGTCGCGCCGTCCCCCCGTCGTCCGAGAACGCCGGTACGGGCCGAAGGTCTCCCGTTCCCCGCGGACCCGGAGCACCCGACGGGCTTCACGGAGTTCGCGGGCCTCACGGACTTCACGGGCTCCGCGCACCTGACCGAGGAGAACCTGCCCGGACCGTTCCCGCCCCGGCCGTTCCCGCTCCGACCCTCCCCGCCCCGGCCGTTCCCGCTCCGGCCGTTTCCGTCCCGGCCGCCGCTCTCCCGACCACTCCGGTCCTGGCCGTTCGCGGCCCGCTCACTTCCGTGCCCGGCGAGTGGCGAGGGCCGCTCCGCCCGGGTGCGGGCCCATGGGGGAAGGGCCCCGGACCGCTTCGTGACGGGAGCGGTGCCGGGGCATTCGGGGCGGGGCGTTCCCACGGGGGGCTCCGGACGCGCCACCAGCAGTTGCGCGCCCCGGGCGCCCAAGGCGCACCGGGCCTTCCCCCGGCCGCCCGGGGACTGGCCCTGGACCTGGGCAGCTCCCGCACCCGGGCCTGGGTGCCCGGCCGGGGACTTCTCGACCCGTTCCCCGGCTCCGGTTCCCACGGGGGCGACGAGCGGCCGGTCCGGCGCGGGCGCATCGTCGACCCCGAGTCCTGCGGCCGGCTGCTCGGCCGCATCGCCGACGTGGCCCTGGGCCCCGACCGCAGCGACAGCGTGATCGTTCTCAGCCACCCCGTGCTGGCCGGGGCCGAACACCGCACCGCCGCGCGCGCCCTGCTCGCCGGGCTCGGCACGTCGCGCGTCCTGGTCCTCAGCAGCGCCCGGGCCGCCGCCGCGTACGCCGGACCGAGGGAGACGGGCCCCCTTCTCGTCGTCGACATGGGAGCCGAGCTGACCGAGGTCACGCTCCTCGTCAACGGCCTGGTGGCCGACGCCCGGCAGGCCGAGAGCGGACTCGACGACCTCGACCGCCTCGATCCGGCGAAGCTGCCGGCCGTCCTCGTCCGCACGGTGCTCGACATGATCACGTCCATGTGGCGGCACGACCGGCACGGCGCGATCCGCGGAGCCCTGCGCAAGGGCCCCGTGCTCGCGGGCGGCGGCGCGCTGCGAGCCGACGTCACCGATCGCATCGCCCGCTGCCTCGGCACCCGGGTGCGCCTGGCCGACGACCCGTCTACCACGGTCGTCCGCGGCGCCGGACAGATCCTCAGCTCCGTGCTCCGCCATCCGACGGTGTCGCCCGAGCAATTCGGCCGACCGAGGTGACGCCGTACCCGCGACCGTCCCGGCCGAACGCGTCCCGGGCGCGGTGTCTGCTGGCCACCCTGGTCCTCACCGTCCTCACCCTGGTCATCGGCGCCACCTCGGCGACCGGCGCCGCGCTCGCCCCGCCGACCTCCGGGAGCCTCGCGCCCGCCGTCACCGCCGCCGCCTCGGCCCTCACCGCACCGCGGCCCCAGCACGCCGGGCACCATGCCGGGCACGACTCCCGGCACCGTGCCGGGCACAACTCCCGACACCACGCCGGGCGCAACTCCCTGCACGACTTCCGGCATCGCGCCGGGCAGTTCAGCGGATCCGACCGCGGGGAGCCGGACCGCGCGAGCGGGGTCGTGGCCGCGTCCTCCACGGCTGCGGGCGCGGTGGCGCAGGCCGGGCACGAGCAGCCCAGGGCGGCTGCCGATCCGGCGCAGGCCCCCCGGGCGGGCACCGGCCGGGCGTATCTGCTTCTTCACGCGCCACCGCCGCCGCACGACGCACTGACGCCCGCTCCGCCGGCGCCGGCCGAGCCGTGCGCCGGCGTCCAGCACGTCGTCGCGGATTCCTCCGACGTACCCGGCGGCCGCAGGGGCGCGCTCCCCGGTGTACGGGGGCCTCCGGGCAGGACCACCGGTCCCACGACCGGTCATCCGTCCTGTTCTGCCGACCCGGCGCCGCGTCCTCACTGAGGTGAGGGCGTTCGGCGCCCCACCGGAGGATTTCCATGACTCGCGCCACCACGGTGCGAGCGGTTCTGGCTGTCGCCGTCCTGCTCGTCTCCGTCTACATCAGCCTGACCATGTCGCCCAGACTCGGCCTCGACCTCCAGGGCGGCACCCGTATCGTGCTCCAGGCCCGGGACACCGCCACCGTCGAGGCGGACCGGGAGACCACCGACCGCACCCTGGAGGTGCTGCGGCAGCGCATCGACTCGCTGGGCGTCTCCGAGCCGACCCTGACCCGGTCCGGCGAGGACCGGATCATCGTCGAACTGCCCGACGTCCAGGATCCGCGCCAGGCCGCCGAAGTGATCGGCCGGACGGCCCAGCTCACCTTCCACGCGGTCGAGGGCCCGGCGGCCGAGGAGGCGGACGAGAAGCCCTCGGGCTCCGATCCCACCGCCGACCCGGGCTCCACCGCCGACCCCGACCGGCTGACCCTCCCCGACGAGCAGGGCCGCGCCCTCGCCCTCGGCGCCGCCCGGCTCTCCGGCGCGGGCGTCGAGGACGCCACCGCGGGCTTCGACGCGCAGGGTGGTGCGGGCTGGAGCGTCTCGCTCGAATTCCGCAAGGACGCCGGTCAGGACTGGAAGGAGCTGACCGGCGAGGCCGCCTGTCATCCCGCAGGGGACGACCGGCGGAGGGTCGCCATCGTCCTCGACGAGAAGGTCATCTCCTCGCCGCAGGTCGACCCCTCGGTCGGCTGCCGGGCCGGATTGCCGTCCGGGGCCACCCAGATCACCGGCTCGTTCAGCGCGGACGAGGCGCGTGACCTGGCGCTGCTCATCAAGGGCGGGGCCCTGCCCGTGCCCGTCGAGATCGTCGAGCAGCGGACCGTCGGCCCGACGCTCGGCGCGGCGGCCATCGACGCGAGCGCCCGGGCGGCCCTCATCGGCGCGGCCGCCACCGCACTCTTCATCACGCTCGTCTACCGTCTCTTCGGTGCGCTGGCCGCCGTGGCACTGGGCGCGTACGGGGTGATCTCCTACGCCGCGCTCGTCGCCCTCGGTGTCACGCTGACGCTCCCCGGGCTCGCCGGTTTCGTCCTCGCGATCGGGATGGCGGTCGACGCGAACGTCCTGGTCTTCGAACGGGCCAGGGAGGAGTGCGCCGAACGGCCGAAACGCTCCCTGCGCTCCGCGCTGACCACCGGATTCACGAAGGCGTGGAGCGCGGTCGCCGACTCCAACGCGACCACGCTGATCGCGGCCGGACTGCTCTTCTTCCTGGGCTCGGGCCCCGTCAAGGGCTTCGGCGTCACCCTCGCCATCGGGGTCATCGCCTCGATGTTCTCCGCGCTGGTCATCGCCCGCGCGCTCACCGAGATCGCCGCGAACTCCCGCTTCGTCAGCGACTACCGGAGCGTCAACGGCATCGCGCGCCCCGGCGCCGTGCGGACCTGGCTGGTCCGCAAGGACCCGGGGCTCTTCCGGAAGCCGGTCCGCTGGCTCGTCGTCTCGGCGGCCCTGGTCGCCGTCGCGGTGGCCGGGACCGTGGTGCGCGGCGTCGATCTGGGCGTCGAGTTCACCGGGGGCCGGCTGGTGGAGTACTCCACCAGCCGCCCGGTCGACGTCGAGACGGCCCGGGACACGCTCACCGCCGCCGGGTTCGGGGACGCCGAGGTCACCACGGCCGGGGACGGCGACCTGTCCGTACGCACCGGAAAGCTCGACAACGACGGCGAACACGCCCTGCGGGCCGCCCTCGCCGAGGAGGGCGGCGAGACGACGAAGGTACGGGACGAGCTGATCGGCCCGAGTCTCGGCGACGAACTGCGGCGCAACGCGCTGATCGCCCTGGGGGTCGCCGTCGCCGTTCAGCTGGCCTACCTGGCGGTCCGGTTCCGCTGGACGTTCGCCGTGGCCTCCGTCGGGGCCATGGTGCACGACGTGATCCTCGTGGTGGGGGCCTTCGCCTGGCTGGGACGGCCGGTGGACGGCATCTTCCTGGCCGCCCTGCTCACCGTCATCGGCTACTCGGTCAACGACTCGGTGGTGGTCTTCGACCGGGTACGGGAGCTGTGGGGGGCGAACCGGCGAGCGCCGCTGGACACCATCGCCCGCCGGGCCGTCCTCCAGACCGTTCCGCGCACGGTGAACACCGGGATGGGCGCCTTGTTCATCCTGACCGCCCTCGCGGTGCTGGGCGGCGATTCGCTGGCCGACTTCGCGCTCGCCCTGCTCATCGGCATCGTCGTCGGCACCTGGTCCTCGGTGTTCGCCGCCGTGCCCGGGGCCATCCTCCTGGAGCGGAACGCCAAGACCCCGCCGCCCGTCCCCGGGAAGCGGAAGGCCAAGGGCTCCGCGCGTGGACGCGCGGGCGCGTCCCGGCGGGATCCGCTCGACAACGGAGCGCGCGTCTGAGGCGATCGCGCGCTCCGGCGCCACGACCGGCCGCCCCCACGGCCGGTCGTGGCGCCGGCGACCAGGGTTCAGGACGGGACGTGGGCGTGCAGATAGGCGGCCGTCTCCCGGTCGGCGGGGAGGAACGTCTCGATGGCCAGCTCGGCCACCGTCACGTCCATCGGCGTGTTGAACGTCGCGATCGACGACACGAACGACAGGACCCGGCCCCCGTGTTCGAGCAGCATCGGCAGCGCGAACGCGGCGGAGCGCTCCCGCCCCGCACCGCCCGCACCGTGGGTGCGACGGTCCACGCCGGCCGCCCGTGCGGGGACCGGGTAGGCGGCCACCTCGTCGTACAGCGCACGCAGCTCCGGCGAGCGTACGAGGGCGATCTGGCGGTCCATCTGCGCCAGCAGGTCCGCCCGCCACTCCGGGAGGTTCACGATGCGCGGGGCGAGCCCCTCCGGGTGGAGGGTGAGCCGCATGGCGTTCACCGGCGGGGCCAGCAGCTTCTCCGGCACCCCGTCGAGCAGCAGGGCGATCCCCCGATTGGCCGCCACCACCCCGTAGGTGCCGTCCACCACGAGCGCCGGATACGGCTCGTACGCCGCGAGCAGCCGGTCGAGGCTCTCGCGGAGGGAGGCCATCGCGGGGTCGTCGAGCGGCGTCTGGGCGTAGCGCGGCGCGTAACCGGCGACCACCAGGAGGGCGTTGCGTTCACGGACCGGGACGTTCAGCTGTTCGGCCAGCCGCAGGACCATGTCCTCGCTGGGCCGGGAGCGGCCCGTCTCGATGAACGAGATGTGGCGGGCCGAGGAGTCGGCGCGGAGGGCCAGTTCCAGCTGGCTGATGCGCCGCTGTTCCCGCCAGTCCCGCAGCAGCGGCCCTACTCCCGTGTCGGGCAAGACAGTCGTCATGCCAAGACCGTAACGTCACCGGCGGGCCGGGGCCGGTACGGGCCCCCGGACCGCTGTGACGCACGCGCCGATCCACCGAGACCCACGGGAGCCGTTCCATGAGCGCAGAGCCGCTGTCGCCGACCGAGACCGACCGCCGGCTGGAGAGCCTGCCCGGCTGGGCGCTGGAAGGTGACCGGATCACCCGGACCTTCCGGCTTCCCTCGCACTTCGCCGCCGCCGCGCTGACGGTCCACATCGCGCGGATCCAGGACGAGCTGAACCATCACTCGGACCTGACGCTCGGATACAACACGGTGGCCCTCTCCGTCCACACGCACGACGCGGGGGGCGCGGTCACCGAGAAGGACCTCGCGCTCGCCGCCCGGGTGGCGAGCGCCGCCCCGGCTCACGGGGCCGAGTAGTCCGGCTGGGGCGAACAGGCCGCCGGGCCGCGCCGCGGTGGGCCGGTCGGCCCCGGCTTCGCCCCCGCACCCGGCCCGGAGCTCAGGCCACCGTGCCGAACCTCGGGTGCGCGCCGAGCCACCGCGCGTAGCTCGGGCTGCGCGACACCGCCTCGGCGTAGGCCGCGCGGGTCGCTCCGGCCACCGTCCCCGCCGCGGCGTCCGCGGCGGGGGAGTGCGGGTGCCAGCCCACCAGATGCCGCCAGCTGAGCGGCGCGCCGGCCAGCGGTCTGGTCACCAGGCCGGGCGCCGGCGGGAACGTCGCCCGGCACAGCCCTATCGCCCGCCCCACCTGCACCAGATGGACGACGGACGTGGTGTCCGTCTCGTACACCGACACCGGGGTGAAGCCCGACCGCGCGCAGGCCGCGGTGAAACAGTCGGCGAAGCAGCCGTCGCCGGGCACGTCCGCCCAGCACTCGTCCGCGAGGGCCGCCAGCTCCAGCTCCGTCTCACCGGCCAGGGCGTGATCCTCCGGCAGCATGACGAAGACCGGGTCGACCCCGACGACCTCCCAGACCAGCCGGTCCGCCAGCGGCGGCGGACTCTCGCCGCACGTTCCGATCAGCGCGAAGTCCAGCCGGCCGTCGATCACCAGCGAGGCGATCTCGGCGACCGACCACGAGGTGTACGTCGACACCGGCACCGACGGGTGCGCGGCGGCCATCCGGTCCACCAGGCCGCCGAGCAGCGGACCGTGCGTGCCGCCCAGCCGGAACCGGTCCAGCGACCCCGTGGCATTGGCGAACCGCACCGCCTCCGCCTGGAGTTCGCTGACCGCGGGCAGCACCACCCGGGCCCGCTCCAGCACCAGTTCGCCGAGCGGGGTGGCCCGCGCCCCGGTGTGGTCGCGGTCGAACAGAGCGCCGCCCAGGGCCTTCTCGATCCGCCGCAGTTGAGCGCTGAGGGCAGGCTGGGCAAGCCCCAGCGTGGCGGCGGCTTTGGTGAGGCTGCCCGTGTCGGCAATGGCACGGACCGTTCGCAGATGGCGCAACTCGAGCTCCATAAGGGCAAGTTATGGGCCCGGGAGCACCCCGGCAATATGTGCGCTCCGCCTACCGTTCGGTCGGTGTATACGGGGTGTACTCCGCCGGCCCTGGCGGCGGGATGCGGCGTTCCGGTTCAGCCGTGCCAGGCACCGTCCCCGGCGGCCTCGGACACGAAGACGGAGAAGTCCTTCGGCTCCCGTCCCAGGACCCGCTGCACGTCGTCCGTCGTCGCCGCGTTGTGGCCGTCCAGCAGCGTCGCGAACAGCTCGGCCAGGAATTCCGCCTCCGGGCCGAACCCCTCGAACTCCGCCAGCAGCGAGGCGTACGCGGGTCCCGTCACCGGCACGTACCGCACGGGCCGGCCCGCCGCCCGGCCCAGCTCCTCGGCGGCCTCCGCGAACGTCAGGCTCCGGGGGCCCGTCAGCTCGTACACCGCCCCCGCGTGCCCCTCCCCGGTCAGTGCGGCCACCACCACGTCGGCCAGGTCGTCGAGGTCCAGGAACGGTTCCGCCGTCGTACCCGCGGGGAACACCACCTCGCCGCCGAGCACGCCGTCCAGCAGCGCGCTCTCGCTGAAGTTCTGCGCGAAGAAGGCCGACCGGACGACCGTGACCTCCGCCGTCCCGGCGGCCCCGCGCAGCGCTTCCTCGGCGACCAGCGCCCGCGGTTCGCCGCGACCCGACAGCAGCACCACCCTGCGTACCCCGCACGCCGCGGCGGTCCGCCCGAAGGCGGCCATGGCCTCGGCCGCTCCGGGCACCGCCAGGTCCGGGTAGTACGCCACATAGGCGGCCCGGGCGCCGCGCAGCGCCGCCGCCCAACCCGACGCGTCCTGCCAGTCGAACGGCACCTCGCCCGTGCGGGAACCCGAGCGGACCGGCACCCCCAGGGCCCTCAGCCGCTCCACCACCCGACGGCCGGTCTTGCCCGTGCCGCTCGTCACCAGAACCGTTCCCGCGGCCACTCCCGCTCCCGGTTCCGCCTCCAGTCCCACGCCCCGTCCGCCGCCCTCGCCGTAACCGTTTCCGTTGCCATCGCTGTCGCCGTTGTCGTCGTCTCGTCGCGTGAACGCGTTCTCCGTCATGGCTCCAGGCTCCCGGGCCCGGGACCGCCCGGACATGCTCCAAAGACTCAGGCGCCTACTTCTCCGTCCACGCGTCTAGGCTGGCGGCCATGGACGCTCTCGCCGGACTCCTGGACGGGCCACGGGCCCGGGGCGCGTTTCTGCTCCGCATGGTGATGGACCCGCCCTGGGCGGTACGGGTCGAGGACCGGGCCCCGATCTGCCTCATGTCGGTCCGGCGCGGCACGGCGTTCATCGTCCCGTCCGACGGAGGCGAACCGGTCAGGCTCGGCCCCGGGGACATCGCGGTGGTCCGCGGCCCCGATCCGTACACCGTCGCCGACGCCCCCGGTACGGCACCCCACGCGCTCGTCGGTCCCGGCGGCGTCTGCACCACGCTGCACGGCCGGCCGCTCTCCCAGGACATGGTGCTGTCCGTACGGACCTGGGGAAACGCGGTCGACGGCGCCACGACGGTCCTCGTCGGCACCTATCTGCTGGACGGCGAGATCAGCCGCCGGCTGCTCGACGCCGTGCCCCCGCTGCTCACGGTCCCCGCGGACACGCGGACCCGGCCGCTGCTGGATCTGCTCGACGCGGAGATCGCCCAGGACGAGCCGGGCCAGCGCGTGGTCCTGGACCGCCTGCTGGACCTGCTGCTCATCGCCGTGCTCCGCGCCTGGTTCGCCCGGCCCGGGGCCGACGCCCCCGCCTGGTACCGCGCGATGGGCGACCCGGTCGTGGGCACGGCGCTGCGGCTGCTCCGGAACGACCCGGCGCACCCCTGGACCGTCGCCTCGCTCGCCGCCCGCGCCGGGGTGTCCCGGGCCGGTCTCGCCCGGCGCTTCACCGAACTGGTCGGGGAGCCGCCGATGGCGTACCTGACCGGCCGGCGGCTCGCCGTCGCGGCCGACCTGCTGCGCGAGAGCGACGCCACGGTGGAGGCCGTGGCCCGGAAGGTCGGCTACAGCACCCCCTTCGCCTTCAGCGCGGCGTTCAAGCGGGTCAGGGGAGTCAGCCCGCAGGAGTACCGCGGCAGCCCGCCGGGGGACCACCTCGATTTGCCGGACCGGCAAAGAAGATTGCCGGGCGACCGCCCTTTGGAGAGGCTGATCCCATGAGCAGCCACGCCGGTCACGGCCACCACGACGCGCACGCACCCGCCACGCCCGTACACGCCCACGCCCATGTGCACGGATCGGGCGGCGACCCGGCCACGGACATCGACTGGGACGTCCTCGGACCCCTGCTGGAGCAGGAGGCCGAACTCAACGGCGCGCAGTACGAGGAGGCCGCCCGCTGGATCGCCGCCCTGCCCACCGCGCCGAAGGTCCGCCGGGTCCTGGACATCGGCAGTGGCCCCGGTGTCGTCTCCTGCCTGCTGGCCGAGGTCTTCCCGGAGGCCGAAGTGGTGGCGGTGGACGCCACCCCCGCCCTCCTGGAACGCGCGAAGAACCGCGCGCGGCGCCACGGCGTGATCGACCGCCTCCAGACCCTTGAGGCCGAACTCCCCGCGAACTTCGACCGGTTGGGCGAGGCCGATCTGATCTGGGCGGGCAACTCCCTGCACCACCTGGGCGACCAGCGCGCCGCTCTGGCAGGCTTCGCCGGGCTCCTGCGGTCCGGCGGCACGGTCGCGCTCGTCGAGGGCGGACTGCCCACCCGGCGGCTGCCCCGCGACATCGGCATCGGACAGCCCGGCCTGGAGGCCCGTATGGGCGCCGCCGCCGCCACGCGCTTCGAGCACATGCGGTCCGAACTCCCGGGAGCGAAGCGGGAGACCGAGGACTGGAGCGCGCTCTTCACCGCGGTCGGCCTCGTCCCGCAGGGCACCCGGAGCTTCCTCCTCGACCTGCCCGCCCCGCTCTCGGGTCCCGCCCGCGACCATGTCGTCGCGAGCATCACCCGCGAGCGGGAGGTGCTGGGCGATCTGCTGTCGGCCGAGGACAGCGCGGTACTGGACCGGCTCCTGGACCCCGAGGACCCCGAAGGCCTTCACCGCCGCCCCGATGTCCACCTGCTCGCCGCCCGCACGGTCCACCTGGGCCGTCGCGACTGAGGGCGACGCCGTCCCCGGCTCCTCCGCCGCCCTACGTCACCGGCTCCAACCGCCACCACTGGAAGGGCGAGTCGGTGTCCTCCCACTGCTGAACGGTGCCCCCGGCGGCGGTGGAACGGTCGGCGACCTCCATGACGAGGCCGCTGATGAAACTCACCAGCGTCACCGTCCCGGGGGCCTCCGGGTGCTGCTCGATCAGCCACTCCTGGGCGCCGAAGTTGTTGGCCTTCCACTGCTGGACGCGGGTGCCGTTCGAGGTATCGGCATTGGCCACGTCCAGCCGCTTCCCGCTGTGCTCGTTGACCAGGTGGAAGAGGGCCGCGCCCTCGTGCACCGGGGCCAGCCGCCACACCTGCGCCGCCGTCCCGTCGTCCTCGCCCTGCTGGACCCGGGCCCCACTGCCCTTGGCCGCGCCGTACACCTCCAGCACCAGCCTGCTGCCGACGTTGCGCAGGCGGTACGGACCCGCCTCGACGACGGGCGCGAGTTCGCCGCTCATGTTCCCTGTCTCCCCGGTTCGACCTGTGTCCTGCCGTACTGCCGCCGGCGCACCGGCTGACGACGGCGCCCCCACCGTGATCCCGGTGGGGGCGCCGTCGGCCGGACGCTCAGGCGCCGACGTTGAACTCCGCCGGGTCGGAGCCGAGCCGCTTGCCCTCGTCGAGGGCCGCGAAGGCGGCGAGGTCGTCGGCGTCCAGTTCGAAGCCGAACACGTCGAGGTTCTCCCTGATCCGCGACGGGGTCACGGACTTCGGGATCACGATGTTGCCGGTCTGCAGGTGCCAGCGCAGCACCGCCTGGGCGGGCGTACGGCCGTGCTTGTGGGCGATGGCGACGACCGTCGGCACCTCCAGCAGGCCCTTGCCCTGGCCCAGCGGCGACCACGCCTCGGTGGCGATGCCGTGCTCGGCGTGGAAGGCGCGGAGCTCGGCCTGCTGGAGCTGCGGGTGCAGCTCGATCTGGTTGACGGCCGGCACCACGGAGGACTCGGCGAGCAGCCGCTTCAGGTGCTCGGGATGGAAGTTCGACACGCCGATCGCCTTCGCGCGGCCGTCGGCGAGGATCTTCTCGAACGCCTTGTACGTGTCGGTGTACGCGTCCTTCGCCGGTACCGGCCAGTGGATCAGGTACAGGTCGACGTAGTCCAGGCCGAGCTTGTCCAGCGAGGCGTCGAAGGCGCGCAGGGTGCTGTCGTGGCCCTGCTCGCTGTTCCACAGCTTGGTGGTGACGAAGAGCTCGTCACGGGCGACGCCGGAGGCGGCGACGGCCTTGCCGGTGCCGGTCTCGTTCTCGTAGATCGCGGCGGTGTCGATGCTCCGGTACCCGGTCTCGATGGCCGTGGCGACGGCCTTCTCCGCCTCGTCGTCCGGCACCTGCCAGACACCGAAACCGAGCTGCGGCATGTCGAGGCCGTTGTTGAGGGTGATGGAGGGGACCTGGCTCACGAGCGATCGATCCTAACGTCGTCGGTTGATAACTCCCCACGACAACGAGCGGACAGGTCCCAGCATTCCCGCCCTCTTCCGGCAGCCCCGGTCGTGCCGCCGCGCCGCCGCCGGGTCAGTGGTACAGCGCGTCGACCTCGACCGCGTACGCGCTCTCGATCGCCTTGCGCTTCAGCTTCAGCGAGGGCGTCAGCAGCCCCGTCTCCTCGGTGAACGGATGGGCCAGGATCCGGAACGTACGGATCGACTCGGCCTGGGACACCGCCGTGTTGGCCGCCACCACCGCCCGGCGGACCTCCATCTCCAGATCCGGGTCCCGCACCAGGTCGGCCGGGCCGAGCGGGGTGCGGCCCTGCATCGACAGCCAGTGGTCCACGGACTCCTGGTCGACGGTGACGAGCGCCGCGATGTACGGGCGGTCGTTGCCGACGACGATGCACTGCGCCACCAGCGGATGCGCCCGTACGCGTTCCTCCAGGCCGGCCGGGGAGACGCTCTTGCCACCGGACGTCACCAGGATCTCCTTCTTCCGCCCGGTGATCGTCAGATAGCCGTCCTCGTCCAGCGCGCCGAGATCCCCGGTGGCGAGCCAGCCGTCCCGCAGCACCGTCCGGGTGGCCCCGGGGTTCCCCAGATAGCCGGAGAACACGTTCGGCCCGTGCACCCACACCTCGCCGTCGTCCGCGATGTGCACCGATGTGCCGGGGATGGGCTGGCCGACCGTGCCGTACCGGGTGCGCTCGGGAGGGTTCGCCGTCGCCGCGGCGGTCGACTCGGTCAGTCCGTACCCCTCGAAGACGCTGACCCCGGCGCCCGCGAAGAACAGTCCGAGCCGGCGGTCCATGCCCGAGCCGCCCGACATCGCGTGCCGCACCCGGCCGCCCATCGCGTCGCGGACCTTCTTGTAGACGACCTTGTCGAAGAACTGGTGCTGCATCCGCAGCCCGGCCGAGGGGCCGGGACCGTCCCCGAACGCCTTCTGCTCCAGGGCCTCGGCGTACTTCACCGCGATGTCGACGGCCTTGTCGAACGGCCCGGCCCTGCCCTCCGCCTCGGCCTTGCGCCGGGCCCCGTTGAACACCTTCTCGAAGATGTACGGCACCGCCAGGATGAACGTCGGCCGGAACGTCACCAGGTCCGGCATCAGCGCGTTCGCGGACAGCTCCGGCTGGTGGCCGAGCTTGACCCGGCCGCGGACCGCGGCGATCTCGACCATCCGCCCGAAGACATGGGCCAGCGGCAGGAAGAGGAGGGTGGCCGCCTCGTCGCCGGGCTTGGAGTGGAACACCGGCTCCCAGCGCGTGACCATCGTGTCACTCTCGAACATGAAGCTCGCGTGGGTGATCACACACCCCTTGGGGCGGCCCGTCGTCCCCGAGGTGTAGATGACGGTCGCCACGGAGTCGGGCGTCACCGCGCGCCGGTGCCGCTGCACCACCTCGTCGTCGATGTCCGCGCCCGCCCCGAACAGCTCGTCCACCGCTCCGGCGTCCAGCTGCCACAGCCGCTTCAGGTGCGGCAGCCGGTCGATCACCGAGCCGACGGTCATCGCGTGGTCCTCGTGCTCGACCATCACCGCCACCACCTCGGCGTCGTGCAGCATCCACAGGACCTGCTCGGCGGAGGAGGTCGGGTAGACCGGCACCGACTGGGCCCCGACGGTCCAGAGCGCGAAGTCGAAGAGCGTCCACTCGTAACGCGTACGGGACATCAGCGCGACCCGGTCGCCGAACCGCACCCCGTGCGCGATCAGCCCTTTGGCCAGGGCCAGCACCTGATCGCGGAAGTGCGCAGAGGTCACATCACGCCACTGGCCCCCGGCGTCCTTGCGGCCGAGCGCGACGCGGTGCGGATCGTCCTCCGCGTAGTCGAAGACCACATCGGCCAGACCGCCGACCTGAGGTGCCGCCGGCATGGGTGGGACAGTGAAATCGCGCAATGACATGCTCCTCGTGGCGCTCCGCACAGCGCCGCGACGCTACCCCAAGCGGGGGCCCGGCGGGAGGGGCCCGGACCCTTCGGGCACCGTGACGTCCGACCAGGTCAACCGTCGAAATCCGGCCAGATGGGCAAGGCTCGGGCGTCCGTCCGGCCCAGTTCTGCCGGAGGGGTAAGCGGCTCGCGCCGGAATCTCCACCGAATCCGACCGCTGCGCCCACCGTGACCACCTCGAACACCTCGAACACCTCGAAACACCGCGACCACTGCGATCGCGGTGATCACCGTGATCACCGCGGGTCCACGGGGCGGTTACGGTGCTTCCCCGCCGCCGGTCCCGCGGTGCAGCCGGTCGCCGCCCGCCAGGATCGCGGAGGCCAGCGCGTCGGCCGCCTCCTGGGCCGCACCCCGGCGGTTCCCGTGCAGCAGGACGAAGTCGACGCCGCCGAGCTCCGGCAGCCCTGCCCTGGCCGGAACCGCCGCCAGCCCCGGCGGGATCATCCCCCGGGAGTGCGCCATCACGCCCAGGCCCGCCCGCGCCGCCGCGACCAGACCGCTCAGGCTCGTACTCGTACAGGCGATCCGCCAGGCCCGCCCTTGCTCCTCCAGCACCTCCAGGGCGCGGGCACGGGTGATGGCCGGCGGCGGGAAGACGACCAGCGGCAGGGGGCGCTCCGGATCGACCCGTAGCTGCGGCGCGCCGATCCAGTCCAGCGCGTCCTGCCACATCAGCTCGCCGTGGGTGTCGCCGGTCCGCCGCTTGGCCAGCACCAGATCCAGCCGGCCCGCCGCGAGCTGGCGGTGCAGCGTCCCGGACAGCTCCACGGTGAGCTGGAGCTCGACCTCCGGATGGTCGCGGCGGAAGGACTCCAGGATCTCGGGGAGCCGGGTCAGCACGAAGTCCTCGGAGGCCCCGAACCGCAGCCGGCCGCGCAGCCGGGTGCCCGTGAAGAACGCGGCGGCCCGCTCGTGCGCCGACAGGATCGTCCGGGCGAAGCCGAGCATCGCCTCGCCGTCCTCGGTGAGGTCGACGCGATGGGTGTCCCGGGTGAACAGCTGCCGCCCGGCCGCCCCCTCAAGACGCCGCACGTGCTGACTGACCGTGGACTGGCGGATCCCGAGCCGGCGCGCGGCCTGGGTGAAGCTCAGGGTCTGCGCCACGGCGAGGAAGGTTCGCAGCTGGGCGGGGTCGTACGTGGCGTCCATGGGCCCACGTTATCGGGATCCGTGATGACAGTCAGAGCGGTATGCGTGATTCCCGATGGGGAGGAGCGGGAGCAGGATGGATGTCGGCACACGGCCCGCACGCAGGACCGCGTGTACGTGAGGGGCCGCCCGCGAACAGCGGCACGCACGGCTGTCCGCCCGGCGCGGCGGACCGACCCCTGGAGACCCCGAGCAGATGACCCGCCGCATCCCGCGACCGCCGTCCTGGCTGCCGGTCGACGCCTACCTCCTGGCCCTGGCCGCGACCGTGGCCCTCGCGGCGCTGCTGCCCGCCCGGGGAACCGCGGCCGATGTGGCGGGCGGGGCCTCCACCGGCGCGGTCTCCCTGTTGTTCTTCCTCTACGGGGCGCGGCTCTCCACGGCCGATGCGCTCGACGGGCTCAAGCACTGGCGCCTCCACCTCACCGTCCTGGCCTGCACCTTTGTCGTCTTCCCGCTGCTGGGGCTGGCGAGCGGCGGACTGGTGCCGTACGTGCTGACGCCCGAACTCCAGGCGGGCTTCCTCTTCCTGTGCCTGGTCCCCTCGACGATCCAGTCGTCCATCGCCTTCACCTCGATCGCCCGGGGCAATGTGCCCGCCGCGATCTGCGCCGGGTCCTTCTCCAGCCTCGCCGGGATCCTCGTGACCCCGCTGCTCGCCGCCCTGCTCCTCGGCTCGACCGGGGGCGGGTTCTCGGCGGACGCCCTGCTGAAGATCGTCCTCCACCTGCTCGTCCCGTTCCTCGCCGGACAGGTGCTGCGCCGCTGGGTCGGCGGTTTCCTCACCCGGCACAAGAAGGTTCTCGGCCTGGTCGACCGGGGGTCGATCCTGCTCGTCGTCTACACCGCGTTCAGCGAGGGGATGGTCGCCGGCGTCTGGCGCCAGGTCACCCCGGCCCGGCTGGGCGCGCTGCTCGCCGCCGAGGCGGTCCTGCTGGCCCTGATGCTCACCCTGAGCTGGTACGGGGCGCGGCGGCTCGGGTTCGGCCGGGCGGACCGGATCGCCATCCAGTTCGCCGGGTCGAAGAAGAGCCTGGCGGCCGGGCTGCCCATGGCGACCGTGATCTTCGGGGCGCACGCGAGCCTCGCGGTACTGCCGCTGATGCTCTTCCACCAGCTGCAGCTGATGGTCTGCGCGGTGATCGCCAAGCGCCGCTCCCGCGATCCCGAGCCGCCCGGGGACCCGGCGGATGCGGATTCCGCTTCCGGGGCGTTGTCGGACCCGCCGGTTACGGTGAGCCGGTAGCCGGTAGCCGGTAGCCGGTAGCCGGTAGCCGACAGCGAGGAAGCGCCATGAGTGATGAGCCCGGTACCCCCGCCGACGACTTTCCGCACGGGGCGGGCAATCCGGCCCGGGGCGCCCTGCGGGCGGCGGGCTACACGCGCCTCGCCCAGCTCACGACCGTGACCGCGGCGGAGGTGCTCGCGCTGCACGGGGTCGGCCCGAAGGCGATCAGGGTGCTCCGCGAGGCGCTGGCCGCCGAGGGTCTGGCCTTCGCGGGCGAGTGAGGCCCGTATACTCCGGGCCTCCCCGCACCGGGCTTCCTCCCCGCCTCAGCCCCGGCTGACCGGCGCCTCCAACGCGATCCGGTGCTCACCGGCGTACACGTTCATCGACGGGCCGCGCAGGAAACCGACCAGCGTCAGTCCGCTCTCCGCCGCCAGGTCCACGGCCAGTGACGACGGCGCCGAAACCGCCGCGAGCACCGGGATCCCCGCCATCACGGCCTTCTGCGCCAGCTCGAACGAGGCCCGCCCCGACACCAGCAGAACGGCCCGCGACAGCGGCAGCCGGTGGTCCGTCAGCGCCCGGCCCACCAGCTTGTCGACCGCGTTGTGCCGGCCGACGTCCTCGCGGACGTCAAGCAGCTCGCCCTCCTCGGAGAACAGCGCGGCGCCGTGCAGGCCACCCGTCCGGTCGAACACCCGCTGCGCGGCCCGCAGCCGGTCCGGGAGCGCGGACAGCAGTTCCGGGGTGATCCGCACCGGGGGAGCGTCGGCCACGGGGTGCCGGGTCGTGGTGCGTACCGCGTCCAGGCTCGCCTTGCCGCACAGGCCGCACGAGGAGGTGGTGTAGACGTTCCGCTCCAGGGTGATGTCGGGGACCCGGACCCCGGGCGCGAGCTTCACGTCCACCACGTTGTAGCTGTTCACCCCGTCCGCCGTCGCCCCGGCGCAGTAGACGATCGACTGCACCTCGTCCCCCTCGGCGATCACCCCCTCGCTGACGAGGAAGCCCGCCGCCAGCGCGAAATCGTCGCCCGGCGTACGCATGGTGATGGCCAGCGGCCGGCCGTTCAGGCGGATCTCCAGAGGTTCCTCCGCCACCAGGGTGTCCGCGCGGGAGGAGACGGCACCGTCCCGGATGCGGAGGGTGCGGCGGCGTTCGGTGGCCCGTCCCATGGATGTGAACCCCGATTCTGTCCGTGTGCGATGGTTTCTGTCCGGATGGGTGAAGCCGGAACCCGACCCCGTCATTGTCCGGCACCCGCACCGGCATGTCGCAGCCACGGCTCAAGCATGCTGACCAGGCTGTTGTCAACGCTCCAACGTGTGGGCCGGATTCCTGTGGGATCACGTGCCCCCGTACCCGGCGGTAGCGACCAAGACTGGATGTTTCCTGCCCTACCCGACGATGGGAACCCGTATGACCGGCTCACGTGTCGTGGCGCTCGGCCACTACCAGCCCGCCAAGGTGCTCACCAACGACGATCTGGCGGCCATGGTCGACACGAGCGACGAGTGGATCACCAGCCGGGTCGGTATCAAGACCCGCCATGTGGGTGGCCCGGACGAGCCGGTCGACGAGATGGCCGCGCACGCGGGAGCCAAGGCGCTGGCCACGGCCGGGCTGGTGCCCGCGGACATCGATCTGGTCCTCGTCGCCACCTCCACCGCGATCGACCGGTCCCCGAGCATGGCGGCGCGGGTCGCGGCACGGCTGGGCATGGGCTCGCCCGCCGTGATGGACATCAACGTGGTGTGCTCCGGCTTCACGCACGCGCTGGCCACCGCCGACCACGCGATCCGGGCCGGTGCGGCGACCCGGGCGCTGGTCATCGGCGCCGACAAGATGGCTGACATCGCGGACTGGACCGACCGCTCCACCTGCGTCCTGCTCGGCGACGGCGCGGGCGCGGCGGTCGTCACCGCCGACCCGACGGCCCCCGACACCCCGGAGGGGCCTGGCATCGGACCGGTGCTGTGGGGCTCCGTGCCGGAGATGGGCAACGCGGTCCGGATCGAGGGGACGCCGCCGCGCTTCGCGCAGGAGGGCCAGTCCGTCTACCGCTGGGCCACCACCCAGCTCCCCCCGATCGCCCGCAGGGTCTGCGAGAAGGCCGGCATCGCCCCGGAGGATCTGGCGGCCGTCGTCCTGCACCAGGCCAATCTGCGGATCATCGAGCCGGTCGCCCGCAAGATCGGCGCGGTCAACGCCGTCATCGCCCGTGACGTGGTGGACTCCGGCAACACCTCGGCCGCCTCCATCCCGATGGCCCTGTCCAAGCTGGTCGAGCGCGGCGAGGTCGCCTCCGGCGCGCCCGTCCTGCTCTTCGGATTCGGCGGAAACCTCTCCTACGCGGGCCAGGTCATCCGCTGCCCCTGACGAGTTCCCCGGCGTCCGCGTGAGCTCCGGCCGAAAACCTTTGTCCTGAGTGTGGAGAAAGTTGGAGCGGATTCCTGCGCAACTTCTTCCCACTCCGGGAAAGCGCTGCTACGTTCCCCTCGAAAGCCCGACGGACTGGCCGATGTGGCGGGGAGGGACGCGTGAGACGCATGACGGCACGACCCGCGAACGCGCATCAGGCGCGGCTGCTCCGACTGCTGCGCGACGGGGGCCCCAACTCCCGTGCGCAACTGGGGGATCAGGTCGAGCTGTCGCGCTCGAAGCTCGCCGTCGAGGTGGACCGGCTGCTGGATACCGGCCTGGTGGTGGCCGACGGACTCGCCGCGTCGCGCGGCGGGCGCCGCTCGCACAACATCCGGCTCGCTCCCGAACTGCGGTTCCTCGGGGTCGACATCGGCGCCACCTCGATCGACGTGGCCGTCACCAACGCGGAGCTGGAGGTCCTGGGACACCTCAACCACCCGATGGACGTGCGCGAGGGCCCCGTCGCCGTCTTCGAGCAGGTGCTGTCGCTGGCCGCCAAACTGCGGGCCTCCGGGCTCGCCGAGGGCTTCGACGGCGCGGGCATCGGGGTCCCCGGCCCCGTCCGCTTCCCCGAGGGCGTGCCGGTCGCGCCGCCGATCATGCCCGGCTGGGACGGTTTCCCGGTCCGCGAGGCGCTCAGCCAGGAGCTGGGCTGCCCCGTCATGGTCGACAACGACGTGAACCTCATGGCGATGGGGGAGCAGCACGCGGGCGTGGCCCGCTCCGTGGGCGACTTCCTCTGCGTCAAGATCGGTACGGGCATCGGCTGCGGCATCGTCGTCGGCGGTGAGGTCTACCGCGGTACGACCGGCAGCGCCGGGGACATCGGGCACATCCAGGTGGACCCCGACGGCCGGGCCTGCGCCTGCGGCAACAAGGGCTGTCTGGAGGCCCACTTCAGCGGCGCCGCCCTCGCCCGGGACGCGGAGGACGCGGCCCGGGACGGCCGCTCGCCCGAGCTCGCCGCCCGGCTGGAGGCGGCGGGCCGCCTCACCGCCGCCGACGTCGCGGCGGCCGCCGCCGCCGGGGACACGGCGGCCCTCGACCTGATCCGCGAAGGCGGCAATCGGCTCGGCCAGGTGATCGCGAGCCTGGTCAGCTTCTTCAATCCCGGTCTGGTGGTGATCGGCGGCGGGGTCACCGGCCTCGGTCACAACCTCCTCGCCAGTGTCCGCACCCAGGTCTACAAGCAGTCCCTGCCCCTGGCCACCGGCAACCTCCCCATCGTGCTGGGCGAGTTGGGCCCCACCGCCGGAGTGATCGGCGCGGCCCGGCTCATCAGCGACCACCTCTTCTCACCGGCCTGAACCACAGGGCCGTACGCACCACCGCATTGGTCAGGTACCCGGCGTCAGCCAGGTACTAGTCAGGTACTCGTCAGTACACGCACGTCAGGTACCAGTCAGCAGCCGTTCGCGGTGCCGCCGGCTCCACGGCACCTCCAGCCCTGCGCCCTGTCCGCTCACCGGCCCTCCCCGGCCCCTCGGCACCGCCCGAGCAGGGGAGACCCCATTCGCCGAGGGGATTCGTCATGGCACCAGAACCACCCCTGCTCACCATGTCCGGCATCACCAAGCTCTTCCCGGGCGTCCGCGCCCTGGACGGCGTCGACCTGGAGGTCCAGGCCGGCGAGGTCCACTGCCTCCTCGGCCAGAACGGTGCGGGCAAGTCCACCCTCATCAAGGTGCTCGCCGGAGCCCACCAGCCCAACGACGGCGAGATCACCTGGCGCGGCGAAACCGTCCAGCTCAAGTCGCCGATCGCGGCCATGCGCCTGGGCATCGCCACCATCTACCAGGAACTCGACCTGGTCGAGGGCCTGTCGGTCGCCGAGAACGTCTTCCTCGGCCACGAGCCGACCAGCGCCGGCTTCATCGTCCGTACGGGGGAGGGGCGTCTCGCCGCGAAAGCGCTGCTGGCGCGTCTCGGGCACCCGGAGATCGACCCCGCCCGGCATGTCGGGGACCTCTCCGCCGCCCAGCAGCAGATCGTCTCCATGGCCAGGGCGCTCTCCCACGACGTCCGCCTCATCGTGATGGACGAGCCCTCCGCCGCCCTCGACCCCGACGAGGTCGACAACCTCTTCCGGATCGTCGACGGCCTCACCGCCGACGGGGTGGCGGTCGTCTACATCTCGCACCGGCTGGAGGAGATCCGCCGCATCGGCGACCGGGTCACCGTCATCAAGGACGGCAGGACTGTGGCCGTCGGGCTGCCCGCCGCGGACACTCCCACCCGCGACATCGTTGCCATGATGACCGGCCGCGACGTCGCCTATGTCTTCCCGCCGCGCCCGGAGGAGCCCGCCGCCGACACCGCCGAACCCGTTCTCCGGGTCCAAGGCCTTTCCCGCAAGGGTGAGTTCGCACCCGTGGACCTCGAACTGCGCCCCGGCGAGATCGTCGGTCTGGCCGGACTCGTCGGCTCGGGACGCTCGGAGATCCTGGAGACGATCTACGGGGCCCGTAAGGCGAGCACCGGGACCGTCACCGTCGCCGGCAAGCAGCTCCGCCCCGGCAGCGTCCGCGCCGCCGTCGCCGCGGGCATCGGCCTCGCGCCCGAGGAGCGCAAGGCGCAGGCCCTGCTGATGACCGAGTCGGTCACCCGTAACGTCTCGGTCTCCTCCCTCTCCCGCTTCGCCCGGATCGGCTGGATCGACCGGGGCGGGGAGCGGAAGGCCGCGCAGAGCGCCACCCGCGAACTGCAGATGCGGCCCGACAACCCGGACGCCGCCGTCCGCACCCTCTCCGGCGGCAATCAGCAGAAAGCCGTCCTCGCCCGCTGGCTGCTGCGCGGCTGCCGGGTCCTGCTGCTGGACGAACCCACCCGTGGCGTCGACGTCGGCGCGCGCGCCGAGCTCTACGCCGTGATCCGCCGGCTGGCCGACGAAGGCCTCGCCGTACTGCTCGTCTCCAGCGAAGTGCCCGAAGTCCTGGGCCTCGCCGACCGGGTGCTGGTGCTCCGTGAGGGCCAAGTGGTCCACACGGCCCCCGCCCAGGAGCTCGACGAGCACCGCGTACTCGACCTCGTGATGGAAGGGAGCCCGACGCCATGACACAGCCCGCCCCGTCGGCGCAGCACAACGGGCCGGACCAGGGGGCCCTCACCGGCCCCTCCGACGCGCCGCCCCAGAAGTCGGGCGGTGGCATGCCGGCCCTCGGTCTGCGGCTCGACGTCCGGATCCTGTCCCTGCTCGGCGTCCTGGCCGCCCTGATCCTGGTCGGCGGTATCACCGAACCGGACGCCTTCCTGGACACCGGGAACCTCCAGCTGATCCTGACCCAGGCGTCCGTCATCGGTGTCGTCACCGTCGGCATGACCTTCGTCATCATCAGCGGGGGAATCGACCTCTCCGTCGGTGCGATGGTCGCCCTCGCCTCGGTGTGGGCGACGACCCTGGCCACCCAGGAGTACGGCTTCGCGGGCATCGCGTTCACCGCGGTCATCGTCGGCCTCGCCGCCGGACTCGTGAACGGCGTCCTCATCGCGTACGGGGGCATGGTCCCGTTCATCGCGACGCTGGCCATGCTCGCCTCGGCCCGCGGGCTCGCCCTCCAGATCACCGACGGCAAGACCCAGATCGTCACCGTGGACTCGGTCCTGGACCTCGGCCTGCCCGACTCCTACATCCTGGGCATCCCGCCGCTGGTCATCATGTTCGCCGTGGTCACCGTCGTCGGCTGGCTGATCCTGAACCGGACCACCTTCGGCCGCCGGACCGTCGCCGTCGGCGGCAACGCGGAGGCCGCCCGGCTCGCCGGGATCGACGTCCGCCGCCAGCGCCTCTACCTCTACCTGCTGTCCGGGCTGTGCTGCGGCATCGCCGCCTTCATGCTGATCGTGCTCGCCGGCTCCGGCCAGAACACCAACGGCAACCTGTACGAGCTCGACGCCATCGCCGCCGCGATCATCGGCGGGACCCTGCTCAGCGGCGGCCGGGGCACGATCGTCGGCTCCGTCCTCGGCGTCCTGATCTTCACCACGATCACCAACATCTTCGCTCTCAACAACCTCCAGAGCGACGTCCAGCAAATCGCCAAGGGCGCCATCATCGTCGCCGCCGTCCTCGTCCAGCGCCGCACCATGCGCCGCGCCCGCGCCGACATCGGCCCCGACGGCGACCCGGTGCTCCAGGCGCTGGCCCGCGACGCGTACCAGCCGCTCACCGTCGCCGAGCACGCCGCCCGGCACGGCATGACCCCCGCCGAACTGCGCACCGCCGTACGGCGGGGCGCCGGCTGCAGCCCCAAGGACTACCTGCTGGGCATCCGCCTGGGCCGGGCCAAGGAACTCCTCGCCGCCACCGACCTCCCGGTCGCCGCCGTGGCCCGCCGCGTCGGGTACGACGACCCCGCCTACTTCTCCCGGCTCTTCGCCCGCCGCGTCGGTACCGCCCCCGTCCGCTTCCGCGAACAGCAGGGCCGCAGCGTGCCCGGCGGCTGGAGCGACCGGGTGCCCGACCCCGACGACCCACCGACGATCACCACCTGACAGCGGCCGTCTAAGCTCGCTGACCATGAGTACGAGCGAGATCGACGCCTCCGTCCAGGCCGAGCTGAACCGGCTGCGCGAGAGCATCGACAACATCGACGCCGCCGTCGTCCACATGCTGGCCGAGCGCTTCAAGGCCACCCAGCAGGTCGGCCGCCTCAAGGCGGACCACAAGCTGCCGCCCGCCGACCCCGCCCGCGAGACCCGCCAGATCGCGCGGCTCCGGCAGCTCGCGCAGAGCGCCAACCTGGACCCGGCGTTCGCCGAGAAGCTGCTGAACTTCATCATCGCCGAGGTGATCCGCCACCACGAGCGCATCGCCGACGAAGCGGAGAACGGTGGGGGAGACCGGCCCACTGACCGGCCCACGGACCGGCCCCGGACCTGACCACGCCGACGAATCCCGAGCCGAGCACCGCGCCCAGGACGGGCCCGAGCAGATACACCCACAGCCGGTCGACGTCCCCGGCCAGCAACGCCGGGCCGAACTGCCGTGCCGGATTGACCGATCCACCGCTCAACGGACCGAGCACCGCGATGACCACGGCCGTCGTCGCCCCCACCGCGTAAGGG
>NZ_JAAXYC010000542.1 GCF_018619185.1 Streptomyces sp. McG3 | reverse complement strand
CCGTACAGTCCCTCCTCCCCCACCGCCTCACCCCAGGAGCCGAACGCCATGACCACCGCAGCCACCCGCGACGACCGGAGGATCAGCCCGGTCTTCCTCGGTATCGCCGCCGTCACCGCGGTCGCGGGCTGGGCGGTGTGGACGGGTTTCGCGGACGCCACCGGCTTCGCGGTGTTCCTGTTCGTCACCGGGGCCTGGATCGTCTCGCTCTGTCTGCACGAGTACGCGCACGCCCGGACCGCGCTGCACAGCGGGGACCTGTCGGTGGGGGCGAAGGGCTATCTGACGCTCAACCCGCTGAAGTACACGCACGCGCTGCTGAGCATCGTGCTGCCGGTGCTCTTCGTGATCATGGGCGGGATCGGGCTGCCCGGCGGCGCGGTGTACATCGAGCGCGGCCGGATCCACGGGCGGTGGAAGCACAGCCTGATCTCGGCGGCGGGCCCGCTGACGAACGTGGCGTTCGCCATCGTGTGCACGGCCCCGTTCTGGCTGGACGCGCTCGACGGGGTGCCGCTCGCCTTCCGCTACGCGCTGGCGTTCCTGGCGATGCTCCAGGTGACGGCGGCGATCCTGAACTCCCTGCCGATCCCGGGGCTTGACGGGTACGGGGTGATCGAGCCCTGGCTCCCGTACCGGATCCGCCGCCAGGTGGAGCCGATCGCGCCGTTCGGGCTGATCGCGGTGTTCGCGATCCTGTGGATCCCCGAGGTGAACATCGCGTTCTTCGACGCGATCCACGCGCTGCTGCGCGGACTGGGCGTCGAGGAGTTCCAGCGGTACTGCGGTTACGACCTGTACCGCTTCTGGCGGGGCCTGTTCGACGAGCAGGACCCGGGCTGCGCGGTGGGCTGACCGCGCGGCGCCGCGTTCAGGCCGACTCGTTCAGGCTGTTTCGTTCAACCGGAATCGTTCAGGCCTGTTCGTTCAGGCCTGTTCGTTCAGCCCGGTTCGTTCAGGCCTGTTCGTTCAGCCCGCGTCGGCGGCGACGGCCAGCCGGTGCCTGCGGATGTAGAACCAGGTCATGTTCGACGAGAGCCCCGCGACGAGCACCCAGACGATCCCGAGCAGGCTGCCCTGCGCGAAGGAGACCACGGCCGCCACGACGGCGAGGACGCAGACGACGAGGGCGTAGAGAGCGATGCGGGGCATGGGGGTCGACTCCTGTCGGGAACGGGTCGCGGTCCCTTCCAGTGTCCCCCATGCCCCGTTGTGCCCCGACCGGGCCCGGCGGAGCCGGTCAGACGTCGGTGGTGCGCAGCCCGGCGTGGGCCTTGTAGCGGCGGTTGACGGAGATCAGGTTGGCGACCAGCGACTCCACCTGGTGGGCATTGCGCAGCCGGCCCGCGAAGATGCCCCGCATGCCGGGGATCCGGCCGGCCAGCGCCTGCACGAGGTCCGTGTCGGCCCGGGCCTCGCCCAGGACCAGCACGTCGGTGTCGATCTCCTCGATGGACTCGTCCTGGAGCAGCACGGCCGAGAGGTGGTGGAAGGCCGCGGTGACCCGGGAGTCCGGCAGCAGGGCGGCGGCCTGTTCGGCGGCACTGCCCTCCTCCGGCTTGAGGGCGTAGGCGCCCTTCTTGTCGAAGCCGAGCGGGTTGACGCAGTCGATGACGAGCTTGCCGGCGAGTTCCTCGCGCAGTGACTGAAGCGTCTTCGCGTGGCCGTCCCACGGCACCGCGACGATCACGATGTCGCTGCGCCGGGCGCACTCCGCGTTGTCCGCGCCCTCGACGCCGAAGCCCAGCTCGGCCGCGGCCTGCTCGGCGCGGGCGGCGTCCCGGGAGCCGAGGGTGACCCGCTGTCCGGCGCGGGCGAGCCGGTAGGCGAGGCCGCGGCCCTGCGGGCCGGTGCCGCCGAGCACGCCGACGCTCAGGGCGGAGACGTCGGGGAGGTCCCAGGGGTCCTTGGCGGGGGGCTTGGGCGCACTGCCGCTGTCCTGTGTAGTCATGGGCCCGACCCTACTGCCAGGTAGCCCCCGGGAGGCCGTCGCTGCGGGCCCCCGGTCCCGCTC
>NZ_JAAXYC010000541.1 GCF_018619185.1 Streptomyces sp. McG3 | reverse complement strand
CCGATTCCCGGCCGAAGCGGGTCTCGCATCTCGCTTTCCAGGTCCTTCGCTTTCGCGTTTTCCCTTTCCGGCGAGTCCGACTCTATCAGATCCTTTCGGGCCTGATTCCCAGTCAGCGGGGCTTGTCCTCCCGGCTGTTGGGCCGTTCCGACGAGTGAGACTTTAGCGGAATCCTGCCCCCCGACGCTAATCGGGGTGCGTTCCTTCGAACGCGGATTCCTCATTTCGCGCAGGCACACGAAAAAGCATGCGACACGGGGTCGCGCGTTCTGTCGTGGCTACTGCGGAATGGCTGTCCGGGGACCGACCGGGGTCGGCGCTCACGTCGGACAACTCGGAGCACACTACGGATGTGTCCGGAGTGTGTCAACCCCCGGCCGGTGGCGCCGGTGGCCGGGGGCGGACGGTGGGGCTGAGCTGGGCGTCAGCCGTTGCCGGAGGCCAGTTCCCGGCTGCGGTCCCGGGCCGCCTCCAGGGCGGCGATGAGGGCCGCGCGCACTCCGTGGTTCTCCAGCTCGCGGATGGCGCTGATGGTCGTGCCGGCCGGGCTGGTGACCGCTTCACGGAGCTTGACCGGATGTTCGCCGCTGTCCCGGAGCATGACGGCGGCGCCGATCGCGGCCTGGACGATGAGGTCGTGGGCCTGGGCGCGGGGCAGACCGAGCAGGATGCCCGCGTCGGTCATGGCCTCGACCAGGAAGTAGAAGTAGGCGGGGCCGGAGCCGGAGAGGGCGGTCGCCGCGTCCTGCTGGGACTCCGGGACGCGCAGGGTCTTGCCGACGCCGCCGAAGATCTCCTCGGCGGTGGCGAGATGCGCGCCGGTGGCGTGGCTGCCGGCCGAGATGACGGACATGCCCTCGTCGACGAGGACCGGAGTGTTGGGCATGACCCGGACGACCGGGGTGCCCGGGGTGAGCCGGTCCTCGATGAACGTGGTGGTGATGCCGGCCGCGGCGCTGATGACCAGGCGGTCGGCGGTGACGTGCGGGGCGAGTTCGTCCAGGAGCTTGCCCATGTCCTGCGGCTTGACCGCGAGGATGAGGATGTCGGCGTTCTTCGCCGCCTCCGCGTTGGTGACGGACTCGACCCCGTACCGCGTGTGGAGCTCCTGGGCCCGGTCGCCGCGGCGGGTGGTCACCAGGAGGTCGGCCGGTCGCCAGCCCGCCCGGATCATCCCGCTGAGCAGGGCCTCGCCGATCTTGCCGGTGCCGAGGACTGCGACTGTCTGGGTCATGCGTTCACCCTCCGGGCGGTGCTGGGCTGTGCTCTCCCCGTCATCCTCGCATCGGGGTTCTCAGGGCGTACGGCGGCGGAGGGTGATCGCGCCGAGGCACAGGACCAGGAGGGCGCTTCCCGCGACCACGGCGATGTCGCGGACGAAGTCGCCGGTGATGTCGGGATGGTGGAGGACCTGGTTCATGCCGTCGACCGCGTACGACATGGGCAGGATGTTCGAGATCGCCTCCAGGACGGGGTGCATCGCCTCACGCGGGGTGAACAGACCGCAGAGCAGGAGCTGGGGGAAGATCACCGCCGGCATGAACTGGACCGCCTGGAACTCGGACGCGGCGAACGCGGAGACGAACAGGCCGAGCGCGGTGCCGAGCAGGGCGTCGAGCAGGGCGACCAGGAGGAGCAGCCAGGGCGAGCCGGTGACGTCCAGGCCCAGCAGCCAGATGGAGACGGCCGTCGCGAGCGCCGACTGGAGGACCGCGACCGCGCCGAACGCCAGGGCGTAGCCCGCGATGAGGTCGCCCTTGCCGAGCGGGAGGGCGAGGAGGCGCTCCAGGGTGCCCGAGGTGCGTTCGCGCAGGGTGGCGATCGAGGTCACCAGGAACATCGTGATCAGCGGGAAGATGCCGAGGAGGGAGGCTCCGATGGCGTCGAAGGTCCCGGCCGCGCCGTCGAAGACGTAACGGAGCAGGGTGATCAGCAGGACCGGGACGATCACGAGGAGCGCGATCGTTCGGGGGTCGTGGGTCACGTCGGTGAGCGGGGCGATGGCGTCGGCGGTCGTCTCGACCGTGCAGCCCGGTTCCGGTTCGAGGCCGACGCGGATGGACTTGCCGGTCATCTCGGCCAGGGCGTCGAGGCGCTG
>NZ_JAAXYC010000540.1 GCF_018619185.1 Streptomyces sp. McG3 | reverse complement strand
CGCCCTGCCCGTGTGCACCCCCGCCGGTGCTCCCGCCCTCGCCGTGCTCCGCCAGCCACTTCGCCGCGGTCTCCGCCAGCTCCGCGTCCCGGCCCGCGAGCATCGTCCGGATCATCTGCGCGTCACCGCGCAGCGACCACGCCGGATGCCCGAACGTGGCCGGGTTGTTCTTCTCGATCAGGAAGTGCGCGGGCCACGCCGTGCCGTACCCGATCAGCGGCAGGGCCGCCAGATAGCGTTTCCGGCCCCGCGCGAGCCCGTACGCGGAGATCGCGAGCCCGGTCAGGGTGCCGGTGAGATGGACCCAGCGGGTGGCGGCACGGGAGTGCATCGCGACGTAGTACGGCCAGAATTCCTCGTACGTATCGAACGTCTGCTGTGACATACGGGCACCGTAGCCGCCCGATCGGCAACCGAACACGCCCCTTTCGCGTCCGAGATGAAGAACGGGCGGCCGGAGCCCACGGGGGTGGTCCCGGTCGCCCGTTCCCCCGCCCCTCGGGGCGGACCGTTTTCGGTCAGTGCCCGGCGACCGACCGGCGGTGCACCGGGAAGTCGAAGTAGGTGTCCGGGAACGGCTCGGGCCTGAACGTGAAGTGCCACCACTCCTCCGGCAGGTTCACGAACCCCACCTCGGTCAACGCCCGCTTCAGGAACTGCCGGTTGGCGCGCTGGGGCCCCTGGATCCGGGGATCATCCGTGTGCGACAGGGTGTCGAAGCAGTCGTAACCCGTGCCCATGTCCACCGAGTTGTCGGGGAACCGCACGTCCTTCGGCGCGAAGCAGGGGGTCAGCCGCTCGCCCGGACGGTACGGCCTGGTCGGCAGGGCGGGGAGCCGGACCAGGGTCAGGTCCACCGTGCTGCCCCGGCTGTGCCCGGACTTCTCGGCGATGTAGCCGTCCTCGAACAGCCGGTCCTTGCCGACCCGCGGATAGAACTCCCCTTTCATGGTCCGGTCGTCGAGGTCCTTCGCCCACCGCACGAAGTGGTCCACCGCCCGCTGCGGCCGGTAGCAGTCGTACACCTTCAGCGAGTACCCGTGACGCGACAGCCGTTGCTGCGCCAGGTGCAGGGCACGCGCGGCGGGCCGGGTCAGGATGCAGACCGGCTGCCGGTATCCGTCCACCCGCTCGCCGAGGAAGGTGTGCGCCGTGGTGTAACGCATCTCCTGAATGATCGTCGGGTCCACCGAGCGCAGCGCCACGAACTCCTCGGGAGCTTTCGGTTCGGGTCGCGCCTGTGCCGCGGGGGAGAGAGCGGTGACGGCGAGGAGGGCGGCGGCCGTGGCGGCCAGAGCACGCAGAGCGGTACGCATTCCTGTCATGGGCACACCGTCTATCAGCTTCGGGGTCTCCGGGAAAGGACACGGCGCCGCCCCAGGAAAGCGGGGAGGCCCGAAAAGCCGGAAGAGCCGGCAAGCCGGAAGGACGGTTCGATACAGTCCGCCCGTGTCCGAACCCGGCAACAGCCCATCCCCGACCGTCGCGCAGCCGCCCCGGTACGCACGGGACTCCCACTGCGGCACCTGCGGAGCCCCGTACACCGCGCTGCCGTCCGCCGACGCCTGGCCCCGCACCTGCGGGCACTGCGGAACCACCGCCTACCGCAACCCGCTCCCCGTCGCGGTGGCCCTGCTCCCCGTCACCGGCCCGCACTCCACCGGACTCGTCGTCATCACCCGCACCATCGAGCCGCAGAAGGGCGGTACGGCCCTGCCCGGCGGGTTCATCGACCATGCCGAGGACTGGCGTGCGGCCGTCGTCCGGGAACTGCGCGAGGAGACCGGCATCGAGGCCGCCGCGGAGCACGTCGCTCTCGCCGACACCCTCAGCGACACCGCGGGCTACCTCCTCGTCTTCGGCCTTCTCCCGGCACGCCCCCTCGCGAGCCTCCCGCCCTCGGTCCCCACCGACGAGACATCCGGCTACGACGTCCTGTACAGCCCGCGCCCCCTGGCCTTCCCGCTGCACACGGTGGTGGCCGACGCCTGGTTCGCCGGCCACCACGGCCGAGGCCACCACAGCCGGGACCGCCGCGGCTGAGACCACCGGGCCCGCGCGCCGGACACGCACGCGCCGGGCCCACCGGCCACCCCCTAATCC
>NZ_JAAXYC010000056.1 GCF_018619185.1 Streptomyces sp. McG3 | reverse complement strand
CCCCTCGGACACCCGGGGGCCGGCCATAAGGCCCCCACCGCCGCGAAGATGCGGAACTCGCCCGATGCGGCACCCCCTCCTGGCCGACGACAGTGGACACACAGCGAACACAGGGCCCCGGCCGACCGGCCGGGCACCCCTCCGGTCCGCTGCCACGACCAGGAAGCCAGGGGCACACCATGTACGAGTACGAGCTCTACCGCTCCACCTCCGCCGAGCTGATCCGCCGGGCCGACGCCGAGCGCGAGCTCGGCCGGGCCCGCCTCGTCCGCCGGGCCGCCCGCCGCTCCGGACGCGGTGATCCCGAAGGGAAGGTGGTGGAGGGCGACCGCACCCGCTTCGCCCCGGCCGCCTGACGGTGTCCGGGACCGGGAGCACCTCCGCAGCGGTCGCCGGTCCCGCCGCCGCCCCCTCCGGACCGGGCGCGGCGGGCCCGGACCGCGCCGAGAGCATGATCACCGTCCGCGAAAAGCCTCCCGCCGCCTCGTACGCGTATGCGATGCTCGGCGACGTGGAGACCAGGTCAGTCAGCCCCGTGTTCATCGGGCGCGCCAAGGAGTTCGCCGCGCTCACCGAGGCGCTCGCGCGGGCCTCGTCCGGCGATCCGCAGGCACTGCTGATCGGCGGCGAGGCCGGCGTCGGCAAGACCCGCCTGGTCGAGCAGTTCGTCGCGGCGGCCGAACGGCGCGACGCCGTCGTCGCCGTCGGATCCTGCGTCGAGATCGGGGCCGACGGACTGCCGTTCGCCCCCTTCCCCACCGCCCTGCGTGCCCTGCGCCGGGCCCTGCCCGACGAGATGGCCGCCGCCTGCGCCGGCCAGGAGGGCGAGCTGGCCCGGCTCCTGCCCGAACTGGGCGAGGCCCACCGGGACGCCATCGACGAGCACAGCATCGCCCGCCTCTTCGAACTCACGGTGCGGCTGCTGGAGCGGATCTCCGCCGAACGCGTGGTCGTCCTCGTCCTGGAGGACCTGCACTGGGCCGACGCCTCCACCCGGCACCTGCTCGCCTACCTCTTCCGCACCCTCGGCAGCGGCCGCCTCATGGTCGTCGGCACCTACCGCGCCGACGACATCCACCGCCGCCACCCCCTGCGCCCGCTCCTCGCCGAGCTGGACCGGCTGCGCACCGTCACCCGCGTCGAACTCGACCGGTTCAGCCACGACGAGGTCGGCCGCCAGCTCGCCGGCATCCTCGCCGAGACCCCCGCGGCCGCACTCGTCGACGAGATCTTCGACCGCTCCGACGGCAACGCCTTCTTCGTCGAGGAGCTGGCCCGCTCCCTGGAGTGCTGCGGCGACAGCTCCGGCCTGACCGAATCGCTCCGCGACCTCCTGCTCGTCCGCGTGGAGGCGCTCCCCGAGCACGCCCAGCGGATCGCCAGGCTGGTCGCCGAGGGCGGCTCCTTCGTCGAACACGAACTGCTGGCCACCGTCGCCGGACTCGCCGAGGTCGACCTCGACGAGGCCCTGCGCGCCGCCGTCGGCGCCAACCTGCTGCGACCCGCGCCCGACAACGACGGCTACCGCTTCCGGCACTCCCTGGTCCGCGAGGCCGTCAGCGACGACCTGCTGCCCGGTGAACGCACCCGCGTCAACCGCCGGTACGCCGAAGCCCTGGAGGCCGACCCCTCCCTCGTCCGGGACGACGAACGCGCCACCCGCCTCGCCAGCTACTGGTACGCCGCCCACGACGCCGCAAAGGCGCTGCCGGCCGTGCTCCGGGCCGCCGTCGAGGCCCGCCGCCGTTACGCCTACTCCGAGCAACTGAGGCTGCTGGAGCGGGCGATGGAGCTCTGGGACGACGTCCCCGACGCGGTGCTCGCCACCCTGCGCCCCTTCGACTACGCGGAGGTCTACCCGGCCTCCGGCCGCGACCCGGAGAACACCCCGCTGCGCTACCTGGACGTGATGGCCGAGGCCACCGTCGCCGCCCACTTCGGCGGCGACCGCAAACGCGCCCTGGCCATCTCCAAGAAGGCGATGCGGGTCCTGGCGTCCGAGGCCGACCCGCTGCGCGAGGCCTGGTTCTGGGTACAGCGCAGCCGGCTGATGCAGGGGCTCGACAAGGGGGACGGCTGGGAGGAGCTGGCCACCGCGCAGGAACTGGTGCGCGGGCTGCCGCCGTCCCCGGTGCAGGCCGACGTGCTGACCAACGTGGCCAGTTGGCGGGCGCTGCACCAGCCGGGCCCGCAGGCGCTCGCCGACAGCGACCGCGCGGTGGCGTACGCCCGGCTCGTCGGCGACGAGTACATCGAGCTGCACGCCCGCCTCACCCGGGGCTGGCTCACCGCGGACGCGGGCGGCGTCGAGGACGGCCTCGCCGAGATGTACGCGGTCCGCGACCGTGCCGAGAAGCTGCACCTGATGAACCTGCTGGGCCGGGTCAGCGTCAACCTGCCCTCCTCGCTCGAAGCGATGGGCCGCTCGCTGGAGGCCGTCGCCGCCGCCGACCACGGCATCGAGATCTGCCACAGCCACGGCCTGGCCGACTCCGGGGCCTGGGTGTACGCCAACCAGGCGCAGTCCCTGTTCTCCCTCGGGCACTGGACCCAGAGCGAGGCCGCCGCCGCGTCCGCCGCCCGGCTGGCGCTGGGCCCCAGGGCGAAGGGCCTCGCCACCCTCCGCCGCACCGAACTGGCGGCCGCCCGAGGAGACTTCGCCGAGGCCGAGGAGCTGCTCGCCCTGACCCGCAAGCACTTCGGCCAGCACGATCCGCAGCCCCAGCACCTGATCACCCCCGTCCGGCACACCATGCTCCTGGCCGCCGCCCAGGGCAGGCTTCCCGAGGCGCGGGCGGCGTTCGAGGAGCTGGCCCGGCACGGCTTCCCGCCCGGCACCCAGCGCTACGCCCTGCCGCTCCTCCAGACCGCCGCCATGATCGAGGCGGACGCCCGCGGGCTGCCCGCCGCCGAACCGGACCGCCCGGAGCTGCTCGCGCTGATCCGCCGGTGCGCGAAGAACCTCCCGATGCTCGTCCCGGTGTGGGCGGCCCACGGCGTCTTCATCGACGCGGAGCTGGCCCGCGCGGACGGCACGGACACCCCCGGACACTGGGCGCGCGCCGCCGATGCCTTCGGTCCGCTGAGCCGCCCCTACGAACTGGCCCAGATCCACCGCCGGTGGGCCGAGTCCCTGCTCATCGCCCCCGGCGACCGGTCCACCGCCACGGCCCTGCTGCACCGTGCCCAGGAGGCCGCGCACCGGCTCGGCGCCCGCCCGCTCGCCGAGGCCGTCGAACAGCTGGCGGCCCGCGCCCGCATCACCCTGGACGGCTCCGGCACGGCCCCCGGCCCCGACGCCGGGATCCACCCGGCCGTCCTCACCGCCGTACCCGCCGGAGAGAGCCCCGAGCACGCGGCGGCCGACGGACAGGACCCCGCCATCGCCGCCGTGGCGTCCTTCGGGCTGACCCCGCGTGAGCAGGACGTGCACCGGCTGGTCGCGGCCGGGCACACCAACCGCAGGATCGCCGAGGAGCTGTTCATCTCGCCGAAGACCGCGAGCGTGCACGTCTCCAACATCCTGGCCAAGCTCGGCGTCTCCAGCCGCGGCGAGGCGGCCGCCCTCGCCCACCGCCTCCGCCTCTACCCGGCCGCGTAAGCCCTGCGCCTCCGGCTCTACCCGGCCGCGTAGTCCCTAAGCCCCGGGCTCCGGGTCCGCGCGCCGCTCGGGCCCGCTCACCGGCTTCCCGGGTCTCGGCCGGTCCAGGACGGCGTCCTGCTCGGGCGCGTCCGGAAGCACGCGGCCGTTCCGCGACCCGGCGGCACCGTCCGGGGCCATGCCGGGAGCGGGTTCCGGGGCCGGAGCACGGACGGTCACCTTGCCCGAGGTCAGGTCTATCGGCCCCCGGTCCGGATCGCCGATGCCGAGGTCCACCCGGCTCAGCTCCAGCCGCTTCTGCTCGTCGGAGACGTGCTTGCGCCCCGGGGCGAAGAGTTCCTCGAAGAAATTGAACACCGGCCGTGCTCCCTCCGACATGCCGCGCGGGCGAACGGCTAGCCCACTTCCACCTGGAGGATCCGGTCGTCCCCGGGCTTCTGCGTACCCCGTCCGTCCGTGTTGCTGGTGACCAGCCACAGGCGGTCGCTCCCCGCACTCACCACAGTGCGCAGGCGGCCGTGCTTCTCGTCCAGGAACGACTGGGGGTCGGCATAAGGTTCCTCCGCCTTCTCGCCGGACAGCGGAATGCGCCAGAGCCGCTCGCCGCGCAGCCCGGCCATCCAGATCGAGCCCTCCGCGTACGCGATCCCGCTGGGGGAGGCCTCGGAGGTCTTCCACTGCGCCACCGGGTCGATGAACCCGTCCTCGCCCTCCCGGCCCTCGACCTCGGACCAGCCGTAGTTCCCGCCGGGCTCGATCAGATTCAGCTCGTCCCAGGTGTTCTGGCCGAACTCGGCGGCCCACAGCCGCTTCTCCTTGTCCCAGGCGAGCCCCTGCACATTGCGGTGCCCGTACGAATACACCACCGAGTCCGCCTCCGGATTGCCGTGCACCGGCTCCCCGTCGGGGGTCATCCGCAGGATCTTCCCCGCCAGCGACTCCTTGTCCTGGGCCAGCCCGGTGTCCCCGGTCTCTCCGGTGCCCGCGTACAGCATCTTGTCCGGGCCGAAGGCGATCCGGCCCCCGTTGTGGATGCGGCCCTTGGGGATGCCCCGCAGGATGGTGTCCGGCGCCCCCAGCTGCTGTCCCGCCGGGCGCTTCTCGTCGTAACTCATGCGGACGATCCGGTTGTCGGACGTGGTGGTGAAGAAGGCGTACACCAACTGGTCCGCGCCGAACGTGGAGGAGACGGCGAGCCCGAGCAGGCCGCCCTCGCCCGCCGGGGACACCCCGGGCACCGAGCCCAGCAGCGTCTGCTTCCCGCTCTCGCCGTCGATCCGGTGGACCGTGCCCTCGTCGCGCGAGGACACCAGCAGGTCACCGCCCGGCAGCGCGGCCAGGCCCCAGGGCGACTTCAGGCCCTCGGTCAGCGTCGAGACCACCTTCGCCGAGCCTTTCGCCGGCGGCAGATCGGCCGAGCGGCTCGGGGAGGCCGGGGGAGCGGAGTCCCCCGAGGCACTCGGGGAACCGGCGGGCTGCCCGGACGAACCCCCGTCCCCGTCGCCGGAACACCCCGCGGTCAGCAGCAGCGCGGCCGACGCCAGCACGGCCACCACCCCCCTGCGCATCGCCGGGGACTGCACAGGTCCGAACAGAGCACCACGCACGGAACCGATCCTTTCGACGGTTGCCCGACTACCTGCTCCTACACCTTGTTCCTACACCTCGGCCGGCCCAGGAGTTCCCGATGCGCCCATTCTCCCGCCGCTCGGCCGGCCGCGCTCAACCGCGAGAGGCCCGCTCCCGCTCCCGCGACACTCAGTCCGGCGATACTCGGTCCCGCGACACTCAGTCCCACGACTCGCGGGCGGCGGGCAGGCCGTCGATCTCCGCCAGGTCCCGGTCGTCCAGGACCACCCGCGCCGCCCCGGCGTTCTCCACCGCCCACTGCTCCCGCTTCGCCCCCGGCACCGGCACCACATGCGGCCCCTGGCGCAGCACCCACGCCAGCGCCACCTGGGCCACGGTCGCCCCGCGCCGCTCCGCGATCCGCCGCAGACCGGCCACCACCGGCTGGTTCGCCGCCATCACCTCCGCCGTGAACCGCGGATGCCTGGCCCGCAGGTCCTCCGGCTCGAACCCCTGGCCCGGCTTCAGGGTCCCGGTCAGATAGCCGCTGCCCAGCGGCATCGCGGCCAGCAGCCCGACCCCGCGCGCCACACACCACGGCAGCAGCTCCGCCAGCGCCTCGCGCGACCACACCGACAGCTCCGCCTCGACGGCGCTCACCGGGAAGACCTGCTGGATCCGCTCCAACTGCCGGATCGTTCCCTCATGCGGTCCCGCACCCGACCGGCGCGGGGCCCGCGCCCCCACCGCGCACAGCCCGAGCGAGCGCACCTTGCCCGCGGTCACCAGCTCCGCCATCGCACCCCAGGTCTCCTCCACCGGCACCTCGGGGTCGGCCCGGTGCAGCTGGTACAGGTCGATCACATCGGTCTGGAGCCGCCGCAGCGAGGCGTCGCAGGCCCGCCGGACATACCCCGGCCGGCCGTTGGCGACGATGTGCTGATCGCCCACCAGCAGCCCGCACTTGGTGGAGACGAACGCCTCCCGACGGCGCCCCTTCAGCGCCCGTCCCACCAGCAGCTCGTTGGTGAACGGGCCGTACATGTCCGCGGTGTCGAGCAGCCGGACGCCCGCGTCCAGCGCCGCGTGCACCGTCCGCACCGAACGGTCCCCGAGCTGCTGCGACGCGCTGTAACCCCAGCTCATCGGCATACAGCCGAGACCGACCGCACCCACGGCAAGCCCCGCCGCCCCGATAGTCCTGCTCTCCAACTCCCCGAACCCTTTCCTGGACGAGCCGTTCCGCCCTCCCGTCCGCCGCGGTCCACGGGCGGATCTTCCGGAGACGGCGCGAGAGCGCGGTCCCCGACCCGGACGGTCACGCCCGCCCGATCCACGACGCAGGTCCCTGTCGGGGGAGTTCGGTGAGTGATTGACGGAAGCGTTTGGGCGATGTGACGATACGCCGATGCCCGGCCTACACGCACGGATGGCTGCTCGCGGTGGTGACTTCACCGCTGTCGTGGTCGCTCGCTGCGCGGCGGAGGTCCCCTTCTACGGGGAGTTGCCGCGCCGCACGCTGGAGGGCGAGGTCACCCGGTCGATCACCGCCGTGCACGAACTGCTGCTGCGCGCCCTGCGCCAGGACGGCGTGATGGGCCCGGGCGACCTGACCCGGCTCATCGAGTGGTCGGCGCGCCGGGCCGAGGAGCGCGTGCCCCTGGAGGCGGTGATCGCCGCCTACCTCGTCGGCGCCGAGGTGTGGTGGCAGGTGCTGTCCGAGACGGCGGAGCCCGAGGAGCTGACCGGCGCCGGAGCCAAGCTGCTGGCCTGCCTGCACGCGGCGATGCCCGCCGTCGTGCTCGCTCACCGCAACGCCCAGGAGGACATCCGCAGCGAGGACAAGCGGGTACGCCGCGCGCTGCTGACCGCGCTCCTGGCCGGTCGGCCGTACGAGGAGCTGGCGGAGGCGGCGGGGATCTCGGTGGCCGGCCCCCACGAGGTGGTCGCCCTGGCCTTCGAGCCGAATCCGCCGTCCCGGCTGGTGCAGTCGTCGCTGGAGGCCCACGCGGGCGTCCCGGTGCTGATGGACCATGTCGCCGGGATCGCCCTGCTGCCGGGCGGCTGCGACCTGTCCGGCCTGCATGACGCGCTCGGGAAGGACATCGGGCACAGGGTGTTCGCCGCCGCGGCCCCGGCCGCCGGACCGGCCGCCGTTCCCGCGGCGGCCCAGGAGGCGGGCCGCGTGCGCGAACTCGTCCAGCGACTGGGCCGCCCGCCCGGGCCGTACCGGCTCGACGACGTACTCCTGGAGTACCAGCTCGCCCGCCCGGGTGCCGCACTGCCGCGCCTGGCGGCCAAGCTCGACCCGCTGGAGCAGCATCCGTACCTGCTGGAGACTCTGCGGGTGTTCGTCGACCACGGACACAACCGCAGCCGGAGCGCCTCGGAGCTGTGCGTCCACCGCAACACGCTGGACTACCGGTTGCACCGGGTGACCACGCTGACCGGGCTGGACCCGGCCGTGCCCGCCGACGCGCGGCTGCTGCAGGCGGCGCTCGTGGCCAGGGACCTCGCCTGACCCCGGCCGCAGCCTCGCGGGGTCGGGGGAAGGCGCTACAGCCAGGCCCGCAGCTCCTCCTGCCGCGGCGCGAGGACCGTGGACGTGCCGGGATGGCCGAAGACCCGGACCGGCCGGCGGGCGTCCCAGGCGGTCCAGCCGGGGTCGCCCGAGGTGGCGAAGTCGACCCAGGCCCGGTGCATGACGTCGGCCAGCGGCTGGGGGGCGTCGGGACCGGACAGCGCCTCACCGTGACGGAGGTTGTCGAAGACGAAACCGATCTCCAGTGCGTGACAGGCGCCCAGCCCCAGGACCGGCGAGCGCCAGGCGAACTCGTAGAAATACGTCCGGACGGGCCGTGCGTCGCCGGGCCGTGCGTCGCCGGGCCGGGAGTCGCCGGGCCGGGAGTCGGCGAGCCGGTTGAGCGGCCCTCGCAGCAGCAGGTCGGTGGCCATCTCCCCGAGGATCACCCCCGGCTTCGCGTCCGGCCGGCCCGCCCGGTACAGCCGTGCCACCCTGCCGGGGATCCTGAACTTCAGCAGGGCCAGCCGCAGCGTGAGCCGGTTGACGCGGTCCAGCGCCCCGCTCGGCACGAACCACAGCCGGTACTCCTCCCGGTTGCAGCCCAGCAGCAGGTCGACCGAGGGCGGCGGAGGATCGGCCGGCACCACGTCGTCGTCGACCACGATGTGGAAGCCCGGTCCGCCGCTGACCGGGTCGGCCCTGCCGGTCAACCCGTCCTGGACGTCCAGCAGCCGTTCGCGGTCCACCCGGGCGAACTCCTCGGCCGTGGCGGGCACCCGCAGCGTCTTCGCCATCGCCCGCACGGTCCCGGCGCCCTTCTCGCGCGTCACGGTGTGCGGCGGCCCGCTCTGCAGGATCGCCCGGTGGAACAGCCCGGCCGCGCGCGGGCTGGTCAGCAGGGCGGCGACGCTGATGGCTCCGGCGGACTCCCCGCACACCGTGACGCACCCGGGGTCCCCGCCGAATCCCGCGATGTTGTCCCGCACCCAGGTCAGGGCGGCGATCTGGTCCAGCAGGCCCCGGTTGTCGGGTGCGTCGGGGAAGACGCCGAACCCCTCCACCCCGAGCCGGTAGTTGATCGAGACCAGGACCACACCGTCGCGCGCGAAGGCCCGGCCGTCGTACAGGGGCATCGCGGCGGAGCCGTTCCGCAGGGACCCTCCGTGGATCCACACCAGCACGGGCAGCGGTTCGCCGGCGGTCCGGGGAGCCCAGACGTTGAGGTTGAGGCACTCGTCCCCGGGGATGTCCACGTCGGGAATCAGCTGGTCCAGGGGCGGCCGGTAGGGGCGCTGCGGTGCGGTCGGCCCGAACTCCAGCGCGTCGCGTATCCCCTCCCAGGGCTCGACGGGCGCCGGGGCGCGGAACCGGTGGACCCCGAAGGGCGCGGCGGCGTACGGGATGCCCCGGTAGGAGGCGATTCCCTTCTCGACGCGGCCCCGCACCTTGCCCTGGTGGGTCGTCGCGATGATGTCCATAGCGGTCCTTTCACGAGAAGTGCCGCTTCCCCGGTCGCGGGGGACGACCGGGGAAGCGGCGGACAGGGGGATCGGGACGCCGCCCGCCACGGCGCCGGCGATCGGCAGGGGCGGGTTACGGAGTGGCGGCGGGGACGTTCAGGGCCAGGCTGTTCCGGCGGACGTCGGACCAGGTGGTGGTGTCGGCGCAGATGCCGCAGCCGGGACCGAAGAACTGGGCACGGGCCGCCTGGTCGCCCATGAGATGGGCCCGGAACCAGGCGGTGGTCGGTGCGGCGAACGGGCCCGGATCGCCGACGACCGTGAAGTGGTCCGCCCCGCGCAGCTCGCCGTAGAGGGCCGGAATGTGGTCGGCGGCGTTGTAGAAGGCCTTGACCAGGGCGGGGAAGACGATGCTGTCCTTCTGGCCGGCCAGCAACAGCGCGGGTACGCGCACCGCGTTGATGTTCGCCAGCGGGCCGGGCTGGATCGGCAGGACGGTGTCGATGCGGGGGTCCGAGCCGACGACGATGGCGGCCGCGCCGCCCTGCGAGTGACCCGATGCGCCGATGTGCTCCAGGTCGACGCGGTCGAAGAAGACGCTGCCCGGGTCGGCGTTCCTGCCGGTCAGCATGTCGATGCTCGCCCGCATGGAGATCCCGAGGTTGGACATGGGGGTGTTCGCGGCGGCGACGACGAAGCCCTGACTGGCCCAGTGGAGCATCAGGTCCCGGTAGACGAGGGGGACGCCGCCGGTGCCGTTGCCCCACACGATCACCGGGTGGCGGCGGTCGCTGTCGGCGATGTCGCGCGGGTAGTACAGGGTGGTGATCGCCCCGACCTCCACCGCCGTGGCGTACGGGCCGGGAGCCCCGAAGTCACCGGCGGCCGGGGCGGCGGGCACGGCGGCGACCGCGGTCGTGTCCGTCGAGGCCGCCGCCGTGCCCGCGCCCGCCGACGCGGTCAGGACCAGGGCGAGTGCGGCCAACGGGGCGAGCAGATTCCTTCTCCACAACACGGCGACTCCTGACGTGGGGGGTGAACCGGGTGACGCGGCCGGATCACATCGGTGTTTGACCGCATCCTGTGGGAGCGAACGCCGGTCGTCTCTGCGCAGTCGCGGCAATCACCGACGGCGGAGTTTGTGCAACCTGCCCAGGGAGTGCCCTCAGAGCCCCCCGGCCTCCGCGGTGAGTTCGCGCTTGAGGATCTTGCCGGTGGACGTCAGCGGCAGGCTGTCGCGGAACTCCACGCTGCGCGGGTACTTGTAGGCGGCCATGTGTTCGCGGCACCAGGCGATCAGCTCGTCCTCGCGCAGGTCCGTGCCGGGCACGGGGATGACGAACGCCTTGACGTCCTCCCCGTGCGTGGGGTGGGGCACGCCCACCACCGCGGCCATGCTCACGGCGGGATGCGTGATCAGGACCTCCTCGATCTCGCGCGGGTAGACGTTGAAGCCGCCGCGGATGATCAGGTCCTTGACGCGGTCCACGACGTAGTAGTAGCCGTCCTCGTCGCGACGGGCGATGTCACCGGTGCGGAACCAGCCGTCGCGGATCGCCGTGTCCGTGTCGTGGGGCCGCCGGTAGTAGCCCTTCATGACGTTGTGGCCGCGGATCGCGATCTCGCCGGGCCCGTCGCCCGGGACCGTCCGCCAGGCGTCGTCGACGAGTTTCATCTCGACCCCCCACACCGGCCGGCCGATGGAGCCGGGCCGCGGCGGGAGCCCGGGCGGGTTGAAGCAGGCCACGGGCGAGGTCTCGGACAGGCCGTATCCCTCCCGCACACCCACGCCGAAGGCCTCGTCGAACTGCCTGGACACCTCGACGGGCAGGGCGGCTCCGCCGGAGACGGCGGTACGCAGCCGCTCGGGCGGGGTTCCTCCGCCGAGCTCGCCCAGCAGCGCCCAGTACATCGTCGGGACCCCCGCGAAGAACGTCACCCCTTCCCGCCGCATCAGCCGGAGCGCCTCCCCGGCGTCGAAGCGGGGCTGCAGGACGAGGGTGGCGCCCCGGAGCAGGCCCATGTTCATCACCGCGCTCTGGCCGAAGGCGTGGAACAGCGGCAGGGCGGTCAGCATCACCTCGTCGTCCGCCCGCGCGAACAGCCGGTCGGCGATCAACGCGTTCATCACCATGTTGCGGTGGGTGAGTTCGGCCCCTTTGGGCCGGCCCGTCGTGCCGCTGGTGTAGAGGATCACGGCCGTGTCCTCCGCGGCCGTGGCCACCGTTCCGACCGGCGGGACCGGGGCCGGACCGTCGCTCCCGGGGCCGGACAGCGGCAGGAAGTGCTCGCAGTCGGGCGCTTGGTCGAAGCCCGCCTTCCCCACCTGGGCCAGTGGCAGTCCGGGGGTGTCCGGGAAACAGAGGAAGGCCTTGGCCCGGGAGTCCGCGAGGTGGTAGGCGACCTCATGAGGGCGCAGCAGTACGTTCAACGGCACCACGACCGCCCCGATACGGAGGATCCCGAAGTAGGCGGCCGGGTAGTCCGGCACGTTCGGGCAGGCCAGCGCCACCCTGTCGCCGCGGCCGATACCGAGGCGCCTCAGCCGGTCCGCGACGGCCTCCGATCGCTCCCGCAGTCCGGCGTAGGTCAGGCGGGTGTCACCGAGGACCAGTGCGGTACGGTCCGGGTGCTCCTGGGCGGTGTGCTCCAGCAGGGACGACAGGTTCAGCATCAGCTCTCCTCGGCGGCCGGCGATCAGCGGCTCTGCGGCTCGGGAGAGAAATGCTGCGGCACAACGTGGGCCGTACGTGGTGGGCGGACGACCTCGGATGACCGATGCGTCTTGTGCGTCCGCACAAGAGCGGCCCACCGGATGAACCGTATGCTGGCCCGCATGCCGGAGCAGCACGCCGATGGCGGCCTGATCGTTCCCCCACTGCTGGCGGTGTGCGCGGCGGAACTGCTGGAGCGGGTCGACGCCCTGGCGGACGATCTGTTCCGCGAGATCACCACGGAGATCGCGCCGTACGCGCGGTTGAGCGACGAGATCATGGCCGACGTACGCGACTTCAACGAGCGCAATCTGCGCGAGCAGTTGACCTGCATGGCGCACCACCGGCCGGTGCGCACGGACATCACCCGGCAGAGCGTGCGCCGTCGGGCCACCCAGGGGGTCCCCCTCGACGCGGTTCTGCACGCCTTCCTCATCGGCTACCGCCTGGTGGCCGACGCGCTCATCGACCGCGCCAAGAAGCGGCCCGGCACGACGATGGACGACATCGCGCAGGCCTCCCTGGCGGTCTGGTCGCTGCTGGACGCGGCGTCCCGGACGGTGAACGACGTCTACCGGGACACACTGGTGGGCCTGGCCCGCGCCGACGAACTGCAGCGGCTGTTGCTCCTCGACGCGCTCCTGACCGGGAAGGCGGCCGACTGGGCCACGCTCGGCGGGACCGCCGCCTCCCTCGGCCTGCCCGAGCAGGGACCCTACGTATGCGTCGTCGCCGATCACGGTGATGTCGCCGTGATGGAACAGGCCATGCTGCGGGGCGGACTGCGCTCAGCCTGGCGCCCGCGCCCCGACGGTCTCGCCGGCATTGTCGCCCTGCCCGGCCCCACTCCCGTACCCGGCCGCGCGCACCCTTCCGGACTCGCGGCGGTCCTGGACGTGGTGGGCACGGCGGTCACCGGGCGCGCGGGGCTCAGCCCCGCGTACACCCCGTTGCGGGAGAGCGCCGACGCCCTGCGGCTGGCGACGCTGGCCAGGGCCTCGCTGCCCGTCGGTACGCACCGGGCGGTCACGCTCGATCATGATCCGGCCGCGGCCCTGGTCGCCGCCGGGCCCGATCTGGCGCTGCGGCTGGCCCTCACCGTGCTCGACCCGGTCCTGGCCGCTCCGGACCGCAAGGACCTGATGGAGACGCTCACCGCCTGGCTGGACTCGGACACCGGATCCACCACCGAGATCGCCGAGATCCTCTACTGCCACCGCAACACCGTCCGCAACCGCCTGGACCGGGTCTCCCGCCTCACCGGACGCTCCCTGCTCCGGCCGGCGGACGTCGCCGCCCTGTACGCCGGGGTGCGGGCCCTCGGACTGCGACCGCGCTGACCGCCCCCGCGCGAGGGCCCGGGCGGCCCTGGAGCGCTCGCACATCTGTCGCATAGCCTCCTGACCATGACTGCGACGACTGACGACGTGTGGCTGCCCTTCCCGGCCGAGGAGATCGACGGCCTGCCCGAGGGCCTCAACTACCTCTTCTGGGACGGTGAACCGGACTACCCGGGGGACCCGGCCGACTGTGCCTACTACGTCGTTCCCTACATGAAGGGTCCCGAGGTCGCGGTGCGCCCGCTCGCCTCGATGAGCGCCGTCCGGGTGGTGCAGACGCTCTCCGCGGGCATCGACCACGTGGAGCCGGGCCTCGGCCTGCTTCCCGCCGGCGTACGCCTCTGCAACGCCAAGGGGGTGCACGAGGCGTCCACCGCCGAGCTGACGCTCGCCCTGATCCTCGGGTCCCTGCGCGGGCTCCCGGGGTTCGTCCACGGCCAGGACAACGAAGAGTGGCGCTCCGGCTTCTACCCGGCGCTCGCCGACAAGTCCGTCCTCATCGTGGGGTACGGATCCATCGGCTCGGCCATCGAGGACCGGCTCGCCCCCTTCGAGTGCGCGCGGGTGGCGCGCGTCGCGCGCTCCGCACGGACCACCGCACGCGGTCCCGTACAGACGCTCGACGATCTGCCCGCCCTGCTGCCCGAGGCCGACGTCGTGATCCTCTCCACTCCGCTGAACCCTTCCACGCAGGGGCTGGTGGGCGCCGACTTCCTCGCCGCGATGCCCGACGGGGCCCTCCTCGTCAACGTCGCCCGCGGCCCGGTCGTCGACACCAAGGCCCTGCTGTCCGAACTCGAATCCGGACGACTGCGGGCCGCACTCGATGTGACCGACCCGGAACCCCTGCCCGAGGGCCATCCTCTCTGGCATGCTCCGAATGTCTTGATCACACCTCATGTGGGCGGCAGCACCTCGGCGTTCGAACCCCGTGCCAAGCGGCTGCTGGCCGCACAGCTCACCCGGTTCGCCGCCGGAGAGCCGGTGCGCAACGTCGTGACCACCACCGGCTGACCCCGCCGTAGCGGCCACGCTACGGGGCGGTCCGGATGCACGCAGTGCCGCTCACCTCGCATTTCGTCACGGAGCGTATAGAATCTATGGCCCTGAGTGACGGATCTGGTGTATCGTCCGACGCGGGGGGCTGCGCCGTGGAAGGGACGGCGCGGGGGGAGCATCGGAACGCGAGGGGGCGACGGGCGATGTGCTGGCCATGGAGAGACGATCCGACGCGGACGAGCGGACGGTTGCGGCCGCCCGCGCCGAGGGAGCACAGCACCCGCCGATGGCCGGATTCCTGCCCCGGACCGGCAACGCCGAAGCCGCCGCGGCCGGGTCGGAGCGAGCGGCGCCGGAGGGCCCCCGCGAGCAGCCGTGCACCGCGGCGCCGAGTACCTCGGTGCCGGGCACCCCAGCGCCGGACGCCGAGGAGTCGGGTGCCCAGGAGTCAGGCGCCGAGGAGCACGTGCCCGGTGGGCCCGGGGCGGGGAGCCCTCCGGTGAGCGCGCTGGGGGCCCTGCTCGCCCCGCGGTCCGCCACCGGCTCCACGGGACTGCGGTCCCGGATCCTGCTCGGCGTCGTCTGCGCCGGATATTCGGTGGGCGCCGCCGTCGGCTGGGGCTCGCCGCAGGTCGCCGTCATCATGGGGGACTTCGGTCTCGCCGCGGCGGCCCTGATCGCCGCCGTCTCCTGCTTCCTCTACGCACGGGCGGTCAGGGGCCGGCTGCGCCCCGCCTGGCTGCTGTTCTCGCTCTCCTCCCTCATGGCGGCCTGCGGAAACGCCGTCTGGGGCTGGTACGAGGTGATCCTCGGCGTCCCCGTGCCCACACCCTCGCTCGCCGACCTCTTCTTCCTCTGCTTCGCGCCGCCCGCCATCGTCGGACTGCTCGTGCTCGCCAAGCGGCCCGTCACCCGCGCGGGCTGGGTGTGCCTGGCCCTGGACGCGTGGCTGATCGGCGGCTCCCTGCTGACGCTCGCCTGGAGCCTCGCCCTCGCCCACACCACGCACCTGGCGGGGGTCCAGGACACCAGCGTCGCGCCCGCGGCCCTCTCGCTGGCCTATCCGCTGCTCGACATCGTGCTCGTCTCGATGGTGCTCGCCCTGCACTTCCGCCGGGCCGGAGTGAACCGCTCCGCGGTGAACACCGCCATCGCCGCCCTCGCGCTCACCGTGCTGAGCGACGCGGTGTTCACCTCGCCGCTGCTGCGCTCCACGTACCACTCGGGCCAGCTCCTCGACGCCGGCTGGTTCGCCGGGTCGCTGCTCCTCGCCTACGCCCCCTGGGGCGCCCGCTGCGCGGCCCGGCCGTCCGCCCGCCCCGGGCCCCCGCGGGCCATCGCCAGCCGCCCGATCGCCGGCTCGCTGGCCGCCCTGACCCCGTATCTCGCCGCCGCCGTCTGCACCCTGGGCATCCTGTACAACGTGGTCGACGGCCGCCGGGTGGACCGGGTCGTCATCTTCACCGGCTGTACCGTCGTCCTGGCGCTGGTCGTCCGGCAGGGCATCATGCTCCTCGACAACATCTCCCTCACCCAGGAGCTGGCCCAGAAGGAGAACCACTTCCGCTCCCTGGTGCAGGGCTCCAGCGACGTCATCATGATCGCCGCGCCCAACGGCACCCTGCGCTACGTCAGCCCCGCCGCCGCCGGCGTCTACGGGCGCGAGGCGGAGGGCCTCGTCGGCTCCGAGCTGTCCTCGATCATCCATCCCGACGATCTCGGCCGGTTCGTCCACGAGGTGCGGCGCTTCCTGGCCGCACCGCCGCACGAGGAGCCCACCACCCGCATCGAGTGCCGCTTCCGCTCGGGCACGGGCGACTGGCTCAACGTCGAGTCCACCGTCAACCGCCACCAGGGCGGCCTCCTGCTCAACAGCCGGGACGTCACCGAACGGGTCAGGCTCCAGGCCCAGTTGCAGCACAACGCCGAGCACGACCCGCTCACCGACCTGCCCAACCGGGCCCTGTTCACCGCCCGGGTCCGCCAGGCGCTCGGCGGCCGCCGCTCGGGCGACCCCGGCACCGCCGTCCTCTTCATCGACCTCGACGGCTTCAAGGCGGTCAACGACACCATCGGCCACCAGGCGGGCGACGAACTGCTCGTCCAGGCCGGCCGCCGCCTCCAGGACTCCGTCCGGGCCGGCGACACCGCGGCGAGGCTCGGCGGCGACGAGTTCGCCGCGCTCATCATGGGCGACGGCACCCGCGATCAGGGCGCCCGGGAGTACCAGGTCCACGAGATCGCCGACCGGCTGCGCCTCACCCTCTCCCAGCCCTACCGGATCGGCCCCAGCGAGGTCCGGGTGGCCGCCTCCATCGGCGTGGCCTTCGCCGAGCCCGCCATCAGCCCCACCGACCTCATGCGCAACGCGGACCTCGCGATGTACCGCGCCAAGGCCGGCGGCAAGGACCGGGTCGAGCTGTACGCCCCGCAGATGCAGGCCGACGTCGTACGCCGCTCCGAGCTGGCCACCCGGCTGCGCACCGCCCTGCGCGACGGCGAGTTCGCCCTGCTCCACCAGCCCGTCGTCCACCTCGCCAGCGGGTCCGTCGCGGCCGTCGCCGCCCAGGCCCGCTGGCGCTCCGCCCAGGGCATCCTGTTCACCCCCGCCGAGTTCCTCCGGGTCTCCGGCGACGACGACCGCACCGCCGAGCTGGGCCGCTGGCTCCTGGAGGAGGCGGTGGCCCAGGCCGCCGACCGGGCCAGGGCCGGGCACCCCGTCGCCGTCTCCGTCCGGCTCTCCGCCGCCCGGCTGCTGGAAGCGGCCTCGCCCCCCGGCTCCATCGAGGCGCTGCTGACCCGCCACGGCCTGCCCTCGGGCGCGCTGATGATCGAGGTCGCCGACAGCGACCCGCGCGTCTCCTTCGACGCCCTGGAGCAGCGCCTGGTCGCCCTGCGCCGCCTCGGCGTACGGATCGCGCTCGACGGTTTCGGCAGCGGCTTCGCGGCGATCAACGCGCTGCGCCGGCTCCCCATCGACGTACTGAAGCTCGACCGGAACCTGGTCGAGGGGGTGGTCGAATCGGCCAGGCTGCACAAGATCACCAGTGGTCTCCTGCGGATCGCCTGCGACCTCGGCCTCCAGTCCGTCGCCGACGGCGTCGACGTCCCCGAGCAGGTCCTCGCCCTGCGCGCCATGGGGTGCACCCACGGTCAGGGGATGGCGTTCTCCGGCCCGCTCGACGAGTACCGGCTGCGACGCGCCCTGGTCCGCGGGGAGTTCCCCGTACCGGGTATCCCGAGCCCCCGGCCGGTGATGGCGGGCGGCTCGATCCCCCTGCTCACCGGATCACATGCTGAGACGCCCGTCCCACCCACTTGACACGTCATGCGTGCCGGAGAGAGGGTCAATGCCATGCGCACCCGAATTCTCGTACTTGGAAAGCGCGTCGGCTGAAGCAGAGTCACTCCACGACACTCTGCGACCGCACCCGGCGCGCTCCCCTCGCTTGCCTCACGGCACGAGGGGTTTTTTGTTGCACTGGCACCGCTCAAAACGCTGCAAAACACCCGCGAAAACCCTCAGCTTCGAGAAGAGAATGCCGATGACCGAGCAGGCCACCGGGGCCCACCACCCGCAGCCGCGCGCCCGTAACGGCGGACAGCCGTCCGTCACCGTTGAGCACGTCACGGGCGCGCAGTCCCTCATCCGTTCTCTCGAGGAAGTCGGCGCCGACACGGTATTCGGCATTCCCGGCGGCGCGATCCTCCCCGCCTACGACCCGATGATGGACTCCACCCGGGTCCGTCACGTCCTGGTCCGCCACGAGCAGGGCGCCGGCCACGCCGCCACCGGGTACGCGCAGGCCACCGGCAAGGTCGGCGTCTGCATGGCCACCTCGGGCCCCGGCGCCACCAACCTGGTCACCCCGATCGCCGACGCGCACATGGACTCCGTGCCGCTCGTCGCGATCACCGGCCAGGTCGCCTCCAAGGCCATCGGCACCGACGCCTTCCAGGAAGCCGACATCTGCGGCATCACGATGCCGATCACCAAGCACAACTTCCTGGTCACCAAGGCCGAGGACATCCCGCACACCATCGCCGAGGCCTTCCACATCGCCTCCACCGGCCGCCCCGGACCGGTCCTCGTCGACATCGCCAAGGACGCCCTCCAGGCGAAGACCACCTTCCGCTGGCCGCCCACCCAGGACCTGCCCGGCTACCGCCCGGTGACCAAGCCGCACGCCAAGCAGATCCGCGAGGCCGCGAAGCTGATCACCCAGTCCAAGCGCCCCGTGCTCTACGTCGGCGGCGGCGTCCTGAAGGCCGGCGCCACCGCCGAGCTGAAGGTCCTCGCGGAGCTGACCGGAGCGCCCGTCACCACCACCCTGATGGCGCTCGGCTCCTTCCCCGACAGCCACCCGCTGCACGTGGGAATGCCGGGCATGCACGGTGCGGTCACCGCCGTCACCGCGCTGCAGAAGGCCGACCTGATCGTCGCCCTCGGCGCCCGCTTCGACGACCGCGTCACCGGCAAGCTGGACAGCTTCGCCCCGTACGCCAAGATCGTCCACGCCGACATCGACCCGGCCGAGATCGGCAAGAACCGCGTCGCGGACGTCCCCATCGTCGGCGACGCCCGCGAGGTCCTGGCCGACCTGGTCCAGGCCGTCCAGGCCGAGCACACGGACGGCAACACCGGCGACTACACCGCCTGGTGGAAGGATCTCAACCGCTGGCGCGACACCTACCCGCTCGGCTACGACCTGCCCGAGGACGGCAGCCTCTCCCCGCAACAGGTCATCCAGCGCATCGGCAAGCTCGCCCCCGAGGGCACGATCTTCGCGGCGGGCGTCGGCCAGCACCAGATGTGGGCCTCCCACTTCATCGACTACGAGCAGCCCGCCACCTGGCTCAACAGCGGCGGCGCCGGAACGATGGGCTACGCGGTCCCGGCCGCCATGGGCGCGAAGGCCGGCATGCCCGACCGCACGGTCTGGGCCATCGACGGCGACGGCTGCTTCCAGATGACCAACCAGGAACTGACCACCTGCGCGCTCAACAACATCCCGATCAAGGTCGCCGTCATCAACAACGGCGCCCTCGGGATGGTCCGCCAGTGGCAGACCCTCTTCTACAACCAGCGCTACTCCAACACCGTGCTGCACTCCGGCGCGGACACGGACGGCGTCCCGGCCAAGGGCACCCGCGTCCCGGACTTCGTCAAGCTGTCCGAGGCCATGGGCTGCTACGCCATCCGCTGCGAAGACCCGGCCGACCTGGACAAGGTCATCGAAGAGGCCAACTCCATCAACGACCGCCCCGTCGTGATCGACTTCATCGTCCACGAGGACGCCATGGTCTGGCCGATGGTCGCGGCGGGCACCTCCAACGACGAGGTCCAGGCCGCCCGCGGCGTCCGCCCCGACTTCGGCGACAACGAAGACGACTGAGACAGAGAGAGACCGACTCCATGTCCGAAAAGCACACGCTCTCCGTCCTGGTCGAGAACAAGCCCGGTGTCCTCGCCCGGATCACCGCCCTGTTCTCCCGACGCGGCTTCAACATCGACTCGCTCGCGGTCGGTACCACCGAGCACCCCGACATCTCCCGCATCACCATCGTCGTGAATGTCGAGGGCCTGCCCCTGGAACAGGTCACCAAGCAGCTCAACAAGCTGGTCAACGTCCTGAAGATCGTCGAACTCGAGCCGGCCGCTGCGATCCAGCGGGAGCTCGTCCTGGTGAAGGTCCGCGCCGACAGCGAGACCCGCTCCCAGATCGTCGAGATCGTCCAGCTGTTCCGTGCCAAGACCGTCGACGTCTCCCCGGAGGCCGTCACGATCGAGGCGACCGGAGGGGCCGACAAGCTGGAGGCGATGCTCAAGATGCTGGAGCAGTACGGCATCAAGGAGCTCGTCCAGTCCGGCACCATCGCCATAGGGCGCGGCGCGCGCTCGATCACCGACCGGTCCCTGCGCGCCCTCGACCGCTCCGCCTGACCGGCGGCGGGACGCGCGCCCGCCGCTCGCATGGCGAGACCCGATCACGTACCCGACGCCCCCGCCGTACGGTGGGACGCAACACCTGCACACCAAGGAGAAGACCCAGTGGCCGAGCTGTTCTACGACGACGATGCCGACCTGTCCATCATCCAGGGCCGCAAGGTCGCGGTTCTCGGATACGGCAGCCAGGGCCACGCCCACGCGCTGTCGCTCCGTGACTCCGGCGTCGACGTCCGCGTCGGTCTGCACGAGGGCTCGAAGTCCAAGGCCAAGGCCGAGGAGCAGGGCCTGCGCGTGGTGACCCCGGCCGAGGCCGCCGCCGAGGCCGACGTCATCATGATCCTCGTCCCGGACCCGATCCAGGCCCAGGTCTACGAGGAGTCCGTCAAGGACAACCTCAAGGACGGCGACGCGCTGTTCTTCGGCCACGGCCTGAACATCCGCTTCGGCTTCATCAAGCCGCCGGCCGGCGTCGACGTCTGCATGGTCGCCCCCAAGGGCCCCGGCCACCTGGTCCGCCGCCAGTACGAGGAGGGCCGCGGCGTTCCCTGCATCGTGGCCGTCGAGCAGGACGCCTCGGGCAAGGGCCTGGAGCTCGCGCTCTCGTACGCCAAGGGCATCGGCGGCACGCGCGCCGGCGTCATCAAGACGACCTTCACCGAGGAGACCGAGACCGACCTGTTCGGTGAGCAGGCCGTCCTCTGCGGCGGCACCGCCGCCCTGGTCAAGGCCGGTTTCGAGACGCTGACCGAGGCCGGCTACCAGCCCGAGATCGCGTACTTCGAGTGCCTGCACGAGCTGAAGCTCATCGTCGACCTCATGTACGAGGGCGGCCTGGAGAAGATGCGCTGGTCCATCTCGGAGACCGCCGAGTGGGGCGACTACGTCACCGGCCCGCGCATCATCACGGCCGACACCAAGGCCGAGATGAAGAAGGTCCTCACCGAGATCCAGGACGGCACCTTCGCCAAGGCCTGGATGGCGGAGTACCACAACGGTCTGCCCAAGTACAACGAGTACAAGAAGGCCGACAGCGACCACCTGCTGGAGACCACGGGCCGTGAGCTGCGCAAGCTCATGAGCTGGGTGAACGACGAAGAGGCCTAGACCTCGGGGGAGCGGGGCGGGTCCTTCACGGACCCGCCCCGCTCCGCGATGACCGGAGAAGCCGCTCCGTACGGGGGTACCGGAGGGGCAGTTCCGTACGGGTGTACACGACGTCCACCCTCGTGCGGGTGATCCTTCCACCGGGGCGCAGTACGAGGCGCGTCGCATGACTACACTTCTCAACAGATACACGCGTCAGGGCCCACAGTGTCGTGCGTCTTCCACGCGGCTAGCCCCTCCACCGCCTGCGGCCGTCGGGACGGCCGTCCGCACTGGACTTGTGAGGACTCACGTGAGCTCGAAACCTGTCGTACTCATCGCTGAAGAGCTGTCGCCCGCCACGGTCGACGCCCTGGGTCCGGATTTCGAGATCCGGCACTGCAACGGCGCCGACCGCGCCGAGCTTCTTCCCGCGATCGTCGACGTCGACGCCATCCTGGTGCGCTCCGCCACCAAGGTCGACGCCGAGGCCATCGCCGCCGCCAAGAAGCTCCGGGTCGTGGCCCGCGCCGGCGTCGGTCTGGACAACGTCGACGTCTCCTCGGCCACCAAGGCCGGCGTGATGGTCGTCAACGCCCCGACCTCCAACATCGTCACCGCGGCCGAGCTGGCCTGCGGTCTGCTGGTGGCCACCGCGCGCAACATCCCGCAGGCCAACACCGCGCTCAAGAACGGTGAGTGGAAGCGCTCCAAGTACACCGGGGTCGAGCTCAGCGAGAAGGTCCTCGGCGTCGTCGGCCTCGGCCGCATCGGCGTCCTGGTGGCCCAGCGCATGTCGGCCTTCGGCATGAAGATCGTCGCCTACGACCCCTACGTCCAGCCGGCCCGCGCCGCGCAGATGGGCGTCAAGCTCCTCAGCCTGGACGAGCTGCTGGAGGTCGCCGACTTCATCACGGTGCACCTGCCGAAGACCCCCGAGACCCTCGGTCTCATCGGTGACGAGGCGCTGCACAAGGTGAAGCCCTCGGTGCGCATCGTCAACGCCGCGCGCGGCGGGATCGTCGACGAGGAGGCCCTGGCCTCCGCGCTGAAGGAGGGCCGCGTCGCGGGCGCCGGCCTCGATGTGTACGCGAAGGAGCCCTGCACGGACTCCCCGCTGTTCCAGTTCGACCAGGTCGTCTGCACCCCGCACCTCGGCGCCTCCACCGACGAGGCGCAGGAGAAGGCGGGCATCGCGGTCGCCAAGTCCGTCCGCCTCGCGCTGGCCGGCGAGCTGGTCCCGGACGCGGTCAACGTCCAGGGCGGCGTCATCGCCGAGGACGTACGCCCCGGCCTGCCGCTCGCCGAGAAGCTCGGCCGGATCTTCACCGCGCTCGCGGGCGAGGTCGCGGCCCGGCTCGACGTCGAGGTGTACGGCGAGATCACCCAGCACGACGTCAAGGTGCTGGAGCTCTCCGCGCTCAAGGGCGTCTTCGAGGACGTCGTCGACGAGACCGTCTCGTATGTCAACGCCCCGCTGTTCGCGCAGGAGCGCGGTGTCGAGGTCCGCCTCACCACCAGCTCCGAGTCGCCCGACCACCGCAACGTGGTCACCGTGCGCGGCACGCTCTCCGACGGCCAGGAGGTCGCGGTCTCCGGCACGCTGGCCGGCCCGAAGAACCTCCAGAAGATCGTCGCCATCGGTGAGCACGACGTCGATCTGGCGCTCGCCGACCACATGGTCGTCCTGCGCTACCAGGACCGTCCCGGTGTGGTGGGCGCGGTCGGCAAGATCCTCGGCGAGGCCGGGCTGAACATCGCGGGCATGCAGGTGTCCCGGGCCGCCGTGGGCGGCGAGGCGCTCGTCGTCCTCACCGTCGACGACACCGTCCCGCAGCCGGTGCTGACCGAGATCGCCGAGGAGATCGGCGCGTCCTCGGCCCGCTCGGTGAACCTCACCGACTGACGCGGACACGTCGGTGAACCTCACCGACTGACGCTCACGCACAGTCGCACGACGCCGCTCCGTACCCGGTAGCAGGCCCGCTCGTTCCGTACGAGCGGCCCCGCCGCCGGGTACGTTGCTTTCCCCCCGGCCAACCCGCCGAGGTGGGCCCGGGGTTGGGTCCTGGGGCCCACGACGCGAACGGGTCCCCGCCCCTAGGGTGACCGATTGTCATGTCACTCATGGGCGCCGGGGGTCGGATCACGTATGTCTGCTGTCGGTGGCATACCCGTAGCGGGAGGCCCGGCTCCGGCCGTCGCCCCGCGGCGTGAACTCCCGCGCCCACTCGTCCTGGTCCGCGTGGCTCTCCTCGTGCTGTTCGGGGCGACGCTGCTGGGGGCGATCGGCCTGTCCGGCTCGGCCCTCGCCGCGGACGCGATGGGCGCCGAGGTGCTGGGCATCCTGCTGTACGCCTCCGCCCCCGGGGTGCTCGCGGCGCTGCTGGCCCGGCACGTCAGGACCGGCGGCGCGCGCGTGCGGTGGGGCATCGTCGCCGTCCAGGTGTGGCTGATCCTCGGGGGTCTCGCCAACCTCGGGGACGGGTCGCCGGACGGGCTGACCCAGCTCGTCCTGCCGGTGCTGATCATCGTCCTGATCAGCCGCGCGGGGAGCCGGGCATGGTTCCGGATGCCGCCCGGCGACCGGGGGCAGCCGCCGAAGTTCTCGCTCCCGCACATGATCACCTGGAAGCGGGACCGGGGGCAGACCGCCCTGGAGTACCTGGGCCTGGTCCTGATCGTCGTCGCGCTGATCGGGGCCCTGACCGTGGGCGGCCTGGGCGGCCGGATCACCGAGGGCCTCCAGTCCGCGATCTGCTCGCTGACGGGCAGCTCCTGCCCGGTCTCCCCGGGCAGCGGCTCCGTCGAGGCGGGCGACCGCCCGGGCGGCGGTACGGACGGGGGAGCCGACGGAGGTACCTCGGGGAGCGCGGACGGAGGCGCCGACGGCGGTGCGGACGGGGGCGCCGACGGCGGTTCGACGACCACGGGCGGTGTCACCGGAGGGTCCACGGACGGGGCCACCGGCGGTGACGCGACCGGCGGTACGGGAGGCAGCGGCGGCACCGGAGGCCCGGGCTCCAGCGGAGGCACCGAGGGCTCGGGAGGTACGGAGGGCTCGGGCGGATCCGAGGGCTCGACCACGACCGGCGGTGGCACGGGGGGCCCCGACGACGCGGGCCGCCCCGGCACCGGCGAGGACACCTTCCCCGAGGACAACGAGGAGCCCGAGGCCGCCCACGACGTACAGGCGTCCGACGACGGTGAGGGCGAGGAAGGCGGCGAGCAGGCCGAGGAGCAGGAGGACTGCGGCGGCTGGGGCTTCTTCGGCTGCGCCTGGGACCGTACGACGCAGGTCGTCAAGGGCCTCGTGGTCGACGGGATCTGGGGCGACATCACCGGGATCATCGACCTGTTCAAGCCGGAGACCTGGTCGGGCCTCGCCGACTACGGCAAGCAGCTCGGCGACCAGTGGATGAAGGACTCCTCGGGCGCGGGCGACAAGTGGGCCGACGGCGACTACCTGGGCGCCATCTGGGACTGGGGCAAGGCGTCCGTCGGCACGGTGGTCACGGTCGGCGACGACGTGTTCGTCGGGGACGAGGTCCGCGAGCGCTGGAACAACGGCGAGAAGACCCGGGCCGTCACCGACGTGATCTGGAACATCGGCTCGATCTTCATCCCCGGCTACAACGTCGGGAAGGTCGTCGGCAAGGTCGGCAAACTCGGTGTGCTGGGCAAGGTCGCCGGAGCCGTGGCGAAGGCCGCGGACGATGCGGGGGCGGCGGCCCGCAGGGCCCGCAAGGCGGCCGAGGCCGGCGATCTCGACGGCGTACGGAAGGCGGCGAAGGAGGCCGACGACGCGGCGGACACCGCCGAGGACACGGCGCGCCGGACCGGCTGCGTCATCGCCTCGGGCCCGCCGCGCGTGCGGTACGGCGGGGGCGGGGCCATCGGTGTCCCGGGCTCGGGCACCGGAGTGCTGGCGGGCGGCTCCCCGCACCGGATCGTCCTCGCGAACGACGGGTGCGACGAGGCGGCCAAGGCCGCCGCCGCCCAGGCGCGAGCAGCCGAGCGGGCCGCCCACCTGGAGCAGAAGAGGCTGGAGGAGCCCGAGCGGGCGCGCAAGGCCGAGGTGGACAAGAAGAAGTACCCGGAGGCGCAGCGCAACGACACCTCCGACCCGCGCAACTACAACCCGCCGTCCTGGGCCGACGACCTCAAGGACCGTACGCTCGGGGACGCGGACGCGGGCGACGGCTACTGGGCGAGCCGGGACCGCAACCCCGCGCCCAACTGGAAGAACGAGTCCTGGCTGCGCTACCAGGAGCAGGTGACCGGTACCAACCGGGGCCAGGAGTACGTCGTGCCGCATCCCCGGGAGGGCAAGCCGGCGGTGGAGTACGACGGCTGGGACTCCTCCCGGCAGACGTTCCTGGAGGCCAAGAACGGTTACGGCAGCTATCTGTCCAAGTCCGACAGCGGCACCCTCACCCCGTCGGGCAAGGACAAGTTCGTCACCGAGGCCCGCGCCCAGGTGGAGGCGTCCGGCGGCCGGAGCGTGGAGTGGCACTTCTCCGACCCGGAGGTGGCCAAGGCCGCCCGCAAGGCCTTCCGGGACGAAGGGCTTCCGGTCAAGGTGGTCCACAGCCCGACGAAGCCCAACGACAGCACCAGGAAGCCGGGGGCGTTCGACGAGTAGGCGCGTGGCCGCGGCACACGTCAGGCGCGCAGATGGCCCACGTTCTTGAGGAAGGACTCCGTCCTCGCGGTGAGGTAGGGGTCCTGGAGGGTCCGGGCGATGCGCGACGCGGTCCTCCAGGAGACGGAGGCGTCTTCGGCGCGGTCGGTGTCGCGTTGCGCGAGACCCAGGATGAGGAGGGCCGCCACGCGGCCCCGCAGGTCGTTCGCCGATGTGGTGAGGGCCTCCGCGCTGAGAGCGGCGGAGAGCGCCTGGACCGGGAGGTCCAGGCTGTAGCGGGCGTTCGCCAGGGTGGTGAGCGCCCGGCCGGCGGGCCCGGGGCGCTTCGCGGCGGTGAGGAGAGGGACGGCTCTCCCGGCGAACCGGGCGGCCTCCTCGTGCTTCGCCAGCAGCAGGTTGGCGTGCGCGACGGAGGCGAGGGCCTCCCCCTGGCCCGCCTCGTCGCCCATCGCCTCCGTGATCCCGGCGGCCGCGAGCCGGCACGTGATGACCCGTGGGTAGTCCCCGGACCGGAAGCTCTCTTCCGCGAGGTCGGAGTACAGGCGTACCTGGGCCGCGGGATCGTTGATCCGTCGGTAGGCCCGCACAGCGATCTCGTACGTACTCGCCACGTGGGGCAGGACCCGCCAGGACCATTCCTGCTGGGCGATTCGCCCGGCGTCGCGCGCGATCGGGCCCCCCGTGAGCCGTGCCGGGGCGAAGCGCGCCAGCAGTGCGCACACCCCCCGCCAGTCATCGGCGTCCTCCGGCATCAGGTCCTCGGGGATCAGGGACAGCGCGCGCCGGGCCGCCATCTGCGCGGGGGCGGCCTCGGCGACCGCATGGGCGCCTCCGGGGTAATCCTTCGGCAGGCGCTCCAGAGCCTTTCGGGCCCAGCGCGCCGCCTCCGCCGCGACGCCGGGCACCTCCCCTTCGGCGGACGTCTCGGTCGGGCGGCGCGGTGGTCGTGGGAGGGGCCCCGGGACGTCCTCGGCGGCCGGCTCGGTCGGGCGGCGCGGTGGTGGTGGGCCGATCTCCTGGAAGGTCTCGTCCAGACGGCGGGCGCGCGCCACCCGTGCGATGTCCTCCCCCCGCCTGTGCAGCAACCGGCTCTCGCTCTCGCCGAGCAGACGCCTGCTCTCCGCCAGCGCGGCGACGGAGTGCTGCAGGAGGCGCCGGCAGTCGAGAGGATCCCCGGCCTGGGAAGCCGCCTCGATGACCATGTGCTGAAAGCGCAGCAACGTCCCCGCCGCTTCCACTGCTTGGTCCCGGCGGCCTCCGCGTTCCAGGGCGACCATCACCTGGTGCAGTGCGCGGGATCTGCCGGGGTGGTCCTTCGTCCTCCGCGAAGAAGTGCCCGAGAAGCCGTCCTCGCTCCAGCGCCGCGTCCTTGCCCGCGTTGCCCACGAACACGCTGTCATTCACGTGGCCGAACGCCGAGGCCGCTCCCGCACACTCGGCCGCTGCTTTCGTCGCGCCCCCTAGTAGCCTGCACGCGTGGTGATCCCGGCCGCCGTCCGGCCGGATGGACCGCGCACTGTGGGCCGGCCGACGGAGGAGAGACGAGCATGCGACGTGTAGTGCGGGGCTTCTGGGGTCCCCGGCCGGAGCCGGCCGAGGCGCTTGCCGAGCGCTGGCTCCGGACCCTCGACGGGCTCGCCGAGCTGGTCCCGCAGGCGGCCGAGGCCTGGAGTCAGGTCCACGGGAACGGCCCCGCCACCGCGTTCACCCCCGACGGGGACGCCCTGCTCGGCGCGCTCCGCACCGCCCAGAGCGCGGCCGACTGGTCGGACCTCACGGGCACCGGGCTGCGGCTCGTCGGCACCGGGGCGCCCGGCTGGGAGGCCGAGGTCAGCGGACTGGCCGGCGGGGCCCCGGAGTTCCTGCTCCAGTCGCTCGCGATCATCCTGCACGCCCCGGACGAGGCCGTGGTCCCCGAGGAGGCGCTCCTGTCGCTCGTCGCCCGGGTGTGGGAACCGGACTTCGGCGACGTGAGCGACGACGACGTGCTGGACGCGCTGGAGGACGACGCCGGCTACTCCGTCGGCGACCCGGTCGTCGGCCGGACCGGCTACCTCTCCCCGGCCCGCGCCGCCCTCGTCCCCGATGGCCTGGAGGTGGTCCGTGAACCCCTGGCCGACGGCGGGGAGTTGCTGAGCATCGCGGCGCCGGGCGACAGCGCGGGCGTGGTGCGGGTGTACCAGCGGCTGCGTGAGGCCGGGGCGTTGGCTCCGTTGCCCCGCCCGATGGACCGGGCGGTCCTGTGACCTCCCGGGCGGGCGAGGACTTCGACGCGGAGCGCGCGGCGGCCGAGGTGACCGAGCTCCTCGCCGCCCCCGTACCGGCGACCGGCCCCACCGCCGCCGAGGGCGACCCGGCCACCGGTGAGTGGACGGTCACCGTCGGGGAGGGCTTCCGGATCGTGCCGCTCTGGGAGGGCCACTCCCTCACCGGCGTGTACGCCCCCGAGTGGAACGACGCCGTGGAGGCCGCCGAGGGCCACATGGCAGTGCTGGCAGGAGCGTTGAGCGACGGCTGGGGCCCGCACCGACCGGTGCGGCTGCACGGTGCGCTGCCGCGGTGGGAGGCCGGGGCGTCCGTGGAGCCGTTGTTCGAGGCGCTGTTCGCCGAGGACCTGTACGGAGACCTGGTGGTCTGGGGTCCGGTCGCCCCCGGCGGCCGGTGGATCGCCCTGACCTTGGGGCACAGCGACGGCGACGCGCCACTTGTGCTGGCCGCCCTGGTCAGCGACCGTACGATCACCGAACCGGACGACAGGGACGGTCCGTTGTGAGGACCCGCCGGAGAACGCCGGCGGCGTCCGGGACCGACGGCGGGGTCCTCCGGCACCGGCGGTCCTGTGATGGAGTGGGTCCATGAAGCTGCTTCCCCTGTTCCTCCGACGGCCGATCGAAGCGGTGTACGAGCGCCGGCTCGCCGCCACCCTGGTGGGCCTGCCGCGCCCCCAGCACGTGGGGATCATGGTCGACGGCAACCGGCGCTGGGCCCGGAAGGCCGGGCACACGGACGTCCGGGAGGGCTACCGGGCGGGCGGCGCCAAGGTCACCACGTTCCTGGGCTGGTGCACGGCCGCCGGGATCGAGCACGTGACCCTCTTCATGCTCTCCGACGACAACCTGGGCCGCCCCGCCGAAGAGCTCGGCCCGCTGATCGAGGTCATCGAGGAGACCGTCCGGGACATCACCGCCGAGGGCCGCGACTGGGAGGTCCGGGCGATCGGCTCGCTCGACATGCTGCCCGGCGCCAGCGCCCGGGTGTTCAAGGAGGCCACCGCCGCCACGGCCGGGCGCGGCGGCCTCAAGGTGGACGTGGCGGTCGGCTACGGAGGCCGGCGCGAGATCGTCGACGCGGTGAAGAGCGCCTTCGAGGAGCACATCGCGGCGGGCGGCGATCCGGCCGAGCTGGTCGCCCGGTTCGGGATCGACGACATCTCCCGGCACCTCTACTCACCCGTCGCCGACCACACCGACTTCATCATCCGCACCTCCGGGGAGCAGCGGCTGTCCGGCTTCCTCCTCTGGCAGTCCGCCTACGCCGAGATGCACTGGGTGGACTGCTACTGGCCGGCCTTCCGGCACGTGGACTTCCTGCGCGCGCTGCGCAGTTACGCGAACCGGGAACGCCGCTTCGGCAAGTGACGGGCCCGCCGGGCGCCCCCTTGCGGCCGGGCCCGCCGAGCGCCCCTACAGCCGGGACCGCTTCACCGCCATGTGCAGCAGCAGCCGGTCCTCGCCGTCGTTCAGGTCGAGACCGGTGATCTGCTGGATCCGGGAGAGCCGGTAGTACAGCGTCTGGCGGTGGATGCCCAGCGCGGCGGCCGTCCGGCCCGCCTGGCCCGCGCAGTCCAGGAACACCTCGGCGGTGTGCGCCAGCTCCCGGTGCGGCGAGGTCAGCAGCGGGGCGACCACCGGGTCCCCGGGGGCGTCGCCGGTGCCCGGGAGGGCGGTCAGCAGGCGGTACGGGCCGATCGACGACCACCGGGCGACCGGGCCGAGGCGGGGCTCGGCCCGTGCCGCGCGGGCCGCCGCCGTGGCCTCCCGCCAGGCGACCGTCAGCTCGTCCAGGCCCCGCCGCGGCGTGGCGATCCCCCCGGTGGCTGCCGGGCCGGCATCGGTGCGCAACCGGTCCGCGGCGCTCAGGGCCGGGTCGAGGCGGTCCGGCGCGCGCAACCGGACGAGCGCGGCCAGCGACAGCGGCCCGGCTCCCCCCGGCGCGGCGACCGTCGCCAGGGCGGCCGCCGAGGCCACCCCCCGTACCGAGGGCGTGTCGTCCGCCCACGGGGTCACGCAGACCACCGTGTGCAGCCCCTCCGCGTCCTGCCCCAGGGCCTCGCCCAGCGCGGCGACCGCGGTGTCGCGCTGCCGGCCGGGGCCCGCCGTGAGCACCGCGCCGAACTCCCGCGACAGGTCGGCGCCCGCCCGCGCCTCGTCGGCGAGCAGCGCCCCGATCCGGGCGGCGACCTCCATCGCGGCGGTCAGCTGCTCGTCGGTCGGGCCGGGGTCGGCGTCGAGCAGCCAGACGTAACCGAGGACGACACCCCGATGGCGTACGGGAAGGCAGACGCGGTCCCGGAACACCCCGGCCTCGGGGGCGGCGGGAATCCGGACGGGCCCGGTCGCCCGGGTGATGCCGAACCCCTCGAACCAGGCGCGCACGGCGGGCGTGGAGCGCCGGGTCAGGATCGAGCGGGTGCGCACCGGGTCCATGGCGGAGTCGTCGTCGCTGTCGTGGGCTCCGAAGGCGACCAGGCCGAAATCCCGGTTCTCCAGGGTGGCCGGGGCGTCGAGGAGGGCCGAGATCTCGTCGACCAGTTCCTGGTAATCGCCTGTCACTCCGCCATTCTGCACCCGTTCCCGCTTTTCTTCATACAGATGTCTGAGATGGCGGCCACGGATGCGTGACAGGTGTCGATGGCACAGGATCTGAGCGGTCCCTAGATTTCACAGTGGTTATCCGTGCCGTACCGGTCCGTTCACGTTCGTGCCGTTACGGCCCTTCGTCCGTATATTCGTGGAGGTGCCCCGTGCTGGGTCCCGTGATTCTCGCCGCATCGCGCAGCGACAAGATGCGCCGGTTCGTCTCGGCCGCGCCCGGCACCAAGCAGGTCGTCGACCGCTTCATCGCCGGGGAGACCGTCGACCAGGTCGTGCCGATCGTGGAGGACGCCGCGGACAAGGGCCTGGAGGTCACGCTCGACGTCGTCGGCGAGGACATCACCACCCCCGCGCAGGCCGAGGCCGCCCGCGACGCGTACCTGGAGCTCATCGGGCGTCTGAAGGACCTCGGCCTGGGCACCCGCGCCGAGATGTCCGTCAAGCTGTCGATGTTCGGCCAGGCGCTGGAGGGCGGCCACGAGCTGGCCCTCGCCAACGTGCGCCCGGTCGTCGAGGCGGCGGCCGCCATCGGCACCACGGTCACCCTGGACGCCGAGGACCACACCACCCTCGACTCGATGTTCGCCATCCACGAGGAGCTGCGGAAGGACCACCCGGAGACCGGCTGCGTCATCCAGTCCTACCTGTTCCGCACCGAGGACGACGCCCGCAGGCTCGCCGCCGCGGGCAGCCGCGTACGCATCGTGAAGGGCGCCTACAAGGAGCCCGCCACCGTCGCGTACCAGGACAAGGCCGAGATCGACAAGGCGTACGTCCGTATCACCCGGATCCTGATGGAGGGCGAGGGCTACCCGATGATCGGGTCCCACGATCCCCGTCTCATCGCCATCGCCCAGGAGCTGGGCCGCCAGGCCGGGCGCAAACTGGACGAGTACGAGTTCCAGATGCTGTACGGCATCCGCAGCGACGAGCACGTCCGGCTCGCGGCCGAGGGCCACCGGATGCGCGTCTACACGGCGTACGGCACCGACTGGTACGGATACTTCATGCGCCGCCTCGCGGAGAAGCCGGCCAACCTGCTGTTCTTCGGCCGCTCGATCCTCACCAAGGGCTGAGCGCCCGGCCCCGACCCGGGGCTGAACCGGCCACGGCCGACACACCCATCCCCGCCGACACCAAGGAGACAAGGCACTCATGGACGCCGTCACCCAGGTCCCCGCGCCGGTCAACGAGCCGGTTCACTCCTACGCCCCGGGCTCCCCGGAGCGCGCCCGCCTGGAGGTGAAGCTCAAGGAGCTCGCCGACAACCCGATCGACCTGCCGATGACCATCGGCGGCGAGAAGCGGATGGGCGGCGGCGAGCGGGTGAACGTCGTACAGCCGCACAACCACCAGGCCGTCATCGGCACCTTCGCCGGCGCCACCGAGCAGGACGCCCAGGACGCCGTCGACGCGGCCCTCGCCGCCGCTCCGGCCTGGCGCGCGATGGCCTTCGACGACCGCGCGGCGATCATTCTGCGCGCCGCGGAGCTGCTGGCCGGCCCCTGGCGCGAGACGCTGGCCGCCTCCACCATGCTCGGCCAGTCCAAGACCGCCCAGCAGGCCGAGATCGACACCCCCTGCGAGCTCATCGACTTCTGGCGCTTCAACGTGCACTACGCGCGCCAGATCCTCGCCGAGCAGCCCCCGGCGAACTCCCCGGGCGTGTGGAACCGCATGGACCACCGCCCGCTGGAGGGCTTCGTCTACGCGATCACGCCGTTCAACTTCACGGCCATCGCGGGCAACCTCCCCACCGCCCCCGCGCTCATGGGCAACGTCGTGGTGTGGAAGCCGTCCCCGACCCAGACCCACGCCGCCGTGCTGCTGATGCAGCTCCTGGAGGAGGCCGGGCTGCCCAAGGGCGTCATCAACCTGGTCACCGGCGACGGCATCGCCGTCTCCGAGGTGGCGCTGAACCACCGCGACCTGGCCGGCATCCACTTCACCGGCTCGACCCCCACCTTCCAGCACCTGTGGAAGACGGTCGGCAACAACATCGCCAACTACCGCACGTACCCGCGGCTCGTCGGCGAGACCGGCGGCAAGGACTTCGTCGTCGCGCACCCCAGCGCCGACCGCGCCATCCTGAAGACCGCGCTGACCCGCGGCTCCTTCGAGTTCCAGGGCCAGAAGTGCTCGGCGTCCTCGCGGGCGTACGTCCCGGCCTCCATCTGGAACTCCGGTTTCAAGGAGGAGTTCGCGGCCGAGGTCGACTCGATCACGATGGGTGACGTCACCGACCTGACGAACTTCATCGGAGCCGTCATCGACGAGCGCTCGTTCGCCAAGAACAAGGCCGCGATCGACCGCGCGAAGTCCGACCCGGCGTGCACCGTCGTCGCGGGCGGCACCTACGACGACTCGGTGGGCTACTTCGTCCGCCCGACCGTCATCGAGTGCTCCGACGCCGAGAGCGAGGTCTTCACGACCGAGTACTTCGGCCCGATCCTCGCGATCCACGTCTACGAGGACGAGAACTACGACGCCATGCTGGAGCAGATGGAGTCGGTCTCCGACTACGCGCTGACCGGCTCGGTCATCTCGGGCGACCGCGCGGCCGCCGCGTACACGATGGACAAGCTCCGCTACGCCGCGGGCAACTTCTACATCAACGACAAGTCGACCGGCGCCGTCGTCGGCCAGCAGCCCTTCGGCGGCGGCCGTGCCTCCGGCACCTGCGACAAGGCGGGCGCCCCGCAGAACCTCCAGCGCTGGACCCTGACCCGGGCCATCAAGGAGACGCTGGTCCCGCCGACCGACTACACCTACCCCCACCAGGGCTGACGCCCTCCCGGGGCGCCGCAGCACGACGCCCCGGACCCGGGGTCTCCCGGCGACGGAAGACCCCCCAGAGCACCGCCCCCCGACCGGCCCCCCTGCCGGCCGGGGGGCGGTTTCCATGTGCCGCCTGTTCTCGGGGCCGGGCGGGGCTCCTCAGATCTCCACCAGCACCTGGTCCAGCGACTTGCGCACCAGGTCGGGGACCTCGCAGTCGTCGGCGGGATAGCCGACGGGGATCACCGCGAACGCCTTCTCGTTCTCCGGCCGGTTCAGGACCTCGCCGAGGAAGCGCATCGGGCTCGGGGTGTGGATCAGCGCGGCGAGACCGGACAGGTGCAGGGCGGTGAGCAGCATGCCCACCGCGATCCCGACCGACTCGTCCCCGTAGTAGTGCTTGCGCTTCGTGCCGTCCTCGCCCAGCCAGTAGCGCTGCTGGAACACCACGATCAGGGCGGGCGCGTCCGTCATATGGGCCTTCACCGCGTCGGTGCCCAGCGGGCGCAGCGCCGCGAGCCACTCCTCGCCGAGCCGCCCGTCGTAACTCACCTTCTCCTCGTGCTCGGCGGCCTCCCGGATCCGGCGGCGGACCTCGGGGTCCTTGACCAGGGCGAAGGTCCACGGCTGCTGGTGCGCGCCGGAGGGGGCGGTGGCCGCGCACGCGATGGCGTCGCGCACGACCTGCTCCGGGACCGGGTCGGGGGAGAAGGCGCGGACGGTCCTGCGCTCGTCCATGCGCTCCCGCAGCCCGGCGGCGCGGGCGAGCGACTCCTCCGGGGCGATCCGCTCGGGGCGGTAGGGCGCGGGACGGTACGGGTCGCCATGGATGGGCGACCACTGCCGGGGCGTGGGCGTGGGCGTCGTGTCGGACATGGCCGCAGTGTGCGCGGTGGGGGAGGCCCGGGGGAAGCGGGGCTTCGGACAGGCGCGCGACCGGTCCCGGTCAGTGTCCGCTGACCGGGACCGGCTGTCCGCCCTCCGGCGCCCCGAGCAGGCGGTCTTGTGAACTAGGTAATGAGCATGTCAAATTCCTTCTCGGTACGTCCCCACACGTCACCCCAGAAGGAGCTCCCCCATGAGACGCAACTCCCGCGCGCGCCTCGGTGTTTCCCTGCTGCTCGTCGCCGGCGCTGTCTCTTATACATATACAAAGCTGCCGCCGCCGACGACTAGTCGA
>NZ_JAAXYC010000539.1 GCF_018619185.1 Streptomyces sp. McG3 | reverse complement strand
CTCCTCCACCGTCCCCGAAGGCGCCCCCGAACTCTTCACCTGGGAGTTCGCCACCGACCCCTACCCCGCCTACGCCTGGCTCCGCGAGCACCGCCCCGTGCACCGCACCGCGCTGCCCAGCGGGGTCGAGGCCTGGCTCGTGACCCGCTACGGGGACGCCAAGGAGGCGCTCGCCGACGCGCGGCTCTCCAAGAACCCGGCCAACCACGCCGAGTCGCCGCACGCCAAGGGGAAGACGGGGATCCCGGGGGAGCGCAAGGCGGAGCTGATGACGCATCTGCTCAATATCGACCCGCCGGACCACACCCGGCTGCGCCGGCTCGTGTCCAAGGCGTTCACTCCGCGCCGGGTCGCGGAGTTCGCGCCCCGCGTGCAGGAGCTGACGGACCGGCTCATCGACGACTTCGTGGAGAAGGGGAACGCCGACCTCATCCACGACTTCGCCTTCCCGCTCCCCATCTACGCCATCTGCGACCTGCTCGGCGTCCCCGAGGAGGACCAGGACGACTTCCGGGACTGGGCGGGCATGATGATCCGGCACGGCGGCGGGCCGCGCGGCGGGGTCGCCCGGTCGGTGAAGAAGATGCGCGGCTACCTCGCCGAACTCATCCACCGTAAAAGGGAGAACCCGGGCGACGACCTGATCTCCGGGCTGATCCGGGCCAGCGACCACGGCGAGCACCTCACCGAGAACGAGGCGGCCGCGATGGCGTTCATCCTTCTCTTCGCCGGGTTCGAGACGACGGTCAACCTCATCGGCAACGGGACCTACGCGCTCCTGCGCCACCCCGAGCAGCGCGCCCTGCTGGAGGCCTCCCTCGCGGCGGGGGAGGACGCGCTGCTGGCCACCGGCATCGAGGAACTGCTCCGGTTCGACGGGCCGGTCGAGATGGCGACCTGGCGGTACGCCACCGAGGCGCTGACCCTGGGCGGTGAGGAGATCGCCGCCGGGGACCCCGTACTCGTGGTGCTGGCGGCGGCCGACCGCGACCCGGAGCGGTTCACGGATCCGGACACCCTGGACCTTGCACGGCGTGACAATCAGCACCTCGGATACGGGCACGGCATCCACTACTGCCTGGGGGCGCCGCTGGCCAGGCTGGAGGGGCAGACCGCGCTGACCACCCTGTTGAGGCGCCTTCCTGACCTGCGACTTGCGGGAGAACCTGGCGATTTGCGCTGGCGTGGCGGGCTCATCATGCGTGGACTGCGCACCCTTCCGGTCGAGTTCGAACCGGGCAGCCGATCCGAAAAAAGTGACACAGTGTCAACTCTGTGACTTTCACGTGATCTGCGCTGCATCGACTTGTGACACACGTTCGAGTCCCGCTAGGTTCACGGTTCGACGCGTCGGTCGCACCTTGCCCACGCGTCACTTGTGCGCCGAAGCAGGCACGGAATCCGCTGCGCGGCGCTCAGGCCACTCGCTTGTCAGTCGCACGGAAGGCATACCCATGGGCTCCGCGAACGGCAGACACCGCCGCCCTCGTCAGGCACCCGCCATCATCGTCGCCGCAGGCGTGACGGGATCGGCCATCGCCATCCCGCTGCTCGGCGCCGCCGGCGCGCACGCGGCCGAGGCCACCACCTGGGACCGGGTCGCCGAGTGCGAGAGCGGCGGCATGTGGAGCGCCGATCTCGGCAACGGCTACTACGGCGGGCTCCAGTTCTCGCAGGAGACCTGGTCGGCGTACGGCGGCACGGCGTTCGCGCCCCGCGCCGACCTCGCCAGCCGCTCGCAGCAGATCTCCGTCGCCGAGAAGGTCCTGGACGACCAGGGTCCCAAGGCGTGGCCCAGCTGTGCGGTGATCTCCGGCCTCGCGGTGGACGGCAGCCTGCCCGGCGTCGACCCGGGCACCTCGCCGTCCGCGGACCCGTCCGCCGATCCGTCGGCGGACCCCTCGGCCGACCCGACCTCCACCCCGACCGGCGAAGCGGACGCAACCGGCGAAGCGGGTGAATCCGGCAAGCGTGAGAAGGGTGATGAGGCGGACAAGAGCGGCAAGGGTGGTACGGAGAAGGGGAGTGAGGCTCCCGACCTGTCCCTTATACACATCTGACGCTGCCGACGACTAGACGAGTGTGAATCTCGGCGGTCGCAGGCT
>NZ_JAAXYC010000538.1 GCF_018619185.1 Streptomyces sp. McG3 | reverse complement strand
CCCTCGTCCCCCTGAGCCAATCCGTCTAGCCCCGCACAACGAACGGCCCGGGCCCCCCACCGAAGGAGACCCGGGCCGAACGAACAACCCACCGCACACAGCGCTACGGCAACACCGGCGCCAAGGGATCACAGCACCACCGGCACCACAGGAACACCGGGGTTACGCAAACACCGGCACTACGGGAACACCGGCGCCCCATCACGCGTCAGCCGCCACCCCACCGAAGCGAACGCCGCCGGATCCACCGACCCCTTCTCCCGCACCCACCCGATGATCGTGTTCCGGATCTCGTCCGAATCCGCCCACACCTGCCGCGCACCCGGCACATGCGGGAAGTTCCCCCCACCACTCGCCCGGTAGTTGTTCACCGCGAACACGAACCGCGCCGCCGGATCGATCGCCTTCCCCTCGAAGGACAGACCCACGATCCGCGAACCCACCGGCCGAGCGATGTCGATGTCGTACGTCACCCCCGACACCGCGTCGTAGTTGTAGTCCGGAATCCCGTCCGCGTTCGTCAGCTTCGCCGTGTCCACCGGACCACCCGCGGCCGTCCGCACGAAATACCGCGCCGAATACTCCAGGTACTCCCTCAACTGCGCACCCGTGAGCAGCCGCGCCTCCAGCGTGTTCTCGAACGGATACAGCCCCGCCGCGTCCTTGATCGTCACCTCACCGGCCGGAATCCCCGCCGTACGCGAGAAACACGAAGCCTGCGACAGCACCGGCAACGCCGCGAACTCCCCACCCGCCAGCGCCGTCCGCACCGTCTCCGTCTGCACCTGGTTGATCAGATCGATGATCGGCTCGTCCTTCCACGGCGCGTCCGCCGTCGACATCGCCACCACCGACGTACCGATGACCTGGTTGACGTACTCCACCACCTTGCGGTGCTCCGACCGCAGCAGCGACGTCACCCCCCGGTCCTCCGGCACCGTGTTGGAGTTCAACACCCGCGAACCGGCCTTCTCCACCGTCCAGCGGCCCCTCTCCCACACCAGATCGAAATCGAACAGCGTCAGCCGCTGACCCCACTTCGCCGGCTCCGAGAGCACGACCCGCTTCCCGGTCTCCTTGTTCGTCACGAAGTGCTCGGCGATCTCCACATGCGCGTGCCCCACCAGAATCGCGTCGATCCCCGGCACCTGCTCCGCCACCAGAGCCGCCGCGTTCTCCACGTACGGCAACTGATCACCCCACGACGACGTCCCCGAAGAACCCGAATGCGCCGAGACCAGCACCACGTCCGCACCCATCGACCGCAGCTTCGGCACCCACTTCGCCGCCTGCTCCTCCAGACCCGGGAACACCATCTTCCCGCCCACGTTCGCCTTGTCCCAGATCGCGATACCGGGATTCGTCAGCCCCAGCACCGCCACCCGCACATCACGCCCGTACGGCGTCCGCATCCGCTTGATGACATACGGGGCGAACGCCGGCCGCAACGTCCTCGCGTCCAGCGCATTCGCCCCGAGCAACGGAAAGTCGCACTGCTCCTCGAATTTCCGCAGCACCGGAATGCCGTAATTGAACTCGTGATTCCCGAGCGCCGCCGCGTCGTAACCGATCGCGTTCATCGCCTGCGCCATCGGATGCACCGGACCACGCCGCGCCGTGATCGGATCGACCTTCGCGTAGTAGTACGACAACTGCGTGCCCTGGATCGTGTCGCCCGCGTCGATCAGCAGCGTGTTCCGACGGCCCTTCTCCCGGCGCACCTGCTCCACCAACGTCGAGATCTTCGCCAGACCGACATCGTTGTGCGCGGAGTCGTCGTACTCCTTGTCCGTGAAGTAGTCCCAGTTGAAGACGTTCCCGTGCAGGTCCGTCGTGCCCATCACCGTGAACGAGTACCGCTTCGGAGGACGCCCGTGACCATGCCCATGGCCGTGCCCCTTCGCCTCCGCCGCACCGGCCGAGCCCACGACCGCACCTCCCGCCATCGCCGCACCCGCACCGGCGGCAGCCGAACGGCCCAGAAACGTCCTACGGTTCAACGGCATCTCTTCACTCCTCGTTCAGTGGGGCAACGCGCGTAGATTCTGGCCCAGCACCCACCACGCACAACACCCCGCACAGGTTTCGATCTGATGACCACGCGACACCCACCACGACACACCACCCCCGTGCCACAGTGAACACATGACCGAAACCCCCGCAC
>NZ_JAAXYC010000537.1 GCF_018619185.1 Streptomyces sp. McG3 | reverse complement strand
CGCGCAGCCCGCGCCCCGGCCCCCCGTCGGCGGGGAGAGCCCCGGGCCGGCCGGATACCGGCGGGCGCGGCGGCGGGTGCGCCGCACCCTGCTCACCGCGCTCGCGGTGCCGTCGGCAGCGGGCGCGGTGCTGCTCGCCGGGGTCGGGATGTGGGAGACGGTGGCCGCGTCCCGGTCCGTCCTCGACCCGCGCGACTACGCCCGGCTGCGGGTGGGGCAGGATCGGGCCGACATACGGAAGGTGCTGCCGGACCGGCAGTCGGTGGAGCGGCCGGCGGGCGCCGGGCCGGAGGAACGAGGGGTGACGTGCGAGTTCTACGCGATGACGGCCGACCGCTTCGACGACCGGTCCGGAGACGCGTACCGGCTCTGCTTCCGGGACGGCAGGCTGGTCTCCCGCGACGCGCTGACACCGTGAGCGCCCGATGAGCGGGCCGGACGCGACCCGGGCGGCGCACACGGCTCCCACGCACACGACCCGGGCGGCGGACGGTGCCCGGGCGGGCGTGAACCCTGCCGGGACGATCCGAGCGGGCACGGCCCGCGCGGGCACGACCCGGGCGGCGGACGGGGCCCCGGCAGACACGACCCGAGCGGGCACGACCCAGGTGGACGCGGCCCAGGTGGACGCGAACCCCGCGGGTACGACCCGAGCGGGCGCGAACCCGGCCGGGACGATCCGGGTCCTGGTCGCCGACGACGAGCCCATGATCCGGGCCGGCGTCCGCGCCGTCCTCGCCACCGACCCGGGCATCGAGGTCGTCGCCGAGGCGGCCGACGGGCGCGAGGCGGTGGAGCTGGTCCGGGCGCACCGCCCGCACGTGGCCGTCCTCGACGTGCGGATGCCGGGGACCAACGGCATCGACGCCGCGGCCGAGATCCGCCGCACCCTGCCCGCCACCGGCGTCGTCATGCTGACCACGTTCGGCGAGGACGACTACATCCTGCGGGCGCTGGGCTGTGGGGCCGCCGGATTCCTGATCAAGTCCGGCGAGCCCGAGGAACTCGTCGCCGGGGTGCGGGCCGTGGCCGAAGGCGCCGCCTATCTGTCACCGAAGGTCGCCGCCCGCGTGGTGGCGCACCTCGCGTCCACCGGGGCCGGGGCCCTGGCCGGCCGGCGGGACGCCGCCCGGGAGCGGGTCGCCGGGCTGACGCCCAGGGAGCGCGAAGTGCTGTCGCACCTCGGCGGCGGACTGTCCAACGGGCAGATCGCCCGGCGGCTGCACCTGGTCGAGGGCACGGTCAAGGCGCACGTCAGCTCCGTCCTGGCCCGCCTCGGCGTCGACAACCGGGCCGCGGCCGCCGTCGTCGCCCACGAGGCCGGGATCCTGCCACCACCGCCGGAGCAGCGCTGAGGCGAGCAGACCGGCGGGGCGGACCAGCACGAGGAGCACCGCGGTGACGACCGCCCCGCCGAGCACCGCCCCGGCGACCACGTCGTGCGGGTAGTGGACCCCCACCAGGACCCGCAGAAGTGCCGCCGCCACGGCCAACGGCAGCGTCACGGCGGCGAGCCGGGGACGCCGCACCGCCAGCCCGACCGCGAGGGCGGCGGCCAGGGTGGCGTGGTTGCTCGGGAACGACCAGTCGCCCGGTTCGGGGCACGCGGCGACCGCCCGGGCGCCGTCCAGCGCCCGGCACGGACGCTCCTCGTCGACGATCAGCTTCAGCGCCTCGCTGACGGCGTACGCCACGACCGTCCCGGCGCCGATGAGCACCGACCCCGCGACCGCGCCCGCGTCCCTCCGGCGTACCGCCGTCCAGCAGACCCCGAGCAGCAGCAGGCCGAGAACGATCAGGGTGGCCTCGGAGGACAGCTCCAGCAGATGCGCCAGCCACCCCGGACCGTCCCCGACCGCTCCCGTCAGCGACCGGTAGAGGGATACGGAAGCCCCCTGCGTGACCTCGGTCGGGCCGGGCCGCCCCAGGCCCCCGGGCGACAGCAGCCCGATCACGGCGGCCGCCGACGCCAGCAGTGCGGCCGATCCGAACAGCCTTACCGGCCAGTGGTGTTGATGTGTGTGCTTTGCCATGCCGCGAACGTACGAAGGCACTACGGCCCGGCGCGGGGGCCGAACGGCAGGAGCGGCCCCCGCCGAAGGTCGGGGTTGACGCCCGGGAGCGCCCCTCCTACTGAGCGGCACCGCCCCCGAACTCCCACGTCCTGTCTCTTATAC
>NZ_JAAXYC010000536.1 GCF_018619185.1 Streptomyces sp. McG3 | reverse complement strand
GGAGACGACCGTGGACCGGGGCCCGTTGACGGCGGCGACCTCCAGCCCCTCCCCCACCTCGGCGAGGCGTGCTCGTACGGTGTCGGCGGGCAGTGCCACGGACGCCATGCCGCCGCGCCCGGCGAGGCTGCGGCGGATGATCCTGCTGCGCTCGGCGACGACGCGCGCGCCGTCCTCCAGGGACAGCGCACCCGCGACGACGGCGGCGGCGATCTCGCCCTGCGAGTGGCCGACCACCGCGGCCGGGGTCACGCCGAACGACTGCCACAGGCGGGCCAGCGACACCATCACCGCCCAGGTCGCGGGCTGCAGCACGTCCACGCGGGACAGGTCGCCGGCCAGTTCGGCCCGCAGGTCCCAGTCCGTGTAGGGCGCGAGCGCCCGGGCGCAGGCGTCGAGCGACGCGTCGAAGACGGGGAACGCGGCGGCCAGTTCACGTCCCATGCCGGACCACTGGGCGCCCTGTCCGGGGAAGACGAAGACGGGTCCGGCGGCGGTGGAGCCGACGGTCCCGGTGACCGTGGTGCCGGCCGGTGCGCCGTCGGCGAGCGCGGCGAGGGCGGGCAGCAGTTCGTCCGGGCCGTCGCCGATCAGGACGGCGCGGTGGTCGAGGGCGGCCCGGGTGGTCGCGAGGGAGAGCCCGGTGTCGGCCGGGTGGGGGGCGTCGTCGGTGCTGAGGCGGGTGTGCAGGCGCCGGGCCTGGGCGGCGAGCGCCGGGGCGGTACGGGCGGAGAGGCTCCAGGCGACGGGAGCGTCGGTGCGTCGCTGGGCGACGCCGTCGTCCGGGCCCGGCGGGGCCTCTTCCAGGATGACGTGGGCGTTGGTGCCGCTGATGCCGAAGGACGACACGGCGGCGCGGCGGGGGCGGCCGCGGTCGGGCCAGGCCGCGGCCTCGGTCAGCAGCGACACGGCGCCCGCGTCCCAGTCGATGTACGGGGACGGCTCGTCGGCGTGGAGCGTCTTCGGGAGGGTGCGGTGGTGCAGGGCCATGACGGTCTTGATGACACCGCCGACGCCCGCGGCAGCCTGGGCGTGGCCGATGTTGGACTTGAGGGAGCCGAGCCGCAGGGGGTGCTCGGGGTCGCGGTCGCTGCCGTACGTGGCGAGCAGTGCCTGGGCCTCGATGGGGTCGCCGAGGCGGGTGCCGGTGCCGTGTGCCTCGACGGCGTCCACGTCGTCCGGGGTGAGCCCGGCGCCGCGCAACGCCTGCCGGATCACCTGCTGTTGGGCGTCGCCGTTCGGAGCGGTGAGGCCGTTGCTGGCGCCGTCCTGGTTGACGGCGGAGCCACGGAGTACGGCGAGGACCCGGTGCCCGTTGCGCCGGGCGTCCGCGAGCCGTTCGAGGACGACGACACCGACGCCCTCGGCCCATCCGGTGCCGTCGGCGCCGGAGCCGAACGCCTTGCAGCGGCCGTCGGCCGACAGCCCGCGCTGCCGGCTGAACTCCAGGAACATGCCGGGGTGCGGCATGACGGTGACCCCGCCGGCGAGGGCGAGGGAGCAGTCGCCCTGGCGGAGCGCCTGGGCGGCGAGGTGGAGGGCGACGAGTGAGGAGGAGCAGGCGGTGTCCACGGTGACGGCGGGGCCGCGCAGGCCGAGACCGTAGGACACGCGCCCGGAGAGGACACTGCCCGCCGTGCCGGTGAGCATCTGGCCCTGGAAGTCCTGGGGTGCTTCGTGGAGGCGGGTGCCGTACTCCATGGCCATGGCACCGGCGAAGACTCCGGTCGGGGTGCCGCGCAGGGCGCCGGGGGGGATCCCCGCGCGCTCGACGGCCTCCCAGGAGGTCTCCAGCAGCAGCCGCTGCTGCGGGTCCATGGTCCGGGCCTCGCGGGGCGAGATGCCGAAGAACGGGGCGTCGAAGTCGCCGGCCCCGTCGAGGAATCCGCCCTTGCGGACGTAGGAGGTGCCGGGGTGCTCGGGGTCCGGGTGGTACAGCGCGTCGAGGTCCCAGCCACGGTCCGTGGGGAACGGGCCGATGGCGTCGGCGCCCTCGGCCACGAGGCGCCAGAGGTCCTCGGGCGA
>NZ_JAAXYC010000535.1 GCF_018619185.1 Streptomyces sp. McG3 | reverse complement strand
GCCCCACCCCGTCGCCGTAAACCGTTTTGGCGATAGCTCCACCCATCCCATATGCTTCTCACGTCCCCGACGCGCTGCGAAGCGAACAGGCGGGCCAATAGCCCTCATCGTCTAGTGGCCCAGGACGCCGCCCTTTCAAGGCGGTAGCACGGGTTCGAATCCCGTTGGGGGCACGTTTCACCGTGTGCGAGACTTGTTTCGCACACCGCTTGGTCCTGTGGAGCAGTTTGGAGTGCTCGCCACCCTGTCAAGGTGGAGGCCGCGGGTTCAAATCCCGTCAGGACCGCTGCAGCCCCAGCGGCTGCGTGGCTGGGTAGCTCAGTTGGTACGAGCGATCGCCTGAAAAGCGATAGGTCGCCGGTTCGATCCCGGCCCCAGCCACCACAGAAGCGCCCCGGACGAAGTCTTCGTCCGGGGCGCTTCCATGTGCCGGGCCCGGGGGGTTCCCCGGTGCCGGTCTCATGTGCCGGGGGCTCGGCGACGGGGGCCGCCAGCCGAGACGGCCCGCCAGGCGTTCTGGCGGGCCACTTCAGCGGGGCCCGGACCACCACGTGATCCGGGCCCGGCCGCGGCGGTCGCGGGTCGGGGTCACACCTTCTCGGTCTCCTCGGTCTCCTCGGTCGTCCCCGCCGGAACGTCCGGGTCGCGCCGGCGCAGGGCCCGGGCACCCAGGACCAGCAGCACGACCAGCACCACGGCGCCCAGCAGCACCCCGTCCGGCACCTGTTCGCCCAGGTTCCGCGCCCACTGCTCGACCTCGAACGACGCGTCGACCCCCAGCAGACCGGGCAGCGCGGTCGTCCCGTCGTACACGAGGAACAGCACGCCGAGCCCGATGAAGAACAGCCCCGACAGCAGCGACGTGGTGTGCAGCTCGAACCGGCCGAGCCGGACGGCACGGCCGCGCAGCCAGGTCCGGCGGCCGAGGTCGAAGCGCTCCCAGAGCAGGGCGAGCACGAAGAGCGGTACGGCCATACCGAGCGCGTAGACCGCCAGCAGCAGCCCGCCGTAGACGGGGCTGCCGCTGACCGCCGCGACGGTCAGGACGCTGCCGAGGATCGGGCCCGCGCAGAATCCGGCCAGGCCGTAGACCGCGCCCAGGGCGTAGACGGAGAACGCCGTGGTGGGGCGGATCCGGCCGCTGAGGGCCGCGATCCGCCGGGACGCGAAGCCGAGCCCGACGATCTGCGCGACGCCGAGCACGATGATCAGCCAGCCCGCGCCCGTGACGAGGGCGTCCCGGTGGCCGTAGAACAGCCGTCCCGCGTAGCTGCCCGCCGCGCCGAGCGGGACGAGGGTCGTGGCGAGCCCGGCGTAGAAGATGCCGGTGCGGGCCAGCAGCCGGGAGGTGGAGTCGATGGAGTACGCGAAGAAGGCCGGCAGCAGCAGCGCGCTGCACGGGCTGACCAGGGCGAGCAGCCCGCCGAGGAAGGCCGCGAAGTAGCCGATGTCCGCCGTCACTTGGCGGGGTCCTCGGCGTCGTTGCCCGCGTTGCCGGTGTCCTTGCCGGTGGTCTTCGCCTGCTCGGCTGCGGCCTCGATGGCCTGCGTGAACGTCTCCTCGGGCTGCGCTCCCGCGATCGGCCGGCCGTTGATCAGGAACGACGGGGTGGACGTCGCGCCGATGCCGTACGCCTGCTCCTGGTCCTTCTTGACCGCCGCACGGGCCGCGTCGCCGTCGAGGTCCTTCATGAACCGGTCCAGGTCCTTCACCCCGGCCTCTTCGGCGAGCGCCTCGACCCGGTCCTTGCCGAAGCCCTTCTCCTTCGCCCCCTCGGCGTAGGCGGCGCCGTGGAACTCCCAGAAGCGGTTCTGCTGCCCGGCGGCCCAGGCGCCGCGCGCGGCGTTCTCGGACTCCTCTCCGAAGATCGGGAAGTTGCGCCACTCGATGCGCAGCGTGCCGTCCTTCACGTACTGCTCGATCAGCTTCGGCTCGGTGTCCCGGGCGAACTTCCCGCAGTAGCCGCACTTGAAGTCGGCGTACTCGATCAGGACGACCGGGGCGTCGGCGCGGCCGACGGCCAGCTTGTCGTCGGCGTCCCGGCGGGCGAGCTTCGCCAGCTCCGGGTAGACGCCCTCGTTCGGGTCGGCGGAGACCTCGGCGGCCGGGGCGGAGGAGGTGTCCGGGGCGGTGTCGTCGGGGGCGGTGGCCCGGTACGACGCGAAGCCGAGGAGACCGGCGGCCACGACGGTCACGGCGCCGTAGACCAACGGCTTGCGGGAGGAGGACTTCTGACCCGTGGAGACGGGCTTCTTGGGCGTGGGCATGCGGCACTCCGGGCTGGTGGCTG
>NZ_JAAXYC010000534.1 GCF_018619185.1 Streptomyces sp. McG3 | reverse complement strand
GGCGGGGGGTGTACTGGCAGGCGCAGGCGTGTCTTGGGCTGCTGGCGCCGGTTCCGGCTGTGGTTCCGAGGGCGTGGTGGGTGCAGCGGCCGCTTCGGCAGGGGTAGTTGTCGGCACGGGTGCGAGGTCTCTGGCGGCCTCGGCTTCGGCTGCTGTGGTCGGAAGGGGGTTCTGGACCGCTTGCCGGCCCTCAGGGGGTGTTGTGGTGGAGTCCGGGGCTGCTGTTGCAGCCGGAGCTGCTGTGTCGGGTGTGGGCTCGGCTTGAGGTGCGGGCGGGGCGGGGGTGCCGTCCACGGCTGCGGCGAGCAGTACGGCGACGGGGGCCTTGTGGCGGCACAGCACCTGGGGGTGGCCCTCCGCGCCGTACTGGATCAGGTCCCCCAGCGTTTTGCGAGCGCCCGCGAAGCTGTGGGTTGGGGCTTGGGTGAGGTCCCAGCCCAGTTCGGTTGCGTGGGCGGGGGTGGTAAGCAGTGCATGGTGCGGGCCGCGCGTCAGGGGTGTGGGGTGCCCTTCGATGGCGGCGTTGATCATCTGCTTGAGTGTGCTGCGGGCCTCGTGCAGCGTCGCCGGGCCGGTGCGCGGCAGGGAGTGTGGTGTTTCCACGTCAGGGGCGGTGGAGGTTGTTCCCGGCTTGGTCAACGGGCCCTCAACTGACTCGGGTTGGCTGTCCTCGCCGTGTCGGCGGCCAGCGTCTTCGGAGGCTGTCTTGGCCGCTGCGGACGGGGTGGGAGGCGTCGGGAAACTCAGGGGCCAGTTGCCCGCCCAGCTCGGAGCCTGGTCGGACGGCTCCGTTGAGGCTCCAGGCGGGGCAGTGTGGGCGGAGTTTTCCGGCACGGCAGCGCCGGAAGACGCCTCACCGGCGGTGTGGGATGAACGCGAGGAGGACACCCGGGGACTCCAAGAGCAGAAGCGGCAAGCGGGTTGCGAGGGGAAGGTCGAGCAGTCGGCTCGGCAGCGGCCGCCAGCAGGTGCGGAACGACCGGACCGCCAAAAAATGTAACGCTGCCACCTACCCTAGCTGACGGTACATAATGTCGGGCGGAATTATGTAACGCCAGAGTGGGAGTCGCGGGTGATCACGCCCGATCCTGCCCGGGAGGATGGGTGGCGATGGGCGGAAGACGGTAGCCGGTAGAGCTGTCAGGCATGATCGGCAACCTGCCCCGTGGGGGTGGCGCGCTCTACCAAGGCCTTCAACTGGGCTCGGAAGGCGGCCTGCTCAGCGGCCCACGCTTGCCTCTGGGCCTCGTCCTCCGGCTCGTCGTCGCCCTTAGGTTCGTCGTAGTCCTCGTACAGCCAGTCGTCCGAGGTCTGCTGCTGGAACACCCTCTCGCGCATCCGTTCTTCGTAGTCCTCGTACGTCTCGTCCGGATGGATCTGCCCGGTACGGCGCTTGATCTCCTCGTCGCGCTCGCGGCGTTCCAGGTACTCCTGCACAGCCGGGTCGGCGTCCGCGCACACGTACCCTCTGCCTCGCCGGGGCGGCTCGGGCGGTTGCCGGCGGTCCTCGATGCGGTCAAGGACCGCGTGCCACTGGGCGGCGTCCACGACGCTCACGTCGAAGGCTTTCAGGAGCCCGGACAGCTGCTCTCGGCTGGGCAGGACCTTCCCGCCCAGGATCAGGTGGACTGTCGAACGCGGTACACGGTGCCCGTCGGCCTTGGTCGCCTTCTCGATGGCGCTGTAAGCGGGCCGGCCGGCCCGCAGGCGCAGCCGCGTCAGTTCCTGGCCCAGGGAGGCGGGGGTGCGGACCTGCCGGGTGCGTCGGCCGCGGCCGGTCAGCTGCGGGCGGGCTTTCTCGATTGCAGCTGCCTTCCACAGGCTCAGGGCTGTCGCTTCCCGCCGCTGCGTGGAGTGGCTGCCGGGGTCGCCGGCAGCGCGGGCGTAGGCGAGGACGGTCTCGAGCGGGGGCAGGTGGGTGCCGCGGGCGGCCTGGCTGAGGGTGGAAGCCCCGCGGTACCCAGGCGTGTCCGGTGGGCCGGTGCGCTCGGACAGGGCGGCGTAGGTGGTACGGGTCTCGCCCTTGAGCTGGCGCAGGTAGGCGGCCAGGACCCGCAGTCGGGGGCTGGTGCCGACGGCGACGGGTTTGGTGGGGCGGCCCATCGTCACCGGCTGCGGCGGCGGGAGGGCTTGGCGACCTCGCTGGAGCGGCGGCCGGTGATCAGGTCGGCCACGGCGGCGGCCACCACGACCAGCGCGGCCGGGACGGGCCGGTTGCCGGCGGCCAGTCCGGCCGATGCCAGGACGACCACGACGATGACCACGACCTCGGGGATGCCCAGCCGACCCGGCCGGGTGCGGGCGGGGAGGCGGGTGGAGCAGAACGCCGAC
>NZ_JAAXYC010000055.1 GCF_018619185.1 Streptomyces sp. McG3 | reverse complement strand
ATCTCCCGGCCATCGTGATGCTCCGAGCCGCGGCCCCAGAGGATCATGCGCCGGCGGCGCGTTTCAGCCAACTGCTTTCCAGCGCACGGCCTTTGCCGAGCGATGTCGGTGTATCCGGCACGCGCGCGTCGCCCTGGGGCACCGGGGTCCGACTGCGTCTGAAAACGTGTGTTCGAAAAGGGCGGGCGGCTCGTTGAGCCCGGCAACACCCATTCCCCGCATCCCCGCCTCCCCACCGATCCTCACCGGAGGGCGCTCATGAGTGACGCACCCTCGGAGGGCACGCCGTCCGACGCACCCCGTATCGGCTTCCGAGACGCTGCTGCTCGGCGGCGAACTCGCCTACGACACGGGGTGGAGCCGGCACCACGACGCCTTTGCAGAAGCTGAAGAGACACATCGCCGTCGACACCCTCGGGCTCCCGGTGATGATCACAGTGACGCCCGCCGACACCACTGGCCGACACCACTGACCGGGAGGCTGCCCGAGAACTCCTCTGGAGACTGCGGGTCATGCAACCGCAGATCACGCAGGTATGGACCGATTCCGCTACGGCGGCCAGCTCATCAACTGGTCCGGCAGCTTCCTCAACATGACCCTCAAAACGGTGTCCCGCCCCCGCGGAGCCAAAGGCTTCGTCGTCCTGCCCCGGCGCTGGAAAGCCGAACGGACCCTGGGCTGGATCATGAAAGCCCGGCGCAACGTCCGCGACTACGAGCGCCTTCCGCAACACTCGGAAGCCCGTCTCACCTGGGCACTCATCACCCTCATGACCCGCAGAATCACCCGCGGAAGTCATCAGGCACGATGGACGAAAAGGCTATGACTCTCGACCCGCACCCGCTACTCGTCTTCTCGGCTGCCACACCAGCAGGTCAGCCCGGGAGTTGAGAGACCGAGCCCGCACCTAACATGCCTGACTATGATCGATCCAGGACTCTCGCAGAAAACCGTTCTCGTCACCGGCGGTGCAGCCAACATCGGTGCAGCCATCTCGCGGGCTTTCGCCGAACAAGGCGCACGCGTCGTAGTCCACTACGCACCCGGCGAGACATCCTCGGGACATCACGGACGCGCGGCCACCGATCCCCATGTTTTCGTCTCCTCACTCCCTGACGCGATCGGCATTGCGGAGGACTTCCTTACACCCGGAGCCGCAGCCAGGCTGATGGACACGGTGGAGAATCAAGTCGGCCCCGTGGACGTACTGATCAACAATGCCGCGCTGGCCAACGACGCCGATACCTTCAGCGCCATCGACGACACCGCCATAGAGCAGACCCTCCGCGTCAACACTCTGGCCCCCGCCCTGCTCATCGCAGAACTGTCCAGGCGCCTACCAGAGCACGCTCCGGCCAACTCTGCCAACGTCGTCAACATCTCTACCGACGCAGCCCGGGGCTTCCCCAACCAGGTTTCCTATGGGATGTCGAAAGCAGCCCTCGAATCCCTGACCAGGGGCGCGGCAGTCGACCTCGGGCCTCGAATCCGGGTTAACGCCGTCGCCCCCGGACCGATCCAGACTGGCTGGATGGACGACGAACTCGTCAACAAGGTTGTCCCCAGCATTCCCATGAATCGGGTGGGACATCCGACCGACATCGCGGACGCCTGCGTTTTCCTCGCCTCACGTCAGTCACGGTGGATCACCGGTCAAATCATCCAGGTAGCAGGCGGGCACTGGCTCTAACTGACCGTTTCACAATGAAGCGTCGTAGTCAGACGTTGGCTGCAGGCTCGGACGTGGTCTCCGTCGCTCTCAGTGGAAACATGTCCGAGCCTGCCGTCTCTGAAGAGTCGGCCAGGAGCGAGCGCGTCGTGGAGGTGGTGGCCAGAGCACCGCCGCGGTCCACCCCCGACCGTCATGCTGATGCGCTCACATGCCGATCGCCAACGCAGCCCCAATCAGGGCCATTCCCAGCCCTCCGTACAAAAGGGCTGCCACCTTGTGTGCGAACAGTGGCATGGTGTCCGGCAGATACATGCGGGTCGGCTCTCGCGGGTCGAGCTCCACCTTCACGGCCTGGCCGACTGAGATCCGCAATTTCTTCCCGTAGAGCGAGCCTTTTATCACGCGCCCTTCGTGCACGACCGGTCCCAAGTGATAACGCGTCTCATCCGAGGAGAACCGGCCCGGCCCGTACCCGGAACACGGGACCTCCAGAGAGATCCGCCGCTGCCGACTCCGCACGTCAGACACCGACAGCGCTACCGCCCACACGACAGCCCCGGCTGCCAGAACAAGAACCACGAGCACGTTCGCCCACCCCAGTCTCAGAAAACGAGCAAGTAGCAAGAAGTCGGGCTTCAGATCACGGGGCGCTGCAGAATCCCTGCTGTCCGCTCACACTCATCAAGCGAGTTCGCTGGTGAACAGACCCGCCGGTCGGGCTTCTTCCGCCACGGTCTCGACGTGATCAGAGATCTCGTGCCCGACGATTCGTGGGCCCGCATCGCTCCGATTCTGCCATCCCCTCCGCAGCGGCGGATCAACATCCGGGACGACGCCGGACAGACGACCGCACCGCCCTGGCAGGCATCCTCTTCGTCCTGCGCACGGGGTGCAGCCTGGCGTGATGTACGTCGTCAGGAGACAGGTTGCTCGGGGGTCACAGCCTGGCGTCGTCTACGGGACTGGACCGAGGCCGGCGTCTGGCCACGCCTGCATGCTGCGATCCTCGCCGAGCTGCGAAAGGCCGGGCTACTGGAGATGGACGACTGTGCCATCGACGGCTCACACGTCCGCAGTCCGAAAGGGGGAGCTCACACCGGACCATCGCCGGTCGACAGGGGCCGCCCAGGAAGCAAACACCACATCGTCGTCGACCGGAGGGGCACACCTCTCGCAGTGTCACTCACCGGTGGCAACCGACACACGATGTCACTCAGCTCATCCCGCTCATCGGTGCCATCCCACCGCATTCGTGGACTACGCGGACGGCCGCGCCATCTCCCGCAACGGCTGTACGCCGACCGCGGCTACGACTTCGACAAGTACCGGAGACCTCTCCGGCGCCGAGGCATAGCGCCCAAAATCGCCCGCCGCGGTGCCCCTCATGGCTCCGGCTTGGGCAAGATCCGCTGGGTTGTCGAGCGCACCTTCGCCTGGCTCCACCAGTTCAAGAGACTCCGGATCCGCTACGAGATGCGTGCTGATCTCCACCTCGGACTACTACAACTCGCCTGCGGCATCATCTGTCTTCGGAACCTCCGGGCGGCATTCTGAAACGATCAGTAAGACGACTCCTCACGCGATGGGCATCACGAGGCCAAAGGAATCCAGACAGGCACTGAGCCTTTCCTGGTAACCGGTGGTCACCGACCGCGATGGTTCGGCTCGCGGTGCCGCTCTCTCTGTACTCAAGTTCGGGCAGACGTAAGGCCCCCGGTAGGAACGATCTTGCGACAGAAAGATCCGGCCGAGGGGCCTCACGTGTCGACCAGCGTCACATACACCGCCGTGCTCGATGCGCGACGGTCCACCGCTGAGCATCTGGCCCGGCTGCTGCGAGACCGTCGGGCTGAGATCGGCACCCGCAGGGGACGGCGTGCGCTGGGCTGCCTCCGGCAGGCCGTGCTCGTCCTGCGCTGGTTCATCGACGGTACCCGACTGGCCCAACTCGCCCGTGAAAACGGCCTGTCGACCTCCGCCACCTCCCGGTACCTGCACGAAGGGCTGGCCGTCCTGGCAGCCGGGGCACCAGATCTCGACACCGCGCTGCGGCGCGCGAGGGAGGCTGGGCTGACGCATCTGAATCTGGATGGCACCGTGGTCCGTACCGACCGTGTCGCTGCCGTCGGCCCCAACGGCGCAGACCTGTGGTGGTCCGGGAGGCACCGGCATCATGGCGGGAACGTGCAGGTCATCTCCACCCCCGACGGCTGGCCGCTCTGGGTCTCGCCGGTCCGTCCGGGGCGCGAGCACGACACCACCTGTGCCCGCCATCACGGCCTGATCGACACCCTGAACGGCCTCGCCGTCGAGCTGGGCGTCCCGACCCTGGTCGACCTCGGCTACGAGAACGCCGGCAACGGCTTTCGCCACCCGGTCAAGAAGCCCGCAGGCGGCATACTGACCGAGGCCCAGCAGACCTACAACAAGGTCATCCGGGGTGTCCACGGCGTATGCGAACGCGCCAACTCTCTGCTCAAGACCACCTTCAAGGCTCTGCGCCGGGTCAGCCTCGACCCCAGCCGCATCACGAAGATCGCCGCTGCAGCCCTCGTCCTGCTCCAACTCGAGTATGGCCGAGCCATCTGAATGATCACGCAACGTCATGAGCCATTACCGGGAAAGGTTCACTGAGCTTGTCTTTTATGGTTCGCGAGCATTGAGTTGACTACGTTCGGCGATGCTTTCAGGGCGTCTGGTTGCTTTGCCCACGTCGTAGCGGGTGGCCGGTCGTTGGTTCTTCGAGCCGAGTGGGCTACCTGGGACTGGAGTTGAGGGTTTGGGCGCACGGGCCGGGTTGTGCAGGTGAGGGCGGAGGTTCCTGAACCCCCTGCGGACGCGGGCCGGGGTGAGCCGCGCGGGCTCAGCCGGTTTCTCCCAGGGGCGGCGGAGATCGGCTGCAGCCTCTCGGGTGAGCCTCAGCTGGGTATGTGCTGCGATCACGAGCCACGTCCACCGGTCCGCGGCCTCGGGGCTGCGGAGCCTGGGACGGGTCCAGCCGAGCGTCTGCTTTACGAAACGAAAGTGTGTTCAAGGTCGAGGCGCCTCAAGAACGCTTGCCACCACAGGTTGACTTCTCCGGTGATCATGCCAGTCTTGGAGGACCACAGCCGGACGGGCAAGGGGGCGCCGCCGCCGGGCAGATGGTCCACCGTCAGGCGGATCAGGGTGCCCTCGATGATGGGGAGTTCGCCGTCGTGGTCGATCCACGCGGAGCGGGTGGTGAGCCGGGGGTGGATACGGTCCCAGGCCATCGCCTGGGCGGTGCCATAGCGGTCGGTGACCTGCACGGTCTCCGCGTCGGGCTCGCCCCACGTGTCCGGTTTGGCGAAGCGGAACTCCTTGCCGTGCTTTGGCGGCCGCCCGCCCTGGGGGTAGGCAGGGCGTACTCCAGTTGCGTAGGTGTCGGACGGCGCATGCCCCGGTCCGAGCGCACCCGTCCGAGCACCTGGATGGGCAGGCCGGTAAGGACCAGCCGAGGATGAACTGGTCACTGGAGCGTCCTGAGCGTCCGTAGACGTGGCAGAACAGGCGGTCCGGGCTGGTCGGCGCGTCCGGACGCAGCCGCGGCGAGACATCGACCGCCAGGACCAGGCGTCCGTCGGCGGCCTTCGGCTGCGGCAGCACGGCCAGTGCCTTACGCAGCCTGTCCGCGTCGATGCAGCCCTGGTTGAGCGCGTCGTGCAACGCGCCGTGCCCACGCCGGTGCTCGGCCAGCAACGTCACATCGACCGGCGAGGTCACCGGGCCGTCCTCACAGAGCATCGCGTCGCAGAGCTCGAACAGCGTGTCAGCGCGCCGGGTCAGACATCCGTAGGCCTCCCGAAAGTGGGACGTGAAGTCGAATGCCTCGTCCCGGCCATCGTGGTGCAGCAGACTCATTCCCCACGGCCTTCGCTGGTCAAGTGCCTTCTTGCTCGGAGCACAGGATCAGGCGGGGGCCATGTTCACGTCCCCGGAATCCCCGTACGAGCGATCACGTTCGGGGCATCGTTCGGTCAGCCGGGAAGTCAACGAGATCAAGCGTTCTCTTCGGGCCCAACGTGGCGAAGGACTGTCTCGTGCTCGCCTGCGGCGACGAGCCCGTCGATGACCTTGACCATCGACTGCACACCCGCGTCGCGCACGATGAGGCCATCCCAGCACCACCAGTAGTCGCCCTCTGGTTCGCCGGCCTGCCGCTGACGTTCCATGATCCGGTGCACCTCGTCGAGAGTGAACACGGTTCCGGACCAACGATCGCCGTCATCACGGATGACCCACATGTCCACATTGCAAACCTCGTCGAGGTCCTCCCCGGCACCGGGCACGAAGCAGATCTCGTATCCGTCACGTCCGACTCGGTAGAAGGGGCCGTCCCACATGCTCACTCCGTAGCGCTCTGTCTCACGCCGCCTTCATCAACAAGCCGGACGGCCGACCAGTACACCACGCACCCCTTGAGGGCGCAGCAGGTCAAAAAGCTCAGAGGGTGATTTGTGCCGATAGCTCAGCCGGAAGTGGCATCGCTTCGCGGGCGCACGGCAGTCTGACGCCAGGGAGCTACCGAGCTCCGCCCGAGGCTGTCCGGAGCTCGGCCACGAGCTGGTGCGCGTAGTCATTCTCAGGATCAAGACGTTCAACCGCTTCGTGGGCTTCCTGAAACTGGGCTCTTTCGCACAGCAACTTCACGAGGTGATACAAGGCACCGCTGTCGCCAGCCTTAGCGCGGCGGCGCAGGGTCGTGTCGATTCCCCGTTCGTGAAGCGCTCTGTTGAGTCGCCGGCGCGCGTGGACGTCTGTGAGCGCGAGCTCGGTGAGCTGCTCGAATCGCTCCGCACGAACGAGCAGATCCATGTGCCACAAATGATTGTCGTGCGCTCGGAAATCGGTGGAGTAGCACTCGGCGCGAGCGCTCACCAGCGAGATGGCTGCATCCCAATCACGGATTCCTTCTGCCACTTGCACCTGCTCGCGCCATTCCACAGGGCGAGTATCGCGCAGCCCTGCATCCAACGACACCGAGAATCGGTACCGGTGAGCACCCTGCGGCCTGTCTCTGGGTGGGCACGTTGTGCTTCAGACTCCTCGCCAGGTTGGTGTGGACTCGTGGGGTGAGGCGGCGGGTCATGAGGGCGATCATCGCGATGTAGATCATGGCGGTGGTGCGGGCGGGGAGGGCTTCGTAGTCGAGCGGGTCCGGCTCCAGGCCGTGGCTGGCTCCAAGGCCGGCGCGAAGAACCGGGAGATCGCTGCCTCGTTGCGTGTATCGGAGCGGTCGAGGGCAGGGCAGGCAGGGCACGGCAGGAGAGAGGAACGGCACTCACGCGATCCGACCGCCGCAAGACGGAGCAATGGCGCATTGCGCGCTCGTCACGCGAGGGCGCGGATCGCCTCGATGGTCCGGTCCACGCCGAGGGTCCCGTTCGCGCAGTCGCGCAGCAGGGCCGTCACCCGTTCGTCCTGGTATTCACGCAAGGGCGCGGGTGCGGCCTCGGGCGCTGCGGCCCCGGTGACGTCGTCGCGGGTCAGGAGGTAGTCCGCCAGGGCGGCGCAGGAACGGTGCTGGAAGATGACGTCCGGCTTGATCGGAATGCCGAGGACCGTCCCGGCCCGGCGGGCCAGGCGTACGTAGATGATGGAGTTCAGGCCGAGCTGCCGGAACGACGCGTCCTCGTCGAAGCCCAGCGCCTCGTCGCCGATCTCCGGCTGGAGGATCTCGCGCTTGATGCGCTCGATCAGGTCTCGGCGTAGGTCGGGGGCGGGCTTTGGCGCGGTGGTGATCCGGTCGATGAGCGAGGTGAGCACCTTCGATTCGCCCAGTTCCGTGAAGACCGACACGCCCGCGTCCCGCAGATACCGGATGCAGTCGGTCCAGCGGACGGGCTTGGCGATCTGCTCGGCGAGCAGATCGCGGACCTCCTGCGCATCGGGGCCGAACGGCCGGCCTGTCACGTTGGAGATGACCGGTGTCCGCAGTTCGCCCACGTCGACCGAGGCCAGCAGGGTGCGGAAGCGGGCGGCGGCCGGGGCCATCGACGGCGCGTGGAAGGGGCCGCTGACGCGGACCGGGACGAAGCCCCGGACACCCTCCACCTTCTCGAAGACCGACCTGATCCGCGCCAGTTCCTCGCGGCCGCCGGAGAGCACGAACTGCTCGGGCGCGTTGTAGTTGGCGATGACGACGCCGGTGGCATCGTGCCGCTTCAGGGTTTCCTCGACGATCTGCTCGGAGACACCGACGACCGCGGCCATCGCACCGCCGCTGACCTCGCTCATCAGTTCCGCACGGCGTCGCACCAGCGCCAGGCCGGTTTCGAAGTCGAAGGCACCGGCCGCGAACAGTGCGCTGTACTCGCCGAGGCTGTGGCCCGCGAAGAAGTCCGCGGGCGGCAGGTCCTCCCGCGCCGCTGACCAGTGCAGCGCGTTGACGACGTAGATCGCGGGCTGCGCGTACGCGGTCTCGGACAGCCGTCGTTCCGGGTTCTCCAGACAGAGCTCCTCGACCGAGTATCCGAGCATCCCGTCGGCGCGGGCACGGAGGTCAGGGAACCTTCCGAACAGGCTGCGTCCCATCCCCTTCTTCTGGGTGCCCTGTCCCGGGAACACGTAGCAGCGCATCAGATCCGCCCGCCTCCGAGACCGAATCCGGCCGGCGGCGTCGGTCGCTCGGGAAGTTCGATGATCCGGACCACGGCGCACGTCCAGGTGAAGCCCGCGCCGACGCCGAGCAGCATGACGCGGTCGCCGACGTCCACGGCGTGCTCCCGCACGAGATGGTCGAGTCCGGCGATCTGGTCGCCCGCGCCGAGGTGGCCGACGGTGCGCCCCCAGGACCAGGTCGTGAGATCGAGGTCGATATCGAGTGCGGCGAGGACCTCGCGCTGCAGCACGGTACGTCCGAAGTGCGGAACGACGAACCGGGCGACGTCGCCCAGCCGCATGTCCGCGTCGTGCAGGGCTCGTTCGACGCAGTCGCTGAGGCCCGCCCGGAATCGGCGGGTGAACTCGTCGAGCTCCACGTCTCCCAGGTACTGCAGTTTGCGCAGACGCAGGTCGATGGGGAGCGTGGGGTCGTGGTGAGGCGTGAAGGGCGCGTCCCCGCGATGCAGGCGCTCAAGGGTGGGATCCGACACCGTGGAGGTGCTCAGCACCTGGGCGAACCCGGACCTCTTGCTGAGCACCATCGCCGACGCACCGTCGCCGGGGACGATGCCGATGTCGCTGTTCCAGCGGTCGATCGCCGGCCGACTGACCTTGTCGGCGGTGGTCACCAGCGCCGCCACGTCGTCGGTGGCCGTGAGGGAGCGCGCCGCGATGTCCAGCGCGGTCATGCAGCCGTTGGAGGCGTTCTTGACCTCGAAGGCGAGCGCCGAGTGGTCCCCGAGCACTTCGCGGTGGATGTAGGAAGCCGTCGGGTAGAGCTCAAGGCCCTGGAAGTACACGCAGGCGTGCAGCAGCAGCGCGATGTCCTCGGCCCGGTGGCCCGACCTCTCCAGGGCATCCCTGGCAGCGGCCACCGCCATCTCGGGCGGAGCTTCGTCCGTGGCCTCGCAGACCGACTCGAGCTGCGTGTCCTCGGCGTCCTGGGCATCGAACCGGCCGTCGGCGACGGCCTGTTCGACCTTGGTCGCCGGGGGCAGGCAGGTCGCGGTACCCGCGATGAACAGGGCCTCTGTCTTCACTTCTCGTTCCCTCTCAGGGTGGTGGTGTCGTGGAGCAGGAGCCCGACGATGGCCTCGGCGGTCGGGTAGTCGAACACCAGGGTGGCGGGCAGTGCGGTGTTCAGCCGCTTGGCGAGGCGCTTGCGCAACTGGACCATGGTGAGCGAGTCGATCCCGAGGGAACGCAGTGCTCTGTCGGCCGGCACGCTGTCGGGTCCGGGCAGGCCGAGCACGTCGGCGACTTCGCTGCGGACGAGATCCAGCAGCAGAGCCGGCCGTTCGGCTTCGGAGGCGTCCGCCATCCGCGTATCGAGCGACTCCGCCGTCTCGGGAACTCCGGCTCGGCGAGCTCCAGTTGTTCGCCGCAGCAGGTCGCGCAGCAAGGGAGGCGCTTCCGCATCGCCGAGTGCGTGTCGCAGCGATGCCAGTTCCAGGCGCACGGGCATCAGCTGGGTCTCGGGCCGTGCGAGGGCGATGTCCAGGGCGTTCAGCCCCTCGGCCAGGGTCAGGGCACCGATCCCCTGACGTCGCAGGCGTCCCAGCTCGCCCTTGCCGAGGTGGGCGGTCATGCCCACTCCGGCCTGTTCCCAGAGCCCGAAAGCGAGGCTGAGTCCTGCCAGACCCCGCTTGCGCCGGTTCGCCGCCAGGGCGTCCAGCGTCGCGTTCGCCGCGGCGTACCCGCTCTGTCCCGCGGTGCCCAGCGTTCCGGCCGCCGAGGAGAAGAGGACGAACGCGGCCAGGTCCAGCCGCTCGGTCAACTCGTCCAGCAGGCGCGCGCCCTGGACCTTGGGTGCCATCACCCGGTGCAGCCGCTCTGCGGTGAAGCCCTCCACCAGGCCGTCGTCGAGCACGCCGGCGAGGTGGAACACGGCGGTGAGGGGATGGCTCGGATGGATCCCTTCCAGTACCGCGGCCACCGCGGTCCGGTCCGCGACGTCGCCCGCGACCAGGTCCACGCCTTCGGCGCCCGCGGCTTCGAGCTCCCGCACGAACGAGCCTGCGTCGGGGCTGCTGCCACCGCGCCGTGACAGCAGCACGAGCCGCCGCGCTCCGTGCGCGCGGACCAGGTGTGCGGCGAGCGCGCTGCCGAGCTCACCGAGACCGCCGGTGATCAGCACCGTGCCGTCCGGGTCGAAGGCGCGCGGCAGGGTCAGCACGGTCTGGTGCGCGGTGTTCCGCTGTGCGTGGCGCAGGGCATACGGCGCGTCGCGTACGTCGAACGCGGTGAACGATCCCTTGTCCCGCCTCGCATCGGGGGCGGACGGGTCAGCGGCCGCCTGCGCGAAGGTGAGGTTCGCGGGCACCGCCCTGATGGTGGCACCGTCCACGCGGATCCGATGGCCGAGCGCACCTGCCGCACTGCCCATGACCCGGTCCCCCGCGTGTACGGAGGTGACGCCGCTGCCGGCCTCCACGACGATCCCCGCGAACTCCAGGACCTGTGCGTGCCCCGGGCTCATCACCGCGGCGCGCACCTCGACGCGGACTTCCGACGGCGCGACCGGCTCCGGCGCGCCCTCGTCGTGCGTGGCGGCGATGACGTCCAGCTGATCGTCCTCCCGCCGACGCAGGTGCCAGTTGCCTTCGTGCGGCAGGACGAGCGCGTCGATCTCCTCGACGGTCGGCCTTGCTCGTGGCACGTGGGCGGTCTCGCCGCGCAGCACGCACTCCGGTTCGCCGCCGGTCTCGATCACCCGCGCCAGGAGCCGGAAGTCCGGGGTACCGGGATCGAGGTCGACCAGGCGCAGGACGCGCTCGGGTTGTTCCGTGCGGGCTGTGCGCACCATGCCCCACACCGCGGCATGGCTCCAATTCCCTACCTGGTCGTCAGGGCCCGATGACACCGCGTCACGGGTGATCCAGACGAGCTCCGCGCCCTGGAGCCGGGCATCGCCGAGGCACACCTGAAGCGTCCGCAGCGCTTCAGCGGCACTCCGTTCCGCTGCGTACCCCTGAGCGGACGCGTGGTCAGGCAGCGCGAAAACCAGCCGCCGAGGCGTGTCCGCCCGGACGTCGAGCCGCTTCACCAGGGCGTCCAGGTCGGGTACGACGTCGGTGCCGAGCCCCGCGCCCAACTCCGCGTCGCCGACCACGAGGGTGCCCGCGGGGACGGAGGTTTCGGCCACGGGGTGGACGCGTTCGAAGCCGACGCGGTAGAGGTGCTCGGCGAAGGGGTGTCCGCGACGCCTGCCGCGCTGGAACTTCAGCCCGCCGATCCGGGCCACCAGATGGCCTGCCGGGTCGGCCAGCCATACGGTGGCCGGCGCGAGGTCCTCGTCCCCGCCGGAGGCGAACGACACGCGCACGGTCAGTTCTCTGCCCGCGGCGCGAAACAGCTCGACGTCCGACCAGATGAACGGGACGAGCGGCCCAGGAGCCGCACCCGCCTCCATCAGACCGGCGACGACGACCTGCAGCGCCGCGTCGAACAGCGACGGATGCAGGCCGTGGTCGGCCGGATCCAGCGCGCCCGGAAGGGATACCCGCGCGTAGTAGACACCGTCGCGGCAGGCGAGTTCGCGCAGTCCTCGGAAGGCCGGGCCGTAGTCGAGCCCGTTCGCGAGGGCGCGTCCGTAGAAGGCTTCGATGTCGAGGGCCCGGGCACCGGGCACCGGCCAGTTGGCGATGTCCGGCGGCACTGCACCGCCGTCGCACGCGCGGGTCACGCACTCTCCGGTCACGTGCTGCTGCCAGATCAGCGGCTGATCCGTGTCCTCGGGTTGGCTGTGGAAGGCGAAGGGGCGTCGTCCGTGCGCGTCCGGATCGCCGACGGTGGCCTGGATCCGCAGCGCACGGCCCGGAAGGAGGACGACCGGCTCCAGCAGCGTCAGATCGGCCACGGCGTCGGCACCTGCGGTCCGGGCGGCGAACAGCGTGGCGTCGATCAAGCCCGCGCCCGGCACGTAGACCTGCCCGCCGACGACATGATCGGCCAGCCACGGGCCGTCGTCGAGCGACAGCCGGCCGGTGAACAGATATCCGCCGCCGCCGGCGAGAGTGGTGATCGCGTCGAACCACGGGTGACCGGTCGCAGGCTGACTCGGCGTCGCCGAGACGGGCCCGGAGGGAAGCTCGCCGAGCCAGAAGCGCCGGCGTTGGAACGCGTACGTCGGGACGTCGACGTCGCCGGCTCCACGGGAGCCGAGGACCCGCTGCCAGTCCAGCGGGAAGCCCCGCTCGAACAACGTGGCAGCCGCTCGCCAGAGGTGGTCCACGCCGCCCGAGGCACCTTCGGAGGGTGGGCCGACCTCGACGAACGCTCCGAAGCCCTCGCCGCGCATCCGCTCCGTCGCGCGGTCGAGCCCCAGGGGCTCCGACTCCGGCAGGTCACGGAACCAGTAGTCGCCGCCGAGCTCCGGGCCCGGCACCACCTCTCCCGTCAGGCCCGAATGGAAGGGGAGGGAAGTCCGGGCAGGGACAATCCCCGAGATCGCTCCGCCGACCGCGTGCCCCGAGCGCGCGCGAGCTCGAAAGGCGATGACGCGGGCGCCGTCCTCCAGGCTCAACGCCCCGCTCACCACGGCGGCGGCGACCTCGCCCTGCGCGTGGCCCACCACCGCCGCCGGCTCCACACCCCAACTGCGCCACAGCGCCGCACGTCCGAGGGAGGTCGCGAACAGTGTGCACGGCAGCACATCCGGACTGTTCACGTCCTCCTCGCCGCGCAGCACCTTCAGCACGGACCAGCCGGTCAACGGCGAGAGGGCGGCGTCGCACTCCGCCACGGTGTCGCGGAACACCGCGCTCTGCTCCAGCAGTTGACTGTTCGACCCTGGCGGCTGCGCGTCCTGACCGCCGAATACGAAGGCGATCTCCCCCGGCGCCGTGCCGGAGCCGGGCTCGACCGCCCGCAGGGCTTCGGCAGCATCCGCGGCGTTGTCCGCGAAGACCACGGCGCGCGCGTCGAGGTGCGTACGGCCGACGGCGGAGGTGTGGGCGATGTCCCGCATCGACGCGGCGGGCCGCGCGTCGAGCCACTCGGCCCAGTGCTGGGCCTGCGCACGCAGGGCGGACGCGTCGGTGCCCGAGATCACCAACGGGTGCACGAGATCGTCGCCGGCCCGGTCGGCGACGACGGTCTTTGGTGCTTCTTCGATGATGACGTGCGTGTTCGTGCCACTGATACCGAAGGAGCTGATGCCGGCGCGACGCACGCGCCGTGTCCGCGGCCACTTCCTCGGCTGCCGCAGGAGTTCCAGTTCGCCGCCGGTCCAGTCGATCCGGGTGTTCGGCCTCTCCGCGTGGAGCGTGCGGGGCAGCCACTCGTGCTGAAGAGCCATCACCATCTTGATGACGCCGATGACTCCGGAAGCCGCTTGAGCGTGGCCGATGTTGGACTTGGCCGATCCCAGATGCAAAGGTCGCACGCGGCCCGAGAACACGGCGGCCAGGGCGCCGGCCTCGATGGGATCGCCGAGCACGGTGCCCGTGGCGTGCGCTTCGACGGCGTCGATGTCGGCCGGGGCCAGTCCCCCGTCGGCCAGGGCACCGCGGAGTACGCGCTGCTGCGCGAGGCCGTTCGGCGCGGTGAGCCCCTGGCTGCGGCCGTCCTGGTTCATGGCGGTGCCCCGAACGACGGCCAGCACACGGTCACCGTCGCGCCTCGCGTCCGAGAGCCGCTTGAGCACCAGGACGCCGCAGCCCTCCGCCCAGCTCGTCCCGTCGGCGTCGTCGGCGAAGCTCTTGCAGCGGCCGTCGGCCGCGAGACCGTTGAGGCGGCTGAACTCGACGAAGATCTGCGGGGTGCTCATCACGGTCACTCCGCCGGCGAGCGCCAGGTCGCACTCACCGCTGCGCAGCGCCTCGCACGCCAGGCGCAGGGCCACGAGCGACGAGCTGCACGCGGTGTCGATGGTGAGCGCCGGCCCGGACAGGCCGAGTGTGTAGGCCACCCGCCCGGAGATCAGGCTCGACCCGTTGCCAGTGATCTTGTAGCCGTCGCTGCTCCCGACGTCCCAGCGCCGGGCGACGTCGTAGTCCGAACTCATCGCGCCGATGTAGACGCCCGTGTTGCTGCGTTCGAGGGACGCGGTGCGCAGATTGGCCCGCTCCAGTGCCTCCCAGACGACTTCCAGAACGAGCCGCTGCTGCGGTTCCAGGGACAGCGCCTCACGCGGGCTCAGTCCGAAGAACGCCGCGTCGAAGTCCTCGACGTCACGGACGAAGCCGCCCTTGCGCTCGAAGCGCCTGCCGGTCGCGGCGCGCTCCGCCTCATCGAGCGTGCCGAGATCCCACCCGTCCCAGCGCTGTGGGAACGGCGAGGAGGCTTCGCGTCCGTCGACGAGCAGTTCCCAGAACGCTTCGGGCGTGTCGATCCCGTCCGGGAGGCGGCAGGCCATGGACACGATCACGACGGGGTCGTCATCGTCGGGCCGCACGGGCACCGCGGCGACGGCGGGCGAGACTTCCGGGGCCTCGTACCGCGCGTCGGCGTGCGTCAGCAGCAGTGTCGCGATCGCTTGCGGCGTGGGGTAGTCGAAGGCGAGCACGGTGGGCAGCGGGACCCGAGTCCGTGCGCTGAGCCGGTTGCGCAGCTCGACCACCATGAGGGAGTCAAGGCCCTGTTCGCGCAGCGTCCTGTCGGGGCGCAGGCCTTCCGCGGGCCGGCCGAGCAAGGCCGCGGCCTCCTCCGTGACGAGTGCGACCATCGATCCCGGACGCTCGGGTTCGGGCAGTGCCATCACGTCCTCGCGCCACGAGGCACTGTCGGCGACCGGGATCGCGTCGTCGTGTTCGTCCAGCCAGTAGCCGCGGCGTTCGAACGCGTACGTCGGAAGGTCCGCTCTGCGCGTGTCCGAGGTCGAGGACACCCGCTCCCACGGGATCGGGACCCCTTGGGTGTGCAGCTCCGCCAGCGCCCGCAGCGCCTGTTCGATCCCGCCGCGATCGCGGCGCAGGCTGCCCACCACGACGGCCGCCCCGTCGGCTTCGGTTCCCTGCGCCAGGGCTATCTGGAGCACCGGATGCGGACTCACCTCGACGAAGACGCCGAACCCGTCCGCTCGCAGGCGTTCCAGCGCGCGATCGAAGCGCACCGGCCGGCGCAGGTTGCGGCACCAGTACTCCGCGTCGAGCTCCGGCCCGGCCGCCCGCTCCCCCGTCACGCTCGAATAGAAGGCGACCCCCGCGTCCGCGGGGGCGAGGCCCGTGAGCTGCTCGCGCAGCGCGGGCAGCAGCGCGTCCATGTGGGGGCTGTGCGACGCGTAGTCCACGTCCACGCGCTGGCAGTACGCGCCGGTGGCCTCCATGCGCGCGAGGAAGCGGTCCACCGCCTCGGCGTCTCCGGCCACGACGGTCGATCGCGCGGTGTTCACCACCGCGACGGACAGCGCCTCGCCGTAGGCCGCCAGCTCCTCGCTGACTTCGCCGACCGGGCGCTCCACGAGTCCCATCGCCCCGTCCGGCGCATGGTCGTGCACGGCCCGGGCGCGTGAGGCCACGATGCGAGCGCCGTCCGCCAGGCTCAGCGCCCCGCTGACGACCGCCGCGGCCACCTCCCCCTGGCTGTGGCCGACGACCGCCGAGGGCTCGACGCCCCAGGCACGCCACATCGCGGCGAGACCGACGTACATCGCGAACAACGCCGGCTGCACCACGTCCGTGCGCGTGAAGGGCGGCGCGAGACCGTCCTGCCCCCGCACGACCGCGGCGACCGAGAACCCGGTGTGCGGGGTGAGGGCCTCGTCGCAGGCCGTCACGGCCGCGCGGAACGCGTCGTTCTGCTCCCACAGCGACCGGCCCATCCCCCACCACTGGGCGCCCTGGCCGGGGAAGACGAACGCGACGCGCCCGCGACCGGCAGTCGCGCCCGTCACCACCGCGTCGTGGCTCTCGTCGGCGGCGAGCGCCCGCAGACCGGCCACCGCCTCATCCGTCGTACCGGCGATCACCACGCCGCGCGTGGGGTGGTGCGTGCGGGTCGTCGCCAATGAGTGGGCGACGTCGGACAGCCCGGTCCCGGGCGACTGCCCGAGGTGGCTCGCCAACCGTGCGGCGTTACGCGCGAGCGAGCGCGGGCTCGTACCGGACACCGCCAGGCAGACCGGACCGCGCGCGTCCGGTGCGGCCGGCACCGGGGCACACTCGGGCGCCTCGCCGAGGGCGAGATGCGCGTTGGTGCCGCCGTATCCGAAGCTGCTCACCCCCGCGAACCGCGGCCCGGCCGGCCACGCGGCTGCCTCGGTGACCACTTCCAGACCTTGGGCGGGGAAGTCGATGCGCGGGTTCGGTGTGCGGAAGTGCAGGCTCGGCGGAATGACGCCGTGGTGCACCGCCAGCGCGGCCTTGACAAGCCCGAGCACGCCGGCCGCCGGTTCGAGATGGCCGAAGTTCGTCTTCGCCGAGCCGATGCGCAGCGGCGCCGGCCGGTCGGGCCCGAACACGGTGCCGAGCGCGCCCGCCTCCGTCACGTCGCCCAGGGGCGTGCCCGTCCCGTGCGCCTCGACGTACGACACCGCACTCGGAGCGACGCCGGCGTTCTCCCACGCCGACCGCAGCACCTCCGTCTGCGCTTGGTGGCCGGGGGCGGTCAGTCCGTCCGTCGCGCCGTCGTTGTTGACGGCGCTGCCGCGCACCAGCGCGTAGACGCGGTCACCGTCGGCGAGCGCGTCGGACAGCCGGCGCAGCACGACCACCGCGCAGCCCTCGCCCCGGGCGTAGCCGTCGCCGTCGCCGTCGAAGGCCCGGGACAGACCGGCGGGGCTCTGGGTGCCGAGTTTCGTCAGGGCCACGGAGGTGTTCGGATGCAGCATCAGGTTGACGCCGCCGGCCAGTGCGAAGTCCGACTCGCCCGAGCGCAGGCTCTGCACGGCGAGGTGCACCGCGACCAAGGAGGAGCTCGACGCGGTCGCCACGCCCATCGCGGGGCCGCGCAGCCCCAGCGCGTAGGCGATGCGGGACGGGATCACCGAGTTGTCCCAGCCGATGGCCGAGTGGGCGTGGATCGCCTCGGCGGCGCCCTGCGTGAACAGCGGGTACTCCTGCCACATCGCGCCCATGAAGACACCGGTGCGTGTGCCCGCGAGGCTCTCTGTGGAACGCCGCGCGTCCTCGACCGCGGCGTACGCCACCTCCAGGGCGATCCGCTGCTGCGGGTCCATCTGCCGTGCCTCGGCCGGTGGGATGCCGAAGTGCTCGGCGTCGAATCCCGTGACGTCGTCGAGGAATCCGCCTCGGCGGTTCGCCGCCCCGCCGGACGCTTCCGCGTCCGCCCATTCGGCGGCGTTCCACCGGTTGGCCGGCACCTGGCGCACCGCGTCGACACCCTGGAGCAGAGCCTGCCAGAGTGCGTTCGGGTCCTCGATGTGTGCCGGCAGTCGGCAGCCGATGCCGACGATCGCCACCGGCTCGTGGCGGCCGTACGTCCGGGCGGCGGTCAGGTCAGCCACGGGAAGCCCCGATCTCGTCGTGCGCGTAGAGCGCCAGGCATGTCTCCTCGATCGCGGCGAGCGGCCCCGCGTCGTTGAGGATCGTCATGTGGTTCGCGGCGTCGATCTCCACCAGGCGCAGGCCCGGCATCTCGCGCGCCCAGTCCTGCTGGTAGTTCACGTGGTCGAGGGAGAAGGTCTCGCCGGTGACCTGAAAGTAGGGTTCGACCTCGCCCAGGAAGAGCCTCCGCCGGTTGCGGAAGTAGGTGCACACGACGGCTTCCGGCCGCGGCAGGGGCCTGATGGTGTGCTCGCCGAGCCGGTAGGCGAGCTGGATCGCCATGTTGCGACTGACGAACCGCGCGATCTGGGCGGGTCTCATGGCGAGCCCGCGCTCGGCCGCCAACTCCGCGAGCCGCAGGACGAACGCGTCCTCGTCCAGGTCCTCCACGACCTCGTCCCGGTGGACGAGACGGGCACGCGGGACCGCCGGGTCCTTCTCCCCCGCCGGCCAGAGCATGGAATTGACGACCTGCAGAGCCGCGCTCCGCGCCGACTGGAACCCGTTCGCGTTCGACTTCGCCAGGCCGGTCTCGTCCGGCGAGTCCACCATCGTCAGCGAGGCCACGTCCTGACCCTGCGCCTGCAGCCGCCGGGTCACCTCATAGGCGACGATGCCGCCGAGGCAGAATCCGCCGATGTCGTACGGCCCCTCGGGCTGCACCGAGCGGATGGCCTCGGTGTAGTACTCGGCCATGGCCGTGACGCCCTCGATCGGCTCGTCCTCGGTCAGCAGGCCACGGGCCTGGATGCCGTAGAACGGGCGGTCTATCCGCTCGGCGATCGTGCGGTAGGACTCGACGCCGGCCAGGGCGCCGTGGATCCAGAAGACCGGCCTGCCCCCGGTCGCGCCGTTGAGGCGCACCAGCTCCGGGGCCGGTGCGCGCGTGGGGCGGGCCTGCGCCTGGGGCAGCCTCGCGACCACGTCGTCCAAGGTGTCGTGCGGCTGCCACCATTCCGGCCGGAAACCCGGGAAGGCGTTGCTGATCCGGCCCAGCATCGCGACCAGAAGCAGGGAGTTGAGACCGTAGTCGGCGAGCGATCTCGTGCCGTCGATCTCGTGGCGCGACAGGCCCAGCACCGAGGCGACGAGGTCGGCGACGAAGGCTTCGCCGTCCGCGGGGCCGGCGCCGACGCCTGTGTGCGAGGCCTGATCCGCCCGCGGCGCCTGCTCGGCGAAACACGTCAGACGCGCGAAGGGGTACCCGGGCAGTGTGATCCGCCTGCGTCGTGCGCCACGATGCATCAGGTCCCAGTCGATGGACGTGCCCGCGACCCAGTGCTCCGGTACGTGGTCGAGCCGCGTCGGCTTCCCGTCGTGCTCGGCGCCGTCGGCAGGATCGACGCCGTCGGCGAACGCCACGCGGGCGAGCGTGTCCGGGTCGCCGGCGAGCCAACCGCCCAGCACCCGAGCGGCCTCGTCCGTGCTCCGCGCGACGAACGCCAGCCGGCAGCTCATCGCTTCCCGGCCGACCTGCAAGGTGTACGCGATGTCCGCCCAGGAGCGCGGATCCGCTTCGTCGAGCCGATGCGTCAGCCGGCGCGCCCGCTCGCGCAGAGCGTCGACGCTCCGCGCCGAGAGCACAAGGACCTGCGCACCCGGGTCGTCGTCCGGGTTCGCGGGGGCGATGTGCTGCTCCAGCACGACGTGCGCGTTCACGCCGCCGATCCCGAAGCTGTTCATGCTCGCGCGGCGCGGCAGCGGCCGACCGGCGTCGTCGGTGCGCTCGGGCCATGGCAGGTTCCGCGCCGCGATGCGCAGACGCGTCCCCTTGAGGGAGAGGTCGGGGTGCAGCCGCCCGAAGCCCGGGAGCGCCGGGATCACGCCGTGCCGCATCGCCTGTGCGGTCTTCACCAGTGCGGCCAGGCCGGAGACGACCTCCGTGTGCCCGATGCAGGGCTTCACGTTGCCCAGATACGTCACGTCCTCGCTGTCGTCCTCGCCGCGCAGTCCGGCGCCGAGCGCCGCCAGCTCCGCGCTGTCCGCCAGCATCGAACTCATGCCGTGGGTCTCGATGTAGTCCACGGCGCCCGGATCGATCGCGGCGTCGGCGTAGGCGTGCGCCACGGCTGTCTTCATGCCCCTGATGTTCGGTGCCGTGAAGGACACACCCCTGCCGCCGTGGGCCACGCCGGTGCCGCGCACGACGCAGTGGACGAAGTCGCCGTCCTCCAGGGCCCGGCTCAGGGGTTTGATCAGTACGGCGGCGACGCCCTCGCCGCGCGCCGTACCGTCGGCGCCCTGCTGGAAGGGCCGGACGTCACCGTGCGGGCTGAGCATCCCCGCGGCCCGCATCCCGCCGAAACCCGCGGGCGACATCACCAGGTTCACCCCGCCGACGAGCGCCTGCTCGCACTCGCCGTCGCGGATGGACCGGATCGCCCGGTGCAGGGCCACGAACGAGGACGAGCAGGTCGTGTCGCACTGCTCGCTGGGGCCGTTGAGGTCGAGCAGGTACGAGATCCGGTTGGGCACCATCGCGGGCGACGGCAGGCTCATCAGGTCCATGGCCGCGGGCCGGTATTCGCTCTGCGTCGTGGCGACGAACACGCCCGTGGGCCGCTTCCGCAGCTCGGCCGGCCGATAGCCCGCGTCCTCGACGGCGTTCCACGACGTCATCAGCAGCAGGCGCAGCTCCGGCGTCACCTGGCGCGCCTCGGTCATCGACATGCGGAAGAAGAGAGGGTCGAATTCATGCACCCCGTCGAGGAATCCGCCCCGCAGCTCGGCTGTCTCGTCGCCGTGGCCCGCCCAGTCCGCACGCTTTTCCGGCGGTGCGGTGATGCACCGTCCGCCCCGCTCGACGATCCGCCAGAACTCGTCGACGTCGTCGGCCCCGGGGAAGCGTACGGACATGCCGACGATCGCCATGCCGTCGAGCGGGGTCTCGTCGAGGTCGGGCCGAGATCGAGGCCGTACAGAACCGGGCGCCCGGTCCGGCGGTGCGGGCTCCGGCGGAAGCACGTCCCGCAGGTCCTCGGCGTATTCGGAGACGATGAACTCGCCCAGTTCGGCCAGGGTGTTGTGCTCGAACAGCACCGTGATGTCGAGGTCGATGCCGAGCGTCCCGCCGAGGGTCCGGGCCACGTTCACCGCGAAGATCGAGTCGAGCCCGTAGTTCGAGAAGGGTTCGCCCCGCCCGATCCTCGTCCGCGGGATGTCCAACGCCTCTGCCAGCACATCGAGCGCGACCGCCTCGATGTGGGCGCGCAGCCGGTCTCCGGGCTCGCTCCCGGCGCTGTGGTCTGCCACGGCCCGCGCCGGACTCTCGCGCACCGGAGCTCCGTGCGGCGCGGACGGGCGCGGTGTGGCCGTCGCCTGCCGTATGACGCCGTCGCTCTCGGCCACGATGATCTGCTGTCCCAGATCCTCGGCATCCTGCGCGGGCAGAGCGATCGCGTGGAATCCCTCCCGCGTCAGGACGTGCCGCCAGTGGGCCGTGGAGAGCAGCGGGCTGCCCTGGATGCGCAGGTGCGGGTCCTCGTAGCGCCACCATCCGTCGAGGAGGCCGAACGAGAACTGGCTGAGCAGGTTGTTCGCGGTCAGCTCGTTCAGGAACAGCAGTCCGCCGGGCCGGAGAAGCGCCTTGGCGTTGCGCAGGGTGTGGCGGATGTCCCGGGTGGCATGCAGGACGTTGGCGGCGACCACGGCGTCGTACCCGCCGAGGGTGAGGCCCTGATCCGCCACCGGGCGCTCGATGTCCAGGATTTCGCAGGTCAGCCAAGGATGTGCCGCACCGAACGAACGCTCCGCGTGGTTCAGGAAGGCCCTTGACAGGTCGGTGTAGCAGTATTCGCGCACATCCAGCCGCGCGGAGCGCAGTTCCTCCAGGACGACGGCGCTGGTGGCACCCGTGCCGGCGCCGATCTCCAGGATCCGCGCGCCATCCGCGGTCAGGTCCCGTGCCCGCCGTCGCAGCCGCGCCACCAGGTCGGCGGCCAGCACCTGGTTGAAGAACGCCGACGCCGGGTTGGTCGCGTAGGCGTTCTGCACCAGTTCCAGCGATCCCCCGGGGAAGATGACCTCGGTGGCCGGTCGCCGTCCGCTGAGAATGTCGGGGAAAGCACGCAAGGTGGTCTCCACCAGGAGGTGGGTGGCCGCGAGGTCGGGATTCTCGCGCCACGCGGGCTTTCCTGTCTCCCACTCGCGCCACAGCTGCTCGATCGGCCGATACCGCACGGCGTCGTCGAGCAGGATCCGGCCGTCCCGCCGATCGATGTAGCCGGCCCCCTCGAAGACGCGCAGGCACTCGTCGAACCAGGCGCCGTACCCCGGCGCGAGGCCTGCCGACTCCCGTGCGGCCTCCGGGGTCTGCCCGGATTCACGGAACGCGCCGAGCGTGCGCAGATGGGACCAGAGAAAGTCGAGCAGCAGCTGTTTCATGATCAGTCCCTTCGGAGGCCGCGATCAGATCGCGAGCGCGGTCAGCTCTGCGATGCGGGCGCGTGGCGGCTCCGGTTCGCCGCCCGGCGCCGCCGCCGTTTCCTGGACGTCGGCGGGCACAGCGTCCGGCGGCACAGCCGTGGGGAGGATGACTTCGTCGTCGCCCAGAACGATGCCCCGGTTGTTGAGCGCGGGAGAGAACTTCATCAACGTCAGCCTGCTGACCGGCACCGCGCACAGCCGTTCGATCGCCGCCGTCAGCTCGTCCGGCTGGATGAGCGGCGCCTGCGCTCCGACCACCGCGCCCCGCTCTCCCTCGGCGGGTGCGTTGTTGAAGCAGTAGCCCAGGTTCAGCACCTTGCCGACAGTGCCGTGACGGCGTCGCACCGTCGGTGCGAACGAGTCGAGGAACGTGCAGGCCGCCGCGTAGTTCGCCTGCTTGATGGCTTTGAGGTAGGAGTTGATCGAGGACAGGAACAGGGCGAAATCGAGCGAGTCATCGCCGAACACCTGCATGCACCGGACGCTTGCGTCGACCTTGCCGCGCAGCACGTCCTCGAACTGCGCCCCGCTCATCCGGGCCAGGCTCTCCCCCGCGAACACGAGGCCCGAGTGGATGACGCCGTGCACCGCGCCGAACCGTCGTACGATCTCGTCCTTCGCCGCACGCAGGGAAGCGAGGTCGGTGGCGTCGCACCGCAGGTAGAGCGGTGCGGGCCCGTCCGCGCCGGTCGCCCGAGCGATCGCGGCTTCGACTCGCGCGTCCTGCGGCCTGCGTCCGAGCCACACCACCTGGGCGTGGTACCGGCGGATCAGGTACTCGCCGATGACCGTGCCGAGGGCGCCCGCCCCGCCGATGATGACGTACGTGCCGCCCTGCCGCAGCCGGGACGACGTCGGCGAGGCCGGCTGCACGGTCATCAGCCGCTGCTCGTGCCACCGGCCGTCGCGGTGGATACGCAGATTGCCGTCCGGGTCCGCGGCCAGGTCGAGCACCGCGTCGAGAGAAGCCGCGGCATAGTCCTCGACGTCCGCCGCGCGCACCCGCCAGGCCGGGTACTCCTTCGCGGTCGCCCCGGCCAGGCCGGCGACACCGGCGTGCGCCGGGTCGACGACCTCGGCCTCATGGACGGCGTGCGCCCGCTCGGTGATCAGGGTCAGGCCCAAGGGGCGATCGCCGTACCCTGCGGCCAGAAGTGCTTTCACCGTGCGGAAGGCATGCAGCGAGCCTTCGGCCTGGCCCTCGACGACGCTCGCACCGGACCGGTCGTCCACGGCGCCGGGCGCCACCCAGATCAGATGGTCGAGTTCCGGGGCCGACCGGACGGACGTCTCCAGGTCGTCGTGCGTACTCTGCGACGGGTCCGCGACGACGTGCGCTTGTGGCAGGCGCGCGAGGAGAGCGTCCCGCGCCCGCCCCGGGGGCGCGATGATGCCCACGGATGCGGAACTCCGCGGCCACGTCGCGGATTCCGTCCGCTGAAGGGGATCCCACACCGGCACCAGCGTGACGGCGCCGTCCGCCGGGTCCGGCGTCTGCTCGGCTCGACGGCCTGCGATGCCCCGCAGCCGCAGGCACACCGTGCCGTCGCCGGTCGCGAGGTCGATGTCGATCCGTTCCGCGCCGCGCGCGTCCCCGGCACGGCGTATCAGGGCCCACATGGTGGTCGCGCCGGGGGCGAGGACTTCGGCCGACTTGATGGTGAACACCAACCCGACCCGATCGTCGCCGTCGAGCAGGCGCATGCACTGCATGGCCGAGTCCACCAGCGCCGGGTGTGGGAGGGGGCCGTCCATGGTTCCTGTCGCCGTGCCGGGCAGCCGCAGTTCGGCGAGCACCGCGTCGTCACCGCGGTGCACCGCCACGACCCCCTGGAACGTGGGGCCGTAGGCGATGCCCCGATCCCGCCACTCGGCGTAGAACCGCAGGGGGTCGAATGCCGTGGACCGGAAATCCCGGAGCAGCGCGGGCAGATCGATCGCCTGCGCGGCCGTCGGCTTCGCGGCGGACACCTCGCCCTGGCAATGGAGGACGGGCTCGTCCCCGGCGGACTCCGTGGAGGACACCGTGAACCGGGTGATGTCGCCGTCCGCGCGAAGAGCCACCCGCAGTGCGCGCGGCACCCCGGACACCGAGAGGGGCCGCAAGAAGACGACATCGTGCAAGGAGACGGCGTCGCTCGCGGTCCGCGTCGCCGCTGCCGCGGCCCACCGCAGATACATGGCCCCCGGGGCGATCCCGGTTCCCCGCACCTGATGTTCACGCAGGTAGAACTCGTCGCCGGTGAGGATTCCCCCATCGCGCCGCGGCCCGTCGTCCGCCGCCGCGCGGACCGGCAGCGCATAGCGTTCCCTCTCGAAGGGGTAGCCGGGCAGCGCGACGCGGCGGTAGCGGCTGTCGCGGAACAGCTCGGCGAAATCCGGTGCCTCACCGTCGAGGAATCGCTGGGCGAGTGTCCGCAACGTCGAGTCCGAGCCCCGCGCCGGAATGTCCTGCCCGGAGAGCCAGGCAGTGCACTGGCTCTCCAGTTCTGCGATATCCCGGACCACACGCGCCCATCGATGGCGCAGGTGCCTGCGGCCGAGCAGCAGGGTGTGGCTCACGTCGCCGGCATCGAGGTCCGGGTGTTCGCGGCAGTGGCGCGCGAGCCGGACCACCTGTTCCCGCAAGGCGTGCTCCGTCGCCGCCGACAGAGCGATCAACCGGTCCCGGTCCGGCCTGCTCCGCGGCGGCGCGGACGGCTCCGATGGCTGCTCGATGACAGCGTGGGCGTTGGTTCCGCTCGCGCCGAGCGACGTGACCGCGGCGCGCCGCCTGCCGCCTTCGGGCACGGCCCACCGCCTCGGCTCCGTGTGCACGAAGAACGGACTGCCGGCCAACGTGACACTGGGGTTCGTCTCCGTGTGGTGGGGCAGACCGGGGATCACCTCGTGCCTCATCGCCAGCAGTGCCTTGATGACGCCGATCACGCCGGCCGCGGCCTGCGCGTGGCCGATGGAGGCCTTGGACGAGCCGAGCGAGCAGAACCGCTCGGCGTCCGTGAAGCCGCGGAACGCGCGATCGAGCGCACGGAATTCCACCGGATCGCCGAGCCTGGTTCCGGTGCCGTGTGCCTCGACCAACCCGATCCCCGCGGGGTCGATTTCGAAGTCCTGATAGATCTGCCGGATCAGCCGTTCCTGCGAGGTCCCGTTCGGCGCGGCGATGCCGTTCGTCGTGCCGTTGTGGTTGATCCCGATTCCACGGATCACGCCGTGGATGTGGTCGCCGTCCGCCTCGGCGTCCGAGAGCCGTTTGAGGACCAGCGCACCGACTCCCTCGGCGGGCACGAATCCGTCGGCCGCCTGGTCGAACGCACGGCACCGGCCCGTCGGGGAGAGCATCCCGGCCCGCGACGCCGCCAGATACAGCCGCGGCGAGTTCTGGACGTAGACCCCGCCGGCGATCGCCGTGGTGACCTCGCCCGCCCACAGCGCCTGACACGCCAGGTAGAGGGAGACCAACGAACTGGAACAGGCGGTGTCGACCGCGATCGCCGGCCCGTGCAGGTCCAGGTAGTACGCGATGCGGGACGGCACCAGCGAGTTCATGTTGCCCCACAGCGCCTGGCCCGGGTAGTCGGACGGACCCGTCAGATCCAGGTAGTCGCCCGCGGCACAGCCCACGTAGATGCCGCACCGGTCGCGGTCGAGCGAATCGCCCGCGTGGCCGGCGTCCTCGAGCGCCCGCCACGCTTCCTGAAGGAACAGCCGCTGCTGCGGCTCCATGTAGACGGCCTCCGCACCGGAGATCCCGAAGAAGAGCGGGTCGAACGCGTCGACGTCGTCCAGGAGACCGCCGTCCAGGCAGACGCTGCCCAGCGACGCGAGGTCCCAGCGGGACACCTTCGAGACAGCGTCCCGGCCGGAGGCCAACAGGTCCCAGAACTCGTCGGTATCCCGGGCGCCCGGGAACCGGCCGCTCATGCCGACGATCGCGACGGGCTCCCGGCCACCGCCGGACAGCGCGGGTACGGCAGACGGCGCGGCTACGGCAGACGGCGCGGCTACGGCAGACGGCTCGCGTACCGCTGACGGCTCGGGCAGGGCGGAACCTTCAGGTTCCGCGGACGGCCCCGCTCCGGTGGACGGCTCGGGTACGGCAGAGGGTCCAGGCACCGCGGCCACGATGCCGGCGCCCTCCTCGTCGACGATGAACCTCGTCAGCCGCCTGATCGACGGGTTCTCGAACAGCACGCTCGGATCGAGGTCGGTGCTCAGCGACTCGTTGAGCCGGTGCACCAGGGAGACCCCGGTGAGCGAGTCCAGTCCGTAGTCGGCGAAGGGCTTGTCGGCCGCGAGATCGTCCGCGGTCAGCTTCAGCGTTTCGGCGAGGATCCGCTCGACGGCCGCGCGGACCCGCTCCGCGACCGAACCGGGCCCGGCAGGCCGCGGATCCCGGCGCGGGACGGGCGAACCGGCGCGCGCCAGCAGAACCTGCTGGCCGAGTTCGCGGGCGGGCTCCGCCAGCAGTTCAACCGTGTCGAACCCGCACTCCCGCAACACTGCGCGCCACGCGTCCGAGGACAGCGCGGGTCCGCCCGGGATACGCCTTCCGTCCGTGAACCGCCACCACCCTTCGAGGAGCCCGAAGGTCAGGTGCGACCACCAGTCGTTCCGGGCGAGCTCGTTGAGTACGAGGACTCCGCCGGGCCGCAGCAGTGCTCTGGCGTGACGCACCGCCCGCACGATGTCCTGGGTGGCGTGCAGGACGTTGTTGGCGATGACGATGTCGTAGTCGCCCGGGTCGAGTCCCTGTACGCCGGGCTCCCGCTCCACGTCGAACGTCGAGAAGGACACGTACGGCACGTGGCCGGCGAACCGGCGCTCCGCGTCGATCAGGAAGGCCTTCGAGACGTCCGTGTAGCGGTACTCGGCGAGGTCACGGCCCGTCAGCCGGGCGAAGACGCGCTCGCTGGTGCTGCCGGTGCCCGCTCCGATCTCCAGAAGGCGGATCCCGTCGCGGCGGGCGTCCACCTCCGCGCGCACCGCGCCGGCCGTCACCTCGTTGAAGTAGTCGGCCGTCGCGTTCCCCCGGTACGCCGGTTCGACCAGCTCGAACGAGCCGCCCGGGAACATGACCGCCGTGGCCTTCGTCCGCCCGGACAGGATCGCGGGCAAGGCCTCGACCATGCGCTCGGTCAGGCCGGTCTTGGCCGCCAGCTCCGCATCGTCGGCACGGGTGTCCTTCCACGCGCGCCAGGCGCGCCACGCCTGTTCGAGGCCTGGCGCACTCTTCCTGGGCGCCACGAACGCACCCTCACGCACGAGTTCTCCGTGGCTCAGCAGCACGGTCACCGTATGGTCGAGCCACTGGGCGAAGGGCGGCGTGACCTCCTGCCCGATCAGGTCGCGGCGAACGGGCGCGTCGAAGAGTCCCGCCGCCACGAGCTGTGCGACCACGAGCGGGCGCGAGAGGCGGTCCAGCTCGTCCGTGGCGGACGTGCGACCGGACAGGAACGTCTCGACGCTCTCGGGCCCGGCCGCGGCCACGAGCAACGATGCCGCGTCGAGTGGGTCGGTGGCCCGAGGGACCGGCACCGCCTCGGCGGCCGGCCAGTACCGTTTCGCGGCGAACGGATACGTCGGCAGGCTCACCCGCACCGGCGGATTCGCGCCGTGGCAGGCGTGCCAGTCGACGTCGACGCCGTTGACCCACAGGGGCGCGATCTTGTCCCACTCCCCACGTCCGAGCCACCCGGCGACCAGGTCACGCAGCTCCCCGGGGCGATCGAAGAGGCCGAGCAGCGGGTCCTCGGGCCGTCGGGCCGTCCCTTCGAACACCGTTCCGCGCGCACCGCGCCCGACGTAGTCCTGAAGGGTCGCGATCAGCCCGTCGACGTCGTTCGCGACGAAGACCACGCGTTCGGCCATCGCCCGCCGCCCCACCTGCAGCGTGTACGCGAGCGACGCCAGATCGCCGTGCGCGTCCCGGTATCCCGGCAGGAACTCCAGAAGCTGCCGCGCGAGGACGCCGAGCCGCTCCCCGTCGCGGGCCGAGAGGACCACCGCCTGGGGGCCGGGGCGTCCGGGGGCCCGCGCACCGGTCGGCGCCTGTTCCAGTACCGCGTGCACGTTGGTGCCACCGATCCCGAAGGAGCTCAGTCCCGCCCGCGCGGGCTCGTCGCCGTCCAGCGGCAGATTCCGGTCGGCCACGAAGAACGGCGACTCGTCCCAGTCGATCTCCGCGCTCGCCACGTCGCAGTGCAGGGTCCGCGGAACCTCGCCGTGCTGCAGGGACAGGGCCACCTTGATGAGGCCGGCGATCCCCGCGGCCGCGTCCAGGTGGCCGATGTTGCTCTTGACCGAGCCGATGCCGCAGTACTGGCTGCGGTCCGTGTAGTGCCGGTACGCCTCGGTCAGAGCCGCGACCTCGATGGGATCGCCGAGCCTCGTGCCCGTGCCGTGCGCTTCCACGTAGCTGATCGTCGACGGGTCCGTGCCCGCCTTGTCCAGCGCCTTGCGGATCACCTCGGCCTGGCCGCGCACCCCGGGCGCGTAGAACCCTGCCTTGTCGCCGCCGTCGTTGTTCACCGCGATGCCGCGGATCAGGCAGTAGATGTGATCGCCTGCGGCGATCGCCTCACGGGCGCGCTTGAGGACGACCACGCCGACACCTTCACCGCCGGACATGCCGTCGGCGCCGTCGGCGAACGCGCGGCTGCGCCCGTCGCTCGAGAAGTTCAGGCCCGGCTGATGCACGTATCCCAGTTCCCCCGCGGAGAACAGGCTGGCCGCGCCGACGATCGCCTGCTCGACATCGCCGGCCAGGAGTCCCTGACAGGCGACGTGCACCGCGCTCAGCGCCGAGGAGCAGTTGGTGCTCACCGCCATGCTGGGGCCGTGCAGGCCCAGCTTCGTGGAAATCATCGTGGGCACCGTGCCGCCTTGGGCGAACAGCCACGCGGCGTAGGTCTCCGAGCTCGCCAGGACACGCGGGCCCGACGCGTTCGCCATCAGAGCCGGCAGCAGGGCCTGGTAGAAGTTCGTGCTCGTGGACGTGGTGACGCTGGTCCCGGGAACGTCCTCCGGGCGGTAACCGGCGTCCTCCAACGCCTGCCACGCGTGCTGCAACAGCAAGCGCGCCTGTGGGTCCATGAACTCGGCGTCGCGGGGGGAGATGTCGAAGAACGCCGCGTCGAACTCCGCCCTGCCGTCCACGACCGACCGCTGCGGCACGTATCCGGGTCGGGTGATCAGCTCCTCCGGCACTCCGAGCGTGCGCAGTTCCTCGACCGACCATGACGTGCCGCCGCTGCGTCCTTCCACGAGCGCGGACCAGAACGCGCGATGGTCCATGGCCCCCGGGAACCGGCAGGAGATGCCGATCACCGCGATCGCGTCATCGAGCGAGGCGTCGTCGGCCGCCGGAGTGGCAGGGCGCGGATCAGGGTGCTGCTCGGGCTCGACCGGCTGCGCCGTAGGCGTCTGTCCAGCAAGTGCCTGTCCAGCGGGTGCCTGTCCAGCGGGCAGCAGCCCCGTCAGGTGTCGGGCCATCGCCGCGACGGACGGGTGCGCGAAGAGGCCGGTGGGCCGCAGCGAGCAGCCGAACGCGCGGTTGATCCGCTCCACCGCTTCGATGGCCGCGAACGAATCTCCGCCGATGTCGAAGAAGCCTGCGGCACGATCGATGTCACGCGAACCGAGCACCTCCTCGAAGATCCCGCGCACGGCCCGCTCGATGTCGAGCGCGGCCACCGGGGTGGCGGCGGCCGGGAGCGGCACCGTCCGGGCGGCCTCGGTCAGCTTCGCCCGGTCGACCTTGCCGTGCGCCGTGAGCGGAAAGGCGTCCAGGGCCACGAATGCGGCGGGCAGCATGTAGGCGGGGAGGGTCCTGGCGAGTTCCGCGCGCAGCAGCGCGGCGTCGACCGGCGCGGCCCCTTTCCCGGTGTAGTAGGCCGTGAGCCTGTCCGACAGCCCGGTTTGTTCGAGCACGACGACGCTTCGGCCGATCGCCGGGTGGGCATCGAGCACCGCCTCGATCTCACCGGGTTCGATGCGATGGCCGCGCAGTTTGACCTGGTTGTCCATCCGGCCCAGGACGACGATCTCGCCATTCGGCAGTCGGCGCGCGCGGTCGCCGGTCCGGTACAGCCGTCCAGGGGCGAACGGGTTGTCCAGGAAGCGCTCGGCCGTCAACTCCGGCTTCCGGTGGTAGCCGAGCGCGACCCCGTCGCCTGCGATGTGGAGCTCGCCGGTTACGCCCACAGGCAGGGGACTCAGGTTCTGGTCGAGGACGTACAGCTGGGTGTTGGCGATGGGACTGCCGATGGTCACCGGCTCCTCACGGCGCAGCCGCTTGGCCGCTGACCAGATGGTCGTCTCCGTGGGCCCGTACAGGTTCCAGGCCTCGCCGCGCGCCACGAGTTCGTCCTTCAGGCCGTCGGGCAACGCGTCGCCGCCGCACAACATCTGGACGCCCTCGGTGTTCTGCCACCCGACGCGCACCAGCATGGCCCAGGTCGCCGGAGTGGCCTGCATGATGGTGGGCCGCCAATCGGCGACCTTGTCGGTCAGCAACGTGGCATCGGCGGCCGTGGCCGATTCACCGACGCAGACCTGCCCGCCGGTGATCAGCGGGAGGTAGAGCTCCAGGGCCGCGATGTCGAAGCTGTGCGTGGTGATGGCCAGCAGCCGATCGGTGGACGCCACTCCCAGCGTGTCCGCCATGGCCAGCAGGAAATTGGTCAGCGCCGTGTGCGGAACGACGACGCCCTTGGGCCTCCCCGTGCTGCCCGAGGTGTAGATGATGTAGGCGGCCGGAGGTGTCGAGGTTCGCGAGTCCGGTGCGGCGGCGGTCGCCTGCCCCGCCGCCGCCCACGCCCGGGCGGCCTGATCGTCCGGGCGGTCCGTCGGGTACAGTCGCGCGTTCGGCGTCCCCAGGGCGGCCAGCCTGTCCATCACCGCCTCATGGCAGATGATGAGTTGCGCGCCGCTGTCCTCGACCATGTAGGAGAGGCGTTCGACCGGCAGCCGGCCGTCCAGGGGCAGGTACACCGCACCGAGCCGCATGACGGCGAGGAGGGCCACGACGAGGTCGATGGACCGTTCGTAGCAGACCCCCACGACCTCCCCGGGGCCGACGCCTCGACGCGTCAGCGCCTGTGCCAACGCCGAGCTGCGGTCGGCTAGTTCGCGATAGGTGAGGGTCCGCTCCCCGTAGGTGACCGCCGGAGCGTCCGGGTTCGCCTCTGCCTGCTCCGCGAAGAGATCCCAGCAGGTCCGGTGCGTGGGAAAGTGGGCCTCGGTGCGGTTCCCCTCCTCGACGACGCGCCGTTCCTCGTCGTCGAGCAGGTTCAGTCTGCCTATCGGCGACTGCCCGTCCGAGTCGAGGATGCTGTCGACCAGGGTGGCAAAGTGTTCTGCCATGCCCGCGACGGCGGGGGCCGAGAAGGCGTCGGGGTGGTACTTCCAGTTCACCAGGAACCCGTCACCGGGGGCCACGTCCACCGTGAGGTCGTACTCACCCAGCTGGTACAGCCCGTCGACGAGCTCGAAGTCCGTCTCACCGGTGGCGCGGGCCCGCTCGCCCAGGTATCCGGAGAGAGCGGAATCCTGGTAGTTGTACACGATCTGATAGAGGGGCGACCGCGGATTCACGCCCCGGGCACCGAGATCACCCACGATCCGGTGGAACGGGTAGGTCCCGTGCTCGAGTACGTCGAGCACCGTGGACTGTACGCGCCGGGCGAACGACGTGAACTCCTCGGAGGCGCTCGGTCTGCTCCGAATGGGCAGCGTGTTGACGAAGCAGCCGACGACCGGGTCGAAGTGTTCCGTCGGGCGCCCCGCCACCGGCATCCCGATGACGAGGTCCTCGGTTCCGGTGTACCGGTGCAGCAGAGTCAGGAAGGCCGCCAGGAAGAAGATCCCCGGGCTGATCTCCTGTGCAGCGGTGAAGGCCGTGATAGCGGCGGCCTGCTCGTTCGGCAGCCGGCTGGTGTGTACCTCGCCCACATGAGGCGCGTCCGGCAGCAGAGCCGCCTGCGAGGGTAACCCGGTGAGAACGTCCGCTCCGGCGAGCTCCCGCACCCAGAACGCACGGTCCTCCTCGGCACGTTCGCCGACGAGTTCGTCCCGCTCCCACGCGACGAACTCACCGAACGAGGCGGAACCCACCTCGACCGGCACGTCCCGCCCTTCGACCCTCGCCCGGTACGAACGGAACAGAGTGTCGATGACGAGACGCCCCGACACCCCGTCGATCACGAGGTGATGAACGACCAGCAGTACGTATGCCTCGGACGCGGAGCGACGCAGGACGGACAGCCTGGCCAAGGGACCACCGGCCAGGTCGAACGGCTGCCTCGCCCTTTCCTTCAAACAGTTCAACACCCGACCGGACGGCACATCGGAGATGTCCACGTACTCGACGAAGAAACCGTCCGCGTCTCCGTGGGACAGACGCGGCCCTTCATCCGTCTCGCGCACCACGGCCGAGAGAAGCGGATGCCGGGAAAGCGTGTCGCGGAACGCGGCCTGAAGCGCCGCGGTATCCACGTCCGCGAACGAAAGGCACACGGGAACGTTGTACGCGTACGTCTCCGGCTCCATCTTGGCGAGCGCCCACAGGCCGCGCTGCCCCTCGGACAGAGGAATGTCCACGCGTCTGTCGAGTTCGGCCAGCACCCCCGTCGTCGATATCTCGCCGTCGGCGTACATGCGGGCGAGCGCTCGAAGGCTCATGACTGACTCCTTCCTGCCACACCACCCAGGCATGACACTGCGACAGAAGATCGCGAGCGAACGGAAGGACTCTGCCCGAGCCCGCACGGAGCGGGCTTCCCGTTGTCTTCCCACTCGGACTCGTGCACCTGCCGACTACGACCGTTCCTTGATCATCGTGGCCGATCATCGCGTCCCTATACCAGGCCACGTCCCCGAGCGGCTGTCGCAGCGGCATCGGCTCCGGATTCCGGGTGCCGAAGACCCGTTGGTGTGGTGATGCGACGTACAGCACCTCGGCCGAGTCCCACGCGGTGGTGTCGGACGGCTCGGGATGGTCCGACCGCTTCGGCTCGCTCACCGGCGCGTCGGCAGTGCGGTAGGTCCAGCCGTGGTGGGCAAAGGCGCAAGCCACGGCGGGGGCACGAGTCGAGGCAGGCGCGGATCCGGGCGAACACGCCGCCCCACTCCTGACGGTGGAGTTCCGCATCGGTGAACACGGCACCGTCCACCGGTCCGCCTCGGGCGTCGACGAGCCCCGAGAGGTCGTTCGAACGCGACATCTCGGCCGGACGCTTGAAGCCTGCGCGCAGCAGCGAACAGCAGGCGCCCACGGATATGGCCGTCGGTGTCATGACAATCAGTATGACCGGCAGAGCGTTGCGTGTTCTCACGTTCGTGCCGCTGTGGGGCACATCACTTATACGTTTCAGCCGGCGCGGAGTACGTGAGGCATGCTGCCGCCGTGAGTCAGCGCCTGACCGGTCCACTTGCCGGCCTCATTCCGAACCAGGGGCCCTCGCCGACGAACGGGGGGCGCATGACACATCGCCAGGTCTCCCCGGACCGATGCGGATACGACGGCACCGAGATCCGTGTCCGGCGGCCGGCCGTCGCCGGACATGTTGCGCGCCGCGTCGAGGCAAGCCGGTGGCGGCGAACTCGACAACGTACGCGAAAACCGCGCGTCGATACTGCGGGGCACAGGAGACGGCCGGTGAGCCGAAGCGGCTCTGGGGGGGGCGTGGATGGGTCAGGGAGCGGGGACGGGGCCGCCGGGCCGGAAACGCTCCACCCCGACAATGTGCCGCACCTTGACAGGGCGCACGATCACCGCGACCCGCTGCTCCCCCGGCATGGTCCACTCGAACCGCTCGCTGCCCAGGTACTTCCGCGCCAACCGGTCCATCCGGTCGTGTGCCTCGTCACCCTCGATGAAGCGGGCCACCTCGCCACTGATCTGCACTCGGTCAAAGGGATCGACGGCGTCCGCGTGGGAGAGGTAGACACGGGGGTCGCGGCGCAGGTTTTCCTCCTTCACCCGGCCGGTCGACGTGTTGAACGTCAGCTCCCCCTCTCCTTCGAGGTCAACCCACATCGGGCTGACCTGCGGTGCTCCGTCCGCGAACACGGTCCCGACGTACCAGATGTTGGCGGCTCGCAGCCGGGCGCGGACGGCTTCGTCGAAGGTCGCAGTCATCCCACGAGGCTACAACCACGATCCGCGGGCCGGCCTGAGACGAGGTCGAACACTCGAACACGATGCACACCCGACTGCGCCTGAGCCGGGCCGAGGACAGCAGTACGCATCCGCTGCACCCACTCGACCGGGCGACCGGGGCGCTCTACGCCCGCAGGATCCTTCAGATTCACCATTCCCCCGTTCTTTGATCACAACTCCGTCACTAACGGAAGAAGTAGATCCTCCGGTCGTATCCATCTCGCTATGTTCATGCCTCCACGAAGCATCCTGGGGGGACCATGGACTGGAACAGCCCGCAGCACCCGTCGCGTCAGCCCGACTGGGGGCAGGGCGGTATGGTCACGCCGCCGACACCTCCTCCGCCTGGCGGTCCACGATGGGCGCGCAAGCGTGTCGTACTCCCCGCCGCAGGCGCACTGTTCGTCCTGGGCGTGGGAATCGGCACTACAGGTGAACAGCCACAGGTCGTGCAAACAGCCGCAGCGAAGACGGAGCCAGGCCCAACCGTCACGGTGACGGAGACGGCAAAGGTCACGGTCACCGCGAGCCCGGAGCCGGCCCCGACGGTCACGAAGATCAAGAAGGTGCGGGTAACGGTCACCGCAGCACCACCGCAGCCGAAACCCGAGAAGAAGCCTGTGCCCCGCGAAGAGGACACAGGCAGTGACGGCTCAGGAAGTACGTCGGCGTACTACAAGAACTGCACCGCGGTCCGCGCCGCCGGCGCCGCGCCCATCAGAGCCGGCGATCCCGGGTACGGAGGGCACCTGGACCGCGACGGAGACGGGGTCGCCTGCGAATAGGGCCCGCCGACACCCTCGTGGCGGGCATTTCAACCACCGCAACCGGCTCCCCTCCGACCGGTCGACCGGATCAAGGACAAGATCGCGGTGGTCGCCGGCCAGGTGTACGCCCCCGAGCTGGAGTCTTCCTCACCACCCACCCCTCCGTGCGGCGGAGCACCGTCTACGGGCTGAAGGGCGACGGCGGCCACGAACGCGTCCACGCGACGGTCGTCACCGCGGACGGCCTGCGGGCCTGGTGCGTGAGGGGCGGGGGCGTGAGG
>NZ_JAAXYC010000533.1 GCF_018619185.1 Streptomyces sp. McG3 | reverse complement strand
CGTCGACCGTGACCAGCGGGAAGGCGTCGTCACCCGCCGGACCGGGGCGGAACCAGTCGTCCTCGTAATACCCCTCGGTGACCGGGATGTGGGTCTTGCGGGTGCGCTGGGCGAGGGTGCCGTCGGGCTGCATCTGCCGGCGACCGCGACCCGGCTGGACTACTACATGAACCTCGCCTTCGGGGCGGTCGAGCGCGCCCAGGAGGACGGGCTCGACATGGTGCTGCTCGCGCCCTCGGGTGCGGCGGGCGGGCGGATCGGCTCACGCGTCGACGGCCTGTTGGTGATCGACCCCGAGGCCGGCGACAGCGCGGTGCCGGGGCTGCTCGACGCGGGCGTCCCGGTGGTGACCGGCGAGCGCTACCTCGGCCCGGCCAGCGGCCCCAGCGGCGCCGTGGTCTGCGACAACGCCGCCTCCCTGACCGCCCTCCTCGACCATGTCACCGAACGCGGCGCCCGCCGCCCCGCACTCCTGGCCCCGTCCGGCTCCTCCGCCTGGGCGACCGCCCTGCGCGCGACGGCCGGGTCCTGGGGGCGAGCCCACGGGGTGACGGTGACCCTGCGCACCGTGCCCTTCGCCTCGACCCCGGCCGAGGCCGAGGCGGCCACCCGGGAACTGCTCGCCGCCGACCCCGCCGTGGACGCCGTGATCTGCGCCCCCGACGGCTCCGCCCCCGGCGTCCTGCGTGCGGCGGCGGCCCTCGGCCGGAAGGTCGGGGGAGGCGGCGGAAGCGACGGGGACGGCAGAAGCGGCTGGCGCGAAGGAAGCGGCGGGGGCGGCAGGCCCGGCGGGTCCGGGGCGACCGCCGGACATCCGGCCCGGTCGGGCGCCCGTCTGCTCGTCGCGTCCTGCGTCGACGGCACCGCGACCCGGGGCGCCGCACCGCCCGTCACCGCGGTCGACCTGCGCCCCGCCGCGTACGGGCGTGCCTGCGCCGAGCTGCTCTGCGACATCCTCGCGGGCCGCGCGGCCCCCGACACCGTCCGCCACCACGCCTGGTCACTGGAGATCCGGGACTCCACCGGACCGTCGCCGGCGCACGAGAACCCGTAGGCGGGCCGCCGCCCCCGGCCCGCCGCCCAACCTCCGGCGAACGGCGACCGGTTGCCGTCCTCCATGTCTCCGCAATGTGAACGTTGTGAGTCGACTGGCAACTGGCGTGGCGGCCTTGACATTTCAACGCGCGGCCGGTGATAAGATCATCTTACTTCCAGTGGGCTGATGGCGTATGGGGGCATTCCGGGAGGGATGAGATCCTCGGCCCCACCTTCGGAGGGGCACCTCCCGAAGCGGCGCACGGTCGTGGCGAACGAGCCCTGGCTGCGTGCCGCCTGACGGGGTGTCAAGCCGTTTCCGCCATGGCACTTGAAGTGAGTCTCATGACATTTCCACAGGGCCCCGTCATCTGGGCGCTGGTTGTCGTAGCACTGGTCGCCGTGGGTGCCGTTCTGCGGGCTCGCGCGACCAACGTCAAGCTCCGCAGACACCACGCGGAGCTGCGCCAGGAGCGCGACGCGCTCCTGCGCCAACGGGACGAACTCCACGTCGTCCACAACGGTCTGCTCCAGCGTCAGTCCACCGAGCTGGCGGAGGTCCGCAAGGACGCCGAGGAGGAGACCAAGGCCGTCCTCAAGGCCGCCGTCCGCACCCTCCAGGGCCTCGCGGACGAACAGCAGGTCGTGATCGAGAAGGCCCAGCGCAAGTACGGCGACGACCCCGGGATCCTCGCCGACCTGATGGCCATGGACCATGCCAACAGCCAGTTCGGCCGGCGCGCCCAGGGCATCGCCGTGCTCTGCGGCGGCTGGCTCGGCCGGCGCGAGACCGTGGCCTCCGTCTTCGACGTGGCCCGCAGCGCCCAGGGCCGTATCCGGCACTTCGACCGGGTCCGGGTCAACGGCCAGGTGAACTTCGCCGTCGTCAGCCGCGCCGTCGAACCCGTCGCCGTGGTCCTCGCCGAACTGCTCGCCAACGCCACGAACTACTCCGCCCCCGGCACCCCGGTCGAGATCAACATCCAGGCCGTGCCCACCGGCGTCTGCCTCATCGTCGACGACGCCGGCCTCGGCATGGGCCAGGAGGAGAAGGACCGCGCGGCGGCACTCCTCTCCCCCCAGGCCGCGATCAGCGTCTCCAGCCTGGGCATCCCGCCGCAGTTCGGGTTCGCCGTCTCCGGGATGCTCGCCGCCCGCTACGGCTTCCGGGTCTCGGTGGACTCCGTTTCCCCCTATGGAGGCGTACGCGCGGTGGTCCTCATCCCCGACGAACTGCTCACCACCGAGGCGCCGCCCGCCGCCGCGCCCGTCGAAGCGCCCGAAGCGGCCCTTCCCCACGCGCCGCAGGTGCAGCAGGTACGGCAGGCCGACCCGTGGCAGGCCCCGGCTCCGGCGCCCACCCCGCT